>JBKOVL010000077.1:0-3419 GCA_046723895.1 Actinomycetota bacterium | reverse complement strand
GGCGGACAGGATGGCGGACCGTGGGGTCTGGAGCTGCATGACGTTCAGACGATCGAGAACGCTCAAACTCGCGAAGCCGGCGAACATCGCCGGGATGATCGCGAAGTACTTGGCGACGTCGTTGGCGATGGAGAAGGTCGTGAGCGAGCCGCGGGTGATCAGCAGTTGCTTGCCGATCTCGACGATGTCGATGAGCTTCGTCGGGTCGGACTCGAGGTCGACCATGTTCCCGGCTTCCTTGGCCGCTTGAGTGCCCGTGTTCATGGCCACCGCGACATCGGCCTGCGCGAGTGCCGGAGCGTCGTTCGTACCGTCGCCGGTCATCGCGACGAGTCGCCCACCGCGTTGCTCGCTCTTGATGAGCTCCATCTTGTCTTCGGGTGTCGCTTCGGCGAGGAAGTCGTCGACGCCGGCTTCTGTGGCGATGAACGCCGCCGTACGGGGGTTGTCGCCGGTGATCATGACCGTGCGGATGCCCATGCGCCGAAGGTCGGCAAACCGCTGCGCGATGCCGGGCTTGACGATGTCCTTGAGATAGACGACACCCAGCGCGCGCGGAGGGTGGGGGGAACCCTCCGCCGCGCCGGCCTCGGCGACCACGAGCGGCGTTCCGCCCTGCGCCGCGATCGAGTCGACCGTGTCGCCGAGTTCAGCTGGGACAGTGCCGCCCCGTTCCTCCACCCAGCGGCGCACCGCGTCGGCCGCGCCCTTGCGCACCGACCGACCGTCCATATCGAGCCCGCTCATGCGGGTCTGCGCGGTGAACGGAACGAGATCCGCGCCGACGAGCTCGCGTTCGCGGATCCCGTAGCGCTCCTTCGCGTACACGACGATCGAGCGCCCTTCGGGCGTCTCGTCCGCCAGGCTCGAGAGCTGTGCGGCGTCGGCGAACTCCTGCTCGGTCACGCCTTTGGCGGGGATGAACGCGTCGGCCTCGCGGTTTCCGAACGTGATCGTGCCCGTCTTGTCGAGGAGCAGCGTCGCGCAGTCTCCGGCGGCCTCGACGGCGCGGCCGCTCATGGCGAGCACGTTCCGGCGGACGAGCCTGTCCATGCCTGCGATGCCGATCGCAGAGAGCAGCGCGCCGATCGTCGTCGGGATGAGACACACGAGCAGCGCCACGAGGATGATGACCGTCTGCTCGGCGTTGGAGAACATCGCGAACGGCTGGAGCGTGACCGTCGCAAGCAGGAAGATGATTGTGAGGCCGGCGAGAAGGATGTTGAGCGCGATCTCGTTGGGCGTCTTCTTGCGCTCGGACCCCTCGACGAGCGCGATCATCCGATCCAGGAAGGTCTCGCCGGCGCGAGCTGTGATTCGCACGACGATCTCGTCGGACAGGACCCGCGTGCCACCGGTGACTGCTGAGCGGTCGCCGCCCGACTCGCGGATGACGGGCGCCGACTCGCCGGTGATCGCCGACTCGTCGACGCTCGCGATGCCTTCGATCACCTCGCCATCGCTGGGAATGACCTCACCCGCGGTCACGATGCACTCGTCGCCGATGTCGAGCGCGGTGCTCGGGACCTCGTCGATCGTGCCGTCGGGCCGCCGTCGCCGCGCCGGAGTCTCCGAGCGGGTCTTCCGGAGCGTTTCGGCCTGCGCCTTCCCCCGCCCTTCAGCGACGGCCTCGGCGAAATTGGCAAACAGCACGGTGAACCAAAGGAACAGAGCCACGAGTCCGACGAAAACATTCTCGTTGGTCGAGGACGAGCTGTAGTCCTTGAAGAACAGGACCGTCGTGAGCACCGAGCCGACACCGACGACGAACATCACCGGATTGCGCATCAGTGCGCGCGGGTTGAGCTTGATGAAGCTGTCAACGATCGCGCGCCGCAGGATCTGGGGTTCCACGAGCTTGGATTCGCGGGCCATTGACTGATGCTCCTCGATCAGATCTTCAGTTGCTCGACGATGGGACCGAGCGCGAGGACGGGTAGGAACGTCAGGGCAGCGACGATCAGCACCACCCCGATCACCAGCACGACGAAGAGCGGCGTGTGCGTGGGGAACGTGCCGGCCGACGGTGGAACGCGGCGCTTGCGAACGAGCAGGCCTGCGAGCGCGAGCGTCGGAATGATGAGGAAGAACCGCCCGACCAACATCGCCACGGCAAGCGCGGTGTTCATCCATGCCGTGTTCGCCGTGATGCCCGCGAAGGCAGAGCCGTTGTTGTTCCCGGCAGATGTGAACGCGTAGATGAGCTCAGTGAACCCGTGGGCTCCCGGATTGAGGAGCGACACGTCGCTCACCGATCTCACGAACGTCGAGATGGCGATGAGAATCAGGACGACCGCCGGCATCACGAGGATGTAGATCGCGACGAGCTTCACCTCGGTGGCCTGGATTTTCTTGCCGAGGTATTCGGGCGTTCGGCCGACCATGAGGCCGGCGATGAAGACCGAGAGGATGGCGAGTATCAGCAGGCCGTTGAGACCGACGCCCACCCCGCCGGGACTCACCTCTCCCAGCTTCATGTGCACGAGCGGGACCATGCCGCCGGCCGGCGTGTAGCTGTCGTGCATCGAGTTGACCGAGCCGTTGGACGTGCCCGTGGTGGACGCGGCCCAAAGTCCGGATGCGGTCGGACCGAACCGGACCTCCTTACCCTCGGCGTTGCCGCCGGGCGAGGTCGCGCTGACGCTTTGCGTCACCCCCACACCGCGTGAGTCGAGCTTCGGGTTGCCGCCAACCTCGAGGAAGATCGTGAGGAGGCTCGCCGTGAGCCAGATCACGAACATGATCGAGAACACGGCGTACCCCTGGCGCTTGTCCTTGACCATGCGTCCGAACGTGAAGGCCAGGGCGAACGGGATGATGAGGATTGCGTAGAGCTCGAGGAAGTCGCTGAACTTGGTCGGGTTCGAGAACGGGTGCGCCGAGTTGACGTTGAATGCGTCGCCGCCGTTGGTGCCGATCTGCTTGATCGCCTCCATGCCGGCGTTCGGGCCCCCAGGGATCTTCTGTGTGGCGCCGGCGACGGTGTGCACCTGGGTGAAGCCGTGCGTGTTCTGAATCACGCCTGTAGCGACGAGCACGATCGCGAACACGAACGCGATGGGGACCAGGATGCGGATCGTCGTCCGCACGAGGTCCACCCAGAAGTTCCCGATCGTGCGCTGACCGGCGCGCGACAGGCCGCGGATCAGGGCCGCCATCACCGCCATGCCGGCGGCCGCCGACACGAACTGCTGCACGGTCAACCCCGTCATCGAGGTGAGATGGCTGAGGGTGCTCTCCCCCGCGTAACTCTGCCAGTTCGTGTTCGTCATGAAGCTGACTGCGGTATTCAGCGACAGCGCCGGCGCCACGTTCGCCATGTCGGTCGGGTTGAACGGCAGGCCGCTCTGGATACGTTGCATCAGGTAGAGCAGCACGAAGCCGACGACGCTGAACGCGAGGACCGACAGGGCGTAGAC
>JBKOVL010000012.1:0-4635 GCA_046723895.1 Actinomycetota bacterium | reverse complement strand
GTGACGAACTACGTCGATGCGGACTCGACGATCCGCAGCGTGGCCTCGAGGGTCGGCCTCAAGCCCTCGCGCCTGCGGAATCACATCGAGACGAAGGCGCTGACCGGCATCACGGGCGCCAAGGTCGGCACGCCTGCGCCGCTCATGTCGATCAGCGTCACGGGGTCGCCACCCGCGAAGATCGCGAGGGCGGCAAATGTACTCGCCCAGATGGTGATCATGAAGGTCGCGCCCTACCAGGACAGGAAGATCGAGACCTTGAAGCAACAGCTCGCCTACGACACAGCCCAGCTGCAGGCGGTGAATGACCGGCTCTCCTCGGCGCGGGCCACCCAGGCTCAGGTGCTGTCGGACAAGAGCATCAGCCCGACTGACAAGCTTGTCTCCCTTGCAAACCTCAACTCGGTGATCACACAGGCTCTTGCCCAGCAGGTGGGCCTCTCGCAGGATCGCTTCAACATCACGCAGCAGCTCTCTCTCGCCGAGAACATCGAGCGCGGCCGGATCGTCTCGGCCGCGTCGGCGACGAAGACCGCGGGGCCGAACAGCCGCACCGGCGCTGCGGTCGGGGGCCTGATCGGGCTGATCGTCGGCGTCCTCGCCGCGCTGCTTTGGGATCCGATCGCGGCGCGCCGCGCCGGGGAGTAAATGTTCGGGGGGAAACGTGTGGCGGTCGTCGTGCCGGCCCACAACGAGGAGGCTCTGCTGGCCCCGACGCTTGACGGGATCCCGGAGTTCGTCGACCGGGTCTACGTCGTCGACGACGCCTCGAGCGACACGACGCGCGAACGGGCGGACGCGGCCGCCGCCGTCGATCCCCGGATCGCCGTCCTCGTCCACGAGCGGAACCAAGGCGTCGGCGCCGCCATCATCACCGGCTACCGCCGTGCGCTCGAGGAGCGGATCGAGGTGACCTGCGTGATGGCGGCCGACAACCAGATGGACCCGGACGACCTGGAAGCGCTCGTCACCCCGGTCGCCCGTGGCGAGGTCGACTACGCGAAGGCGAACCGGCTGATCACCGGACAGGCGTGGGAGCTGATCCCGAGGAACCGCTACCTCGGCAACGCCGTCCTCTCGCTGCTGACGAAGATCGCCTCGGGCTACTGGCACGTCGCGGACTCGCAGTCCGGCTACACCGCACTGGCGCGCGGCACGCTCGAGCAGCTCGACCTCGACCGCATCTACGCCCGGTACGGCTTCCCGAACGACATGCTCGTCCACCTGAACATCGTCAACGCCCGGGTGCGGGACGTCCCGTCGCGACCGGTTTACGGCGTCGGCGAGCGCTCCGGGATCAAGCTGCGCTCGGTTGTCCCGCGCATCTCGTGGCTGCTCGTGAAGGGGTTCTTCTGGCGGCTACGCGAGAAGTACGTGATCCGCGACTTCCACCCGCTCGTCTTCTTCTACACCTTCGGCATCGTGATGAGCCTCGCCGGCCTCGGGCTCGGGATCTCCCTGGTCGTCCTGCGGGCACTCGGGTATGCGATCACGGCCGCGACAGGCGTGCTCGTCGCGCTGCTGCTGATCTTCGGCTCGCAGTTCACGCTGTTCGCGATGTGGTTCGACATGGAGTCGAACAAAGACCTGCGCTAGCTCCTTTCCCGAAGCGGGCTCGCGGCCCCGGGCGGCGGGCGCGGACGCTCCGCCTCGCGGTCACTGGCAGGTCACTCGGTGGTCGAGTCGGCCAGGAGCTCGCGAGCCGCATCGAGGTCGGACGGGTGCACGAGGATCTCGCGCGGCCCGGCGGCCGTGAACTCCTCGAGGGAGGATTCGATCGCCTCGGTGTCGCGATAGGCACAATCGATCCCCGCCGACCGCAGGAGGCCGCAGACGATGTCGGCCTCGGGACCGCTCGAGACAACGGTGACGACTACGGCTTCGTCTGAGTCCACAAGAGGCAGCCTACTCCCGACGTAGGCCGTCCCGGCGGCGCGTCGCGGCTGCGGGCCCAGTGGCGAGCGACTTTAGTCCGCGCCCCGTACTGAGATGGGCAGGTGCAGGTAGTTTTGCGAAAGGCGCGATTGTACGAGCAGTGAACGCATGAGCGAGTGTCCATCCCGATGAGCGGGTGGTCTCGCGCTCGCCGGCTTCGGATCGGACCCGTTGCCCTCGGGCTGTTGTTGCTCGGCCTCTTTTTCGCGTGGAGCGAAGGGTCAACAGCTGGATCGCGAGCCGACGAAACCGGTCGACCTCCGGCGCACCTGACCGTGACGCTTCTGGACTTCAGGATTCGCAGCCTCCCCGGCCACCGCGCACTGGGCATGACCGGCGTGCTGCGCGTAGGAGCGGCGAAGTCTCAGCCGACGATGTCGGAAGCTCGATCGGCTCCGGCTCCGCCGGCCGGCTCCACGCAACCGGCAGCGGGTATCGCCAAGCTGACCCCCGTCGTCAACCGACTCGGTCCCTTGACGGATGTCGCCTCTCCGCCCGGAGACGCCGCGCACGTTATGGTCGTCCAGCAAGACGGACTCGTTCGCGTGGTCAAGCACGGGACGCTGCAGCAACGGCCGTTCCTCGACCTGCGTCCCGTCGTCAACGACGACGGCGAAAAGGGGCTCCTGTCGATCGCTTTCGCGCGCGACTACGCGACCAGCGGTCTCCTGTACGCGTTCTACAACGACCTCAACGGCGACATCCGCGTTGAGGAGTTCCACCGATCAGCGGTCGATCCCGATGTCGCAAGTCCAAAAGGGCGATTGCTTCTCCGGATCATCAAGTCAAACGCAAATCACAACGGCGGCATGATGCAGGTCGGGCCCGACCGCTATCTGTACATCGCTGTCGGCGACGGCGGTGCCGACCCACCTGCCATTCCTGTCGGCGCGACCGGGCAGACGCTCGACGATCTCTTCGGCAGCATTCTTCGCATTGATCCGAGACACGGCGACCCGTATGCGATCCCACGGGACAATCCATTTGTAGGGGAGGCAGGTGTGCGGCCGGAGATCGTCGCCTACGGGCTCAGAAACCCTTGGCGGTTCTGGATCGACCCGCAAAGCAACACGATGCTGATCGGGGACGTCGGTGAGAGCACCTTCGAGGAGATCGACAGGCTCCCACTCGGCAAGCTCGGCCTCAACTACGGCTGGCCCTGCAAAGAGGGTACGAGCACGCCGGACGTCCTAATCCCCACAGCCTGCGCGGGCGCCAAGATCACCCCGCCTCTGTACGAATACCGGCACTCATCACGGCGGTGCGCTATCACCGGCGGGGTCATCTCCCGCGACCCCCGGCTCCCGGCGCTGGGCGGCCTCTACCTCTGGTCCGATCTCTGCGACGGTCGCATCTACGCGATCAATCCAGCCGCGAGAACGGTTACCGAACGGCCACTCGGGCTGAGGGTGCAGCAACCCACCAGCCTCGGGACGGACGGCCTTGGACGCATCTACATCACCAGCTACAAGGGCAGCGTCTACCGTCTGGATCCACCTTCCAAGGGCGCCCGCTCGCCCAACCCGCTCAGGAAACCGCATCGGGACACGTGAGGACACACGACGCCACCGCTCGGGCGCCGTACAGTAGCCCCGTGCCCCCCGTTCACCTGACCCCGCTGACGCCGCTGTCGTTCCTGGAGCGCAGCGCGCGGGCCTTGCCTGAACGAACGGCAGTCGTCGACGGGGAGACGAGGCTCACGTGGGCCGGCCTTCGCGAGCGGGTGCGGCAGCTTGCAGTCGCCCTGCAGGAATCCGGGATCGAGCACGGCGACCGCGTCGCCTTCCTCGCCCCGAACGTGTCTCCGCTGCTCGAGGCACACTTCGGCGTCCCGCGCGCGGGCGCGATCCTGGTCGCGATCAACACCCGGCTGATGCCGAACGAGATCGCCTACATCCTCGAGCAGTCGGGCTCGCGCGTGCTTGTCGCCCACGAGTCGCTCGCCCACCTCGTCGAGGGCGTCCCGGTCGAGAGGATGCTGGTCTGCGGCACGGGAGGCGACTACGACGAGTTCCTCGCCTCGGCAGGCCCGGGCGAGCCGGAGCACCGGCTCGTGAGCGAGGACGACCCGATCTCGATCAACTACACGAGCGGGACCACCGGCCGGCCAAAAGGCGTGGTCTACACGCATCGCGGTGCGTACCTGAACGCGCTCTCGGAAGTCCTGCACGCGAAGATCGACTCCCGGTCCGTGTACCTCTGGACGCTGCCGATGTTCCACTGCAACGGCTGGTGCTTCACCTGGGGGGTGACCTCCGTCGGGGCGACGCACGTATGCCTGCCGAGGGTCGACCCGGCCCTCGTGTGGCAGCTGATCGAGGAGCAGGGTGTCACGCACCTGAACGGCGCGCCGACGGTCCTCGTCATGCTCGCGTCCGACGACACGGCCAGAAGGCTCACGAGGCCGGTACAGATCACGACCGCGGGCGCGCCGCCGTCGCCCACCGTGATCGAGCGCACCGAGGCGCTCGGCTTCATGATCAACCACGTGTACGGGCTGACCGAGACATACGGCCCGATCACCATCTGCGAGTGGAACCCGGAGTGGGATGGCCTGGACGTGCAGCGCCGGGCCCGGCTCAAGGCGCGGCAGGGACTGCACCTCGTCACCGCCGATCTCGTCCGCGTCGTCGATGCGGACATGAACGACGTGCCTGCCGACGGAGAGACCCTCGGTGAGGTCGTGATGCAGGGCAACAA
>JBKOVL010000105.1:0-11436 GCA_046723895.1 Actinomycetota bacterium | reverse complement strand
ACGCGGTGATGGGCCGCCCCGAGAGCGACGATCCTCCCGACGACTTCCACTTCCCCCTGAACTTCACGTGGGCGCTCCCGCCGCTGCCGCACGGTCCCGACCTGCTACTGCTGGCGACCGAGCTCGCGGGGCTGGGCGGTCCCGACCTGCCGCTCGAGGTGTCGGCGATCGACTCGATCCCGGCGGCCACCGATGCCCCCGAACGGTCGCTGCGCATCGTCGCCCACCAGCGTGTCTCCTTGTTGCACATCCGTGACGGCGACGCGGTCTCGTGCGACGTGCTCGAGCGCTGCCTCGCGGTGAGCCGCTACCTGCTCGAGGGCGCGCCCGACTGGCTCTCCTGAGAGCGCGCTGGGAGTCGCGCCGGACCGCGTCGACTCTGAGGGACGCTCCAGTAGATTGAGGTCATGCCGATGCGCACCGACTGCCGCCACTACGAGAGTCGGACCTACCCGAGCGGGGAGACGGTCCGGAAATGCCGCCTCGACCTGGCGCCGGACGCGCCCTGGCGTTGTCCCGACGACTGCCCGAAGTTCGAGAAGCGACGCTGGGACGCCGGTTGGCAGTACGGGAGCCTCGGCGAGTCGGCGAAGCCGCCCGAGACGGAGCCCCAGGGCAAGGAAGTCGACGCGCTCCTCGACGAGGCCGAGGACATCGTCAACCTGGCGGCGCCGGACATCCTGTCCGAGTTCGAGAAGAAGAGCCGAAAGCGGCGCCTCTTCGGGCGCAAGAAGAAGCGGAAGAAGTAGCGCGCAGCATTCGCTGCTCGCGCCTCGGCGTCGGTGCGAGCGGAGGGACTCGAACCCCCAAGCCCCGAAGGGCACCGGCTCCTAAGGCCGACGCGTCTGCCAGTTCCGCCACGCTCGCTCTGCCCCGAGTCTCGCGCTCCGGCGGCTGCGGTAGCGTGCGGAAAGAGCAAGGAGGGGGAATGGGCAAGCAGGTTCCGATCGTCGACTACCTCGTGCTCGACGACGGCTCACCGCACCTCGTCGCCAACCGGTGCGACACGTGCGGGGCGCTCTACTTCGATCGCCGCAACGCGTGCGCCAAGTGCAGCGGCCGGTCGTTCTCGAAGGAACGACTCGCCGACGACGGCAAGGTGCGCAGCTTCACGATCGTCCACCGCGCTGCGCCGGGCGTCCCGACGCCGTACGTGTCGGCGATCGTCGACCTGTCGGGTGGCGGCGTCGTCAAGGCGAACCTGCTGAACGTCGAGCCCAGCCCCGATGTCGTGCAGTTCGGCATGAAGGTCCGGCTGGCGACCACCGTCGCCGGCGTCGACGACGAGGGCACCGAGGCCGTCCAGTTCGGCTACGAGCCGGCCTGAGAGAGAGAAGGAGCACGCCATGGCTGAGCGGGACGTCTGGATCCTGGGCGCGTCGATGACGAAGTTCGGGCGGTATCCCGACAAGGACCTCATCGACCTCGGCGCCGAGGCGGCGCTCGCCGCCCTCGACGATGCCGGCGTCACGATGGCGGACATGGACGTCATGGGCGCCGGCAACCTCATGGAAGCCGCCAGCGGCGTCGGGCAGCGGATCCAGAAGCAGGTGGGCCAGAACGGCGTGCCCGTCTACAACGTCGCCAACGCGTGCGCCACGGGGGCGACCGCCATCCGCTGCGTCTACATGGCGATCAAGTCGGGCGAGGCCGAGACCGGCATCGCGGTCGGCCTCGAGAAGATGGGCAAGGCCGGCCTTCTCGGTAGCGCGCCTCGCTCCGACAAGAACGTGTTCGAGCCCTCGGGCCGGTACGGATCGGTGATGAGCGTCGAGGGCCGGGTTGGCACCACGCTCATGCCCGGCGTGTTCGCTCAGGCGGGCATGGAGTACGCCAGCGAGCACGACGGCGTCGGCTTCGAGCAGTTCGCCAAGGTCGCCGAGAAGAACCACGCCCATTCCACGCTCAACCCGCTCGCGCAATACCAGAAGCAGTTCTCGCTCGACGAGGTCATGGACGCCGAGATGATGGCGTACCCGAACACGCTGCTGATGTGCTGCCCGACCGGGGACGGGAGTGCGGCCCTCGTGCTCGTCTCGGAGGAGAAGCTGCAAAGCCTCTCCGACGAGCAACGCAAGCGGGCGGTCAAGATCTCCGCCTCGGTGATGACGTCCGACCCCTGGACCGACACGGATCAGGTGCAACCCGACGTGAACACGCTGACGCGTGACGCCGCCAACCAGGCGTACGAGACGGCCGGCGTCGACCCGTCCGACCTCGACCTCGTCGAGCTCCACGACTGCTTCGCGACGGCCGAGCTCATCCACTACGACAACCTGGGGCTGTGCAAGCCGGGCGAGGCGGGCAAGTTCATCGACGAGCGCGGCCCGTGGCGCGACGGCGAGACGCCCGTCAACGCGTCGGGCGGGCTCATCTCGAAGGGCCACCCGCTGGGGGCGACCGGCGTCGCCAACCTGTACGAGGTCGCGACGCACCTGCGGGGTGAGGCCGGTGACCGCCAGATCGACGACGCCAAGGTCGGCCTGACGCACGTGATCGGGCTCGGCTCCGCGTGCGCCGTGCACGTCCTCGAGAAGGCGACGGTCTGAGGGCGACCGCCCGATGGCCAGACTGCCGCTCGTCGACCCCGAGGGCGAGTCAGCCGACTAGGGGGTACGGCAGATCCTCGGTGCGTTTCGCGCCGGGGCAGGGCGTGACTACAACGTGTTCCGGGCCGTGGCCAACCACCCGGCGCTCCTCGCCGGCATCTACGACGATGCGGAACGAGCCATCGTCGAGTACGAGCGGCGCTCGACGCGCATGGAGCCGATCGAGAACGATCTCTTCGAGCGCCTTCGGCACCACCTTTCTCTCGAGCAAGTGATGGAGCTCTGTTTCACAGTCGGCGTCACGAACGTGATCAACCGCTTCCACGCCACGTTCCTGACCGATCTCGACGCTGCCACGCTCGACGAGCTGGGCGACGAGCCACCGCTGCCGCTTCCGCCGCGCCGCGACGGTCCCGGCGTGATCTAGAGTCCGTCCGTGCTCCAGCCCGGTACCGAAGCTCCGGATTTCACGCTTCCCGACCAGGACGGCAATCCCGTCAGGCTGTCGGATCTGCGCGGCCGTTGGGTGCTGCTGTGGTGGTACCCGATGGCCGACACCCCCGGTTGAACGATCGAGGGGAAGGGCCTGCGTGATCAGGCCGCAGATTACGAGAGCATGGGTTGCGAGATCCTCGGGATCAGCTTCGACGCGCCCGAGGCGAACAAGGCGTTCAGCGAGAAGTACGACTTCCCGTTCCGGCTGTTATCCGACTACGACGAGCAGGTCGGCGTGCAGTACGAGACGCGCGACCCGGGCACTGACAAGGTCAGCTTCTCGAAGCGTCTCAGCTACCTCATCGACCCCGAGGGCGTGATTCGCGCGTCGTACGAGGTCGCCGACATCCCCGCGCACCCCGCCGAGGTCCTCGTCGACCTGCACGAGCTACAGAACGCCTAGATCGCCGTCCACCCTCCGTCGACGCACACCACCTGCCCGGTGACGAAGCTGCTGGCGTCGCCGGCGAGGAACAACAGCGCGCCGTCGAGCTCGTGCTCGTCGCCACCGCGCCCCATGGGGGTCCGGCTGCGGATCCAGCGCTCAGCGCGCTCGTCGCCGAACATGCGGCCTTCGGTCATCTCGGTGCGGAACCAGCCCGGCGCCAGCGTGTTCACCCGCACCCCCTGGCGGGCCCATTGCGCCGCCAGCTCGCGCGTGAGGTTGACGAGCCCACCTTTCGATGCCGCGTAGCTGGCCATCGGGATCTGTCCCACCCCGACTAGGCCCCACAGCGACGCGACGTTGACGATCGTGCCCCCGGTGCCCGACTCGACCATCGAGCGCGCCGAGAGCTGCGCCAGCGCGAACGGCGCCACGAGGTTCACCTCGAGGACGTCACGGAACGACTCGACCGGTTCCTCCATGGCGGGGACGAAGGCGTCCTTGCCGGCGTTGTTCACGAGCACGTCGACGCGCCCGAAGCGACCGAGCGCGGTGTCGACGAGCGCGCCGGGCGCGTCCGGATGGGAGAGGTCGCACGCAACCGGCTCGGCGTCGTCGAGCTCGCCGGCCAGCTTCTCGAGGCGGTCGAGCCGGCGGGCCGCGATCACGACGCGCGCGCCGGCGGCGTCGAGCACGCGAGCGAAGCGGGCGCCGAGCCCCGAGCTCGCTCCGGTGACGATGGCGACGCGTCCGTCGAGTCGGAACGCGGCCAAGGGATCAAGTTGCGGCACGGCGGGGAGTGTACGAGGCCGGTGTCACGGAGAGTTGACGCTGCCGGCTCCTCGACGTTTGACTCCCGGACGCCATGAAGCAACAACTGCTGCCGCCTCGCCTCGACGAGATGGACAACGCGGCGATCACCGAGTTCCGAGACCACTACGGGCAACTCGAGCTCACGCCGGTTGTGGTCGTGATCGCGGCGTACGAAGAGGAAGCGGCGATCGGAGCAGTGCTCGATGAGCTGCCGGCGCAGGCGTGCGGCCTGCCGACGAGCTGCATCGTCGTGGTGGACGGCGACACCGACCGCACCGCGTCGGTGGCTCGGGACCATGGCGCGTACGTCTGTACGTTCCCGAGGAATAGGGGCCAGGGGGCGGCGTTCCGCGTCGGCTACGCCCTCGCCCGCGGCGCGGGCGCGCGCTTCATCGTCACCACGGACGCCGACGGTCAGTACGTCGGGAGCGAGATCGATCAGCTGCTGCAGCCTCTCGTCTCCGGCGAGGCCGACTTCGTCGTCGGCTCCCGATGGCTGGGACGCCAGGAGACGACGGATCGGATCCGCCGATCGGGCTCACGGTTCTTCGGGAGTCTCGCCAGCGTCCTCACGGGGCGGCGCATCACCGACACGTCGTCCGGCTTCCGCGCCATGACGGCCGAGGTGACCGAGGCCGTCACGCTGCGACAGCCTCAGTACCAGGCGTCGGAATTGCTCATGGAAGCGCTGGCGAAAGGTTTTCGGTTCGTCGAGGTCCCGATGACGATGCGGAAACGCTCGCACGGCCAGACCAAGAAGGGGTGGTGGCCCCTGTACGGCTTTCGCTACGCGCGCGTGCTCACGACGACGTGGCTCCGAGAACGACATCGAACGAGACGCGCTGCCGGACATTCTTGACAAGGCCAGTCAAGAATGAGCGACGAGGCTGCAGTCTTCTCATGCACACGAAACATTGCTCTCAAGATCGCATGCTAAGAAAGGTGTAGCCCAGCCGGCGGACCGTCCCGCCAGACCAAGCGCAACGGCCGAGAGGTGGAGGAACCGGAGTGCGGATCTTGATTCTGGGCGGCGACGGGTACCTCGGGTGGCCGACGGCGTTGCATTTGTCCGATCGCGGTCATGATGTCGCGATCGGCGACAACTTCGTGCGCCGGCAGTACGACCACGAGATGGGCGTCGAGAGCCTTGTTCCCATTGCGCCGCTGCACACGCGCATCAAGGCCTGGCACGAGCACACGGGCCGGCTGATCGACACGTTCGTCGCGGATCTGACGGACGCCCACGCGACCTTCGACATGATCGACCGGTTCCACCCGGACACGATCATTCACTTCGCCGAGCAGCGCGCCGCGCCGTATTCGATGATCGACCGCGAGCACGCCGTCTACACCCAGTACAACAACGTGATCGGCACCTTGAACGTCCTCTACGCGATCAAGGAGACCGACCCCGGTATCCACCTCGTCAAGCTCGGAACGATGGGCGAGTACGGCACGCCGAACATCGACATCGAGGAGGGCTGGCTTGAGCTGTCGCACAAGGGCCGAACCGACCGTGTGCTGTACCCGAAACGACCGGGGTCCTTCTACCACCTGAGCAAGGTCCACGACAGCCACAACATCGAGTTCGCGTGCCGCGTCTGGGGGTTACGCGCCACCGATCTGAACCAGGGGGTCGTCTACGGGCAGCAGACGCCGCAGACCGATCTCGACGACCGACTTGCCACCCGCTTCGATTACGACGCGATCTTCGGGACCGTTCTGAACCGCTTCGTCGTGCAGTCGGTGCTCGGCGAGCCGCTGACGATCTACGGCGAGGGTGGTCAGACCCGAGGTGTCATCGACATCCGTGACACCGTCGAATGCGTGCGGCTCACCTCCGAGCAGCCCGCTGACCGAGGCGAATTCCGTGTGTTCAACCAGATGACCGAGAGTCTCACCGTGACCGAGATCGCAAAGGTCGTCGCCACCTCCTACCCGGGTGAGGCGAGCATCGAGAACATCGAGAACCCGCGTGTCGAAGCCGAGGCGCACTACTACAACGTCGTGCACAGCGGCCTCGTGGAGCTCGGACTGTCACCACACCGACTGTCGGAGACGCTCATCACGTCGATGTTCGACGTCGCCGACCGGTACAAGCACCGCGTCGACCGTGAGGCTCTGCTGCCGCTGGTCAACTGGCGACGGACGATGAACCGGGTGCGTCCGGCGGAGCCGCAGCCGGATTGGAGCTCGGACTGGTTGGTGTCACCCGACCGGTGAGGGCGGCCAGGCCGAGCGCTCCCGCAAGGGGTCCCAGCGTGAGCGCGGGGAGCTGGTAGCGCCAGGAGAAGTGGAACAGGTCGGCGGCTAGCAACACGCTGAGCCCGGAGAGCGCCGCGAGCAGGCACGCAGCGCGCAACCCCGAGCGGCGGGCCCGACCGACCCCGGCCGCCGCCAGCAGCGCGGCGACGAACGCGATGCCGTACACCGGTCCAGGCAGGTAACCGACGCTGAGCTGGTAGTCGCGGAGAAAGACGGCGAGAGGCTCGATGGCGCGGGGTGTGCCGCCGCCGTAGGTTCGTGTTGCCGCGGCGGGATCGAGCCCCAACGTCGGGTAGTCAGTCTGAAACTGCCATCGTTCGAGGACGACGTCGCCGGGAAACGTCTTGCGTGGAAATGCGAACACCTTCACGAAATCGGTCGCGACCGCCTTCGCGTAGTCCAGTGGTTGGTGAAGGACCACGCGGCGCCCGAAGTCGCGCAGCACCGAGTCAAGCGCCTTGCCGGGCGGCAGAACGACTTCCGAGGGATACGGGCTGTGGTGCGCATACAGATCGGAGCCCAGGCGGTGACCGAGCGGCTCCGGAGGACACAACACCCGCTCATAATCCGGTAGGTCGAGGCCGCGGCAATCCACGATCGTGGCGGCACGACCGTAGATGAGGTACGCGTCGCCGCGGCTCAGCCTGACGTCTCCGGCCTTGATCCAGTAGTACCCGGCGTACGTCGCGATGACGAGCATGAACGCCAGTCCGATCGTCGCAGCGCGGATGAGCCGCTGCCATCCGCCGGTGTCCACGATCAGCGCGAACACAACGGCAGGAACGACGAGCACGACGCCGACGGAGCGGACACTAGTGGCGAGCGCGAGCAGAGCTCCGCCCAACGCGAGGGCTCGGAGGGGAGGTGGACGCGTCCAGAGCATCAGCACGATCGCACCGAGGGTGAGCGCCTGGAACAAGGTCTCCGACATGATGTTTTGCTCGATCTGGAGCTGATACGCATCGAGCAACACGGGCGCGGCGGCGAGGACGGCGATCCATCGCCGGGCGCCGAGCCGGACCACCAGGGCGTAGATCGCTATGCCCATGCCCAACCCGAGGAGGTGCTGAACGCCGGCGACGACGGCGAGGTTTCCCACCGACAGGACCGGGCGCAGCAGGAGTGCGATGTAGCCGATCGGTTGCGAGTTCCGCGCCGGGTCGAGATTGAAGTTTCCGAGGTACCGGTACGAGTCGATATACAGCAGGGCGGGCCGGTAGGCGATCTGGGTCACGACCCGCAGCGCGAACCCGGCGCCCAGAACAGCAAGGAAGATCCAATGTCGCCGCGCTCCGATGCGGAGACGTTCCCGGCGCGCAGCACCGAACCAGCGCTCGCGCCAATCGCTGCTCTCGCGAACCTGGGCGCTCGTCGCGTCGCTCGGACGCGCGCTCGCTCTCAGCAAAGCCTCGGTGCTCAGCCGCTAGTCATCGAGGCTGCCCATGGTCAGGTTGACCGTAGTTCCCGTCATCCCGCTCGCCTTGTCGGAAGCCACGAAGGCTGCCACGTTCGCCATCTCCGCGAGCGTCATCACCCGTCGCGGGTGGGTCGTGCTTGCGAGATGCTCCTGGAACTGTTCATAGGTTGTTCCCGATGACTTGAGCTCGTGGATGTCATTGATCGTGCGTGTCTCGGGCATGCCGTGCGGGCGCAGGCCGACGACGCGAATGCCCTGAGGCGCGAGCTCGGCGGAGAGATCTCGAGTAAGCGCCTCCTTGGCGGCCATCGCCGCACCGTAGCCTCCGTTCAATGGCGTGCCCGTTCGTGCAGGGAGCGCGGTGACGGTCATGATCACCCCCGATTTGTTGGTGACCATCCGCCGGGCCGCCAGACGTGCGGTCAGGAAGTAGGACGTCGCGTAGGCCGTGATCGGCAGGGAGAACTGCTCGACATCGAGATCGGCCAGCGGCACACCCACGATCCCCGCATTCGGGATCCCGACCGCGTTGAACGAGACATCGACGCCGCCCGCGTTCTCGATCACGGACCGGAGATGTTCGTCCACGGCCTCTTCGTCGAGAGCGTCGACGTCCGCCGCCTCGGCGGATCCGCCGGCGGAAACGATCTCTTGAGCGACTGCTTCGACCGGTGCCCGGCGGTGCCCGGTGAGAAAGAGCTTGGCCCCCTCGGACGCAAAGGCGCGTGCTGCGGCACCGCCGATCGCGCCTCCGGCTCCGTATATCACCGCAACCTTGTCCTCCAGCATCATGTCTGGTCCCTTCTCGCCATCTCGACGTCCAGATCGTCAGACCGTCGATGATGTAGACACCGCGACGTCGGGAGAGTGGGCGCCCAGCGACCGCCCAGTTCGCCCCTCGGCCGGTGTCTGTAGAGGATGGAAGTGCGACAAGGTGCGGGAAGAAGACGACGCAACGGTGACGGTGGTGACAGCGGATCTGATCTCGCGGGCGCGGGGCGGGGACGGCGACGCGTTCCGAGAGCTGACCGAGCCGCACCTCCGAGAAGTACGCGTGCACTGCTACCGGATGCTCGGATCCTTTCAGGATGCCGAAGACGCGCTGCAGGACACGCTGCTGTCTGCCTGGCAGGGCCTCGAAGGGTTCGAGGGACGCGCCTCGTTCCGCACCTGGCTCTACCGGGTCGCCACCAACCGGTGCCTCAACGCGCGGCGCTCGGCCGGCCGACGACCCGCGAAGGAGTGGAACATTCCGGGGGTTGAACCGCCCGAGCCGACCCGACTCGGCGAGGTCGTCTGGCTCGAGCCGTTTCCCGACGCTCTCCTCGAGGGTGCGATCGACGCGCCGCTCGGCCCGGAAGCCCGCTACGAGCAAACCGAATCCATGTCCCTCGCCTTCGTGACCGCCCTACAAGTCCTGCCGCCCCGCCAGCTCGCCGTCCTGATCTTGCGCGACGTCCTCGGATTCCGTGCGAACGAAGTGGCCGGAATGCTGGACTCGACCGTCGCATCGGTCAACAGCGCCCTCAAACGGGCGCGTGCAGGCCTCCGGCGGCGATGGCCGCCGACCGGCGATCGCGAGCCGCCTCCCGCCCGCGACTCGCCCGTCGAACATTCGATCGTGGCCCAGTTCGTCGACGCGTACGAGTCCGCCGATCTCGACGCGCTGGTGGCCCTTCTGACGCACGACGTCTTCATCTCGATGCCACCGATGCCCCTCGAATACGAGGGCCGAGACCTCGCGGTCCGCTTCTACGCCGGCATCTTCGGCGCGGGCCGGAGATTTGCTCTGGTGCCGACGCGAGCCAACGGTCAGCCGGCGTTCGGCGCGTACCTACGCGGCCCGAACGGCGCTCGCCACGGCGTCGGCTTCTTCGTCCTCGCCCTCACCGGCGACCGGATCTGCGCCTTGACCCGCTTCGAGAACGGCGTGCTCCCATGGTTCGGGCTCCCGCGATCGCTCCCGAGCAAATAGTCGGCTTTCGATGTTCGCGCCTCCGCGGCCCAGCACGGCCGAAGCTCAGGCGCGCGGCGACAGCTCCGCCTCCGGCAGCGTCGGTTCGAAGAGTTCGATCGGATTGCCGGCCGGGTCCTCGACGAGGATCTGTTTGCCCCCCACGCCGGTGAGGATTTCGTTGCGGAACTTCGCGCCGTGCTCGCGGAGCGTCTCGACTGTGGCGCTCAGGTCCGGCACCTCGAGTTGGATCCGGTTCCAACCACCGGGCTCCGGCAGGGAGCCGTCGGGCATCGCCTGCCCGCCACCAGGGCCGCCTCCGGGCGCGCTCAGCACCAGCCTGAGGTCGCCCCGCGAGAGCATGGCGAAGGTCGGGGCCGGGTGCATGACCTCATCGAATGCGAGTTCGTGGGTGTAGAACGCGATTGCCGCGTCGACGTCGTCCACGATGTAGCGAACGCTGACGGTGGCCATGGGGAGCTCCTCCCGCGACAACGCGCCTGACCTGCAGTTCTGGTACGCCCCCAGGGACTCGAACCCTGAACCCGCGGATTAAGAGTCCGCTGCTCTATCCAGTTGAGCTAGGGGCGCTGGAAACGTCCATGCTATCGGCATGGACATCGCGATCACGGGGTCGCGCGGCCTGATCGGATCGGCGCTCGTTCCCGCGCTCGCGCGGGCCGGACACCGCCCGGTTCGGCTCGTGCGCGGCGCCGCGGCCGGCACCGACGAGCTCGGCTGGGATCCCGACTCGGGTGTGATCGACGCCGCCGGGCTCGAGGGTGTCGGCGCGGCCGTCCATCTCGCCGGCGCCGGCATCGGCGACCGGCGCTGGACGCCGGCGCGCAAGCGGCTGATCCTCGAGTCGCGCACGAAGGGGACAGACGTTCTCGCCCGCGCGCTCGCCGGTCTCGCCGACAAGCCGGCGGTGCTGATCTCGGCCTCCGGCGTCGACTACTACGGACCGCACGGCAACGAGTCGCTCACCGAGGCATCCCCGCCCGGCGACGGGTACCTCGCCGACGTGTGCCGCCAATGGGAAGCCGCGACGAAACGGGCGGCGGACGCCGGCATCCGGGTCGTGCACATCCGCACCGGTCCCGTGCTCTCGGGCGACGGCGGACTCCTCGGGCGCCTGCTGCTCCCGTTCCGGATGGGGCTGGGCGGCCGCGTCGGCACCGGCGAGCAGTACATGAGCTGGATCGCGATCGACGACCACGTCGCCGCAATCCTCCATCTGCTCACCCGTGACGACAGCACCGGGCCCTACAACCTGACGGCGCCGAACCCCGTCACGAACGGCGAGTTCACCACCACGCTCGGCGGGGTCCTCCACCGGCCGGCGAAGATCCCGACACCGCTTCTTCCGCTGAAGCTCCGCTACGGCGGCGAGCTCGTGCACGAGCTGCTGCTCACGGGGCAGCGGGTCCTCCCTGTACGGCTCGAGGAGGCCGGGTACCGGTTCGCGCACCCGATGCTCGAGGAGGCGCTGCGTGCGGCTCTGGATCGACACCGACGTCGGCACGAACCCTGACGACGCCGTCGCGCTGCTCTGCGC
>JBKOVL010000058.1:0-17758 GCA_046723895.1 Actinomycetota bacterium | reverse complement strand
TCCGCAAGGCCGACGAGTGGGCCGACCTCGTCGTCGTGACGATGCACGTCGGCGGCGAGGGCTCCGACCGCCTGCACGTGCGGCCCGGGACCGAGTGGTTCCTCGGTGAGAACCGCGGCAACTCGATCGCGTTCGCCCACGCGGTCGTGCAGGCGGGAGCGGACCTCGTCGTCGGCAGCGGCCCGCACGTGCTGCGCGGAATGGAGTGGTACCACGGTCGGCTGATCGCCTACTCGCTGGGCAACTTCGTCGGTTACCACACGCTGGCCACGGACGGCGTGGCCGGAGTGAGCGGCATCCTCCAGGTCACCCTCGGACGCGATGCCTCGTGGGTCGCAGGCGAGCTCGTCCCAATCACGATCGCAGGCGACGGCATCCCGCGGCCGGACCCGGCCGAGGCCGCCCGCGGGCTGGTGAGGAAGCTGTCGCGAGAGGACTTCGGACGACGTGCGATGTCGGTCGCGGTGACCGGGGTCCTCCGTCCGCCGCGTTAGACCCGCCGCCGTGTAGCGTGCGGTCCTGACCAACTCGCCCCGGGGGTTCGAAAGGGAAATCATGCCCGCCAAGACCGAAGCGGCCCCGATCACCGAGCACGAGTCCGAGCAGATCGAGCGTGCGAACTCGTCGGGCGCGACGCCCGTCGTCTTCGTCCACGGCCTCTGGCTCCTGCCCGCGAGCTGGGGGCCCTGGGCCAAGCACTTCGAGCAGAACGGCTTCGTCGCGCTGACGCCCGGCTGGCCCGACGACCCGGAGACCGTTGCGGAGGCGAAGCAGCATCCGGAGGTCTTCGCCGGCAAGTCGGTGGGTGACGTCGCCGACTACACCGAGGTAGTCGTCCGGCAGCTCGACCGGAGGCCCGCGATCGTTGGACACTCGTTCGGCGGCCTGATGACCGAGATCCTCGCGGGCCGCGGGCTCGCGTTTGCGTCCGTCGCGATCGCCCCGGCGCCGTTCCGCGGTGTGCTGCCGTTGCCGATCTCGGCGCTCCGCTCCGGGTCGCCGGTGCTGAGCAAGCCGGGCAACTACAACAAGGCGGTGCCGCTTACGTACGACCAGTTCCGCTACGCGTTCGCGAACGCGGTCAACGAGGACGAGGCGAAGAAGCTCTACGAGTCGTGCGCGGTTCCCGCCCCCGGGAAGCCGCTCTTCCAGGCGGCGACCGCGAACCTGAACCCGTGGACAGAGGTGAAGGTCGACACGAAGAACCCCGACCGCGGCCCATTGCTCCTCGTCTACGGTGAGAACGACCACACCGTGCCGAAGGCGGTCGTCAAGGCCTCCTACAAGAAGGAGAAGAAGAACTCGGGCGTGACTGAGCTCGTAGAGATGAAGGGCCGCGGCCACGCGCTGACGATCGACAGCGGCTGGCAGGAGGTCGCCGACACCGCCCTCGCCTTCATCAAGAGGTTCGTCTAGTGACCTGCTCCCACCTCGACCAGATCCGCATCACCGAGCTGCCCGAAAACATCGAGGGCTGCGAGGAGTGCCTGAAGATCGGTGGGCGCTGGCTGCACCTGCGCATGTGCGAGACCTGCGGGAAGATCGGCTGCTGCGACTCCTCCCCGAACCGGCACGCATCCCGGCACGCGCACGAGGAGGAGCATCCGATCGCCCGCTCGGCCGAGCCCGGCGAGGACTGGAGCTGGTGCTTCGTGGACGAGGTCGCGTTCGTGGTCGGCTAGATGCGGCCGCTGCCCCCGCTCCCGCTCGAGCAATGGGAGCCGACGAAGGACACGCTCCACCTGTGGGTCCAGATCGTCGGCAAGGTGAAGATGGCCTCGCTGCCGCCGAAGAACCACTGGTGGCACGTGCCGCTCTACGTCGGCGTGCGGGGGCTGACGACTCGCGTCCTGCACTCGGCGGACGGCACTGCGTTCGAGATCCGGTTCGACTTCGTCGACCACCGGCTCGTCGTCGAGACCGCGGGCGCGACGCGCAGCTTCGAGCTCGTCGACGGGCTGTCCGTCGCCGACTTCGACGCCCGTCTCCACGCGGCGCTCGGCGAGCTCGACGTGAAGATCCTCGAGCAGCCGTACGGCCTGCCGACGATGACGACGCCGTTCCGCGAGGACGGCGAGCACGCATCCTACGACGCCGACGCGGTCGAGCGGTTCTGGCGCGTGCTCGACTGGAGCGCCGGCGTGCTCGAAGAGTTCAGCGGCTGGTACTGCGGCAAGCAGAGCCCCGTCCACCTGTTCTGGCACGGGCTCGACCTCGCTGTGACACGGTTCAGTGGCCGGCGGGCGCCCGCGATGCCGGACGCCGATCGCGTCACGCAGGAGGCGTACACGCACGAGGTCGTCTCCTTCGGCTTCTGGGCCGGCGACAAGAACGTGCGTGAGCCGACCTACTACTCCTACACGTTGCCCGAGCCGCCGGGTCTGCGCGACCGGCAGCTCTCACCGGCCCAGGCCTTCTGGGCCGACCAGGGCGCAGGCTCGCTCGCCCGGCTGCCCTACGAGGTCGTCCGCACCAGCGCCGATCCGCGCCAGACGCTGCTCGAGTTCCTGGAGAGCGCGTACGAGGCGGGCGCGGAGGCGGCGGGCTGGGACTGGGCGGGCCTGATGTCCTCCTGGTGCCCGATCCCGGCCTGACTAGCCGAGCGCTTCGGCGAGTGCGCGCCCCGTCAGCACCTTGGCGAGGTGCCGACGGTAGTCGGCGCTCCCGCCCGTGTCGCTCGGGGGTTCGGTGCCTTCCGCGGCCTGCTCGGCCGCCGTCGCGGCGTCCGCCCCGCCCGCGAGCGCCTGCTCGACGGCGGTTGCGCGTAGCGGCGTCGCGCCCATGTTCGTCAGCGCAACGTGGGCGGACCCGTTCGCCTGGACAGCGGCCACGCCGACCGTCGCCCAGTCCTGCGAGCGGCGGCGGAACTTCAGATACGACCAGCCCCCGGTCAGTGCGGGCACGCGGATCTCGGTGAGGACATCCTGGGGGCCGAGCGCGGTCTCGAACACCCCCCGGAAGAAGTCGCCGGCAGTGATCCGCCGCTCGCCGTCCGGGCCACGGGCAACCAGCTCCGCCTCGAGCGCGAGCAGCACCGCCGCCATGTCCGCAGCGGGGTCGCCGTGTGCAACCGAGCCGCCGATCGTCCCGCGATGACGGACCTGCGGGTCACCGATGAGCGACGCGGCGTGGGCGACGATCCCGCACCGCGTCCGGAGGGTTGCGTCGCCGGCGAGATCGTGGTGACGTGTCAACGCGCCGATCGCGATCGCGTCCCCGTCCTCGCGGACGTACGAGAGGTCGTGCAGACGGCCGATGTCGACGAGCAGCGACGGCCGCGAGACGCGCAGCCGCATCAGCGGCAGCAGCGAGTGGCCGCCGGCGAGGAGCTTCCCCCCGTCGGAGGAGCCGAGCAGCTCGACCGCCTGGTCGACCGATTCCGCGACCTCGTACTCGAACCGGTCGGGGATCATCCGGCACCTCCCGAGATCGCGCGCCAGACTCGCTCGGGTGTCGCGGGCATCTCGAGATCGTGGACGCCGTACGGCGCCAGCGCGTCGACGACGGCGTTCATCACCGCGGCCGGCGCACCGATCGCACCCGTCTCGCCCACGCCCTTGACCCCGAGCGGGTTCGTCGGGCTCGGAGTCTCTGTGCGATCCAGCTCGAACGACGGCAGTTCCGCAGCCGACGGCACCAGGTAGTTGACGAGTGAGCCGGTCATGAGGTTCCCGTCCTCGTCGTAGACCGCCTCCTCGAAGAGCGCCTGCGCGATCCCCTGGGCGATCCCGCCGTGCACCTGCCCGTCGACGATCATCGGATTGATCACGGTGCCGAGGTCGTCGACGGCGACGTAGCGGATCAGGTCGGCAGCGCCGGTCTCCGTGTCCACCTCGACGACCGCGAGGTGGGCGCCGGCGGGCCAGGAGAAGTTCGGCGGGTCGTAGACGTAGCTCCCCTCCAGGCCCGGCTCCATCCCTTCCGGCAGGTCATGCGCGGTCCAGGCCGCGAGTGCTGCCTCGCCGACGGTCATCCCGCGGTCCGGGCTACCCCTGACGGAGAATCGTCCGGCCTCGAACTCGAGGTCTTCCTCGGCCGCCTCGAGCTGGTGCGCGACCAGCCTGCGCGCCTTGTCGAGTACTCGGTCCGCTGCGTGGTAGAGGGCGACGCCGCCGACGGCGAGGCTGCGGCTGCCGTATGTGTCCATGCCGAGCGGCACGACCGACGTGTCACCGTGCAGCACCTCGACGGCGTCGACGTCGACCCCCAGCCGGTCGGCGACGATCTGCGACCAGGTCGTCACGTGGCTCTGCCCGTGCGGCGAGGTACCGGTCAGCACCTGGACCGTCCCGGTCGGCAGGCAGCGGATCGTCGCCGCGTCCCAGCCGCCGGCGCCGTAGCGGAGCGCAGCCAGGATCCGCGACGGCGCGAGCCCGCACATCTCGACGTACGTGGAGAGCCCGATTCCGAGCTGCTTCGGGTCGCTGCGCTCGCGCCGCGCCGCCTGCTCGGCCCTCAGGTTGTCGTAGCCGACGAGCTCGAGCGCCCGGTCGAGCGCTGCGCCGTAGTCGCCGGAGTCGATCGTCAACCCGGAGGCGATGTCGGCGGGAAACTCCGAGATGAAGTTGAGCCGGCGCAGCTCCGCCGGATCCTTGTCGAGCTTCCGCGCGAGTGCGTCGACGGCTCGCTCGATCGCGTATGTGGCCTCCGGCCGCCCGGCGCCACGGTAGGCGTCGGTCGGCGTCGTGTGCGTGAAGACTCCCGTGCAGGCGAAGTCGTAGGCGTCGATGCCGTAGCAGCCGCCGTACAGCCAGGCGCCGAGCAGAGGGATGCCCGGGGTGACGAGCTGGAGGTAGGCGCCCATCGCGGCGGTCAGCCGGACTCGGACGGCGGTGATCTTGCCCTCGGCGGTAGCTGCGAGCTCGATCTCCTGGATCATGTCGCGCCCATGGATCGTCGCCTCGCAGGCCTCGCTGCGCTCCTCGATCCACTTCACGGGACGTCCGAGCTTGCGCGCGAGCGCGAGGGCGAGCTGCTCTTCCGCGTAGACATTCAGCTTGGAGCCGAACCCGCCGCCCACGTCCGGGGCGATCACGCGCAGCTTCGCCTCCGGGATCTCGAGCGTCATCGCAAGCAGCACGCGCAGGATGTGCGGGATCTGCGTCGCCGACCAGACCGTGAACTCGCCCTGGGCGGGGACGGGCTGGACGACGACGCCGCGCGGCTCGATCGCGACCGGAATCAGGCGGTTCTGCCGGTAGCGCTCGTGGACGGTCACAGCCGCGTCGGTGAAGGCCTGGTCGACGTCGCCCGCCGAGAGCGCCCAGTCGTAGCAGCGGTTCGTGCCCAGCTCGTCGTGGACGAGCGGGGCTCCGTCCGTGAGCGCATCGGCGACGTCGGTGACGGCCTGCAGCGGCTCGTACTCGACCTCGACGAGCTCGGCCGCGTCCTTCGCCAGCGCGCGGCTCTGGGCGACCACCACGGCAACGGCGTCGCCGGCGTAGCGCGCCTTGCCGCGGGCGAGCGGCCAGTGCTCGGGCATCTTTATGTCCTCCGTCACCGGCCACGCGCAGGGCAGAGGGGCGGGAATGTCGCCCGTGAGGTCCTCTCCCGAGTAGGCCGCGACGACGCCCTCGGCGGCGGCCGTCTTCGAGAGGTCGACCTCGACGATGCGCGCGTGCGCGTAGGGGCTGCGGACGAGCGCCATCCAGACCATCCCGGGAACGGTCAGATCGTCGACGTAGAGGCCCTGGCCCGTGAGCAGCTCCGGGTCCTCCTTGCGCGGGACAGAGGCGCCGATCGCGGTCGCCTGGGTCTTCTCGACGGTGGCCATCTCAGGCCTCCGCGGCGGCCTGGACCGCCTTGACGATGTTGTGGTAGCCGGTGCAACGGCAGATGTTTCCCTCGAGCGCGAGCCGGATGTCGGCCTCACTCGGGCTCGGCTGCTCCGCGAGCAGGCTGACCGCGGCCATCACCATCCCGGGCGTGCAGTAGCCGCACTGGAGGGCGTGTTGCTCGTGGAACGCGCGCTGCACAGGGTGTAGCTGTCCGTCCTGCGCCAGCCCCTCGATCGTCGTCACCTCCGCGCCGTCGGCCTGCACCGCGAGCACCGTGCACGACTTGACGGACTCGCCGCCGAGCAGCACCGTGCACGAGCCGCAGGACGAGGTGTCGCAGCCGACGGTCGTTCCCGTCAGGCCGAGTTGCTCGCGCAGAAAATAGACGAGCAACTGCCTTGGCTCGACCTCCGCCTCCCGCCTCTCCCCGTTGACGGTGACAGCGATGCGTCTCACGCGAGCCCCCTTTGTCGGTGCCGGGAGCATAAACGGCGGCGGCAGGAGAGACATTGACGCACGTCGATGTATGTGCTATATCGATGAATGTCGATGTCTGCGTTGCCCGTGATTGCCTGCTGCCGGCCGCTCGATGCGCCGTCGCTCTCGGCCGACGAGGCGGAGGCGACTGCGCAGCTCTTCAAGGCGCTCGGCGACCCGGCGCGCGTGCGCATCCTCAACGTGCTCGCGACGACAGACGAGCCCGTCTGTGTCTGTGAGCTCACGCCCGCGCTCGGCCTGTCGCAGCCGACCGTCAGCCACCATCTGAAGAAGCTGACGGAGGCTGGTCTGCTCGCGCGTGAGCAGCGCGGCGTGTGGGCCTACTACTCGATCGACCCAGACGCGGCCGAGCGGCTCGGCACCCTGGCAGACCTGAAAGGAGAACGGCGATGAACCTCGAGCTTCGCGAGCAGGTGCGCGCGCACTACGCCGCCGCGGCGACGCAGAACGGTGGCTGTTGCGGCTTCGATTCGACGAGCGGCGTCATGAGCCTGGGCTCCGGCGATCCCCTCGCCCTCGCCGAGCTGCGGGAGGGGGAGCGGGTGCTCGACCTCGGGTCCGGTGCGGGGCCGGACGTGATCCGCGCGGCTCGGCAGGTCGCCCCGGACGGCGTCGTCTGGGGCCTCGACATGACCGACGAGATGCTCGCACTGGGACAGCGCAACGCGGCGAAGGCCGGCCTACGGAACGCCCACTTCCTCAAGGGCAAGATCGAGGAGGTGCCGCTGCCGGCGGAGAGCGTGGACGTCGCGATCTCGAACTGCGTGATCAACCTCTCGATCGACAAGCCCGCGGTGTTCCGCGAGCTCGCCCGCGTCGTCGCGCCGGGGGGACGCGTCGCGATCAGCGACATCGTCTCCGACGACGACATCTCCCCCGCCGAGCGCGCCGAGCGCGGCTCGTACTGCGGCTGCATCGCCGGGGCGCTCTCGAAGAGCGAGTACGAGGCGCTCCTCCGGGACGCCGGCTTCGAGGAGGTCTCCGTCGAGCTCCGCCGGGGCGTCGCCGACGGGATGCACACGGCCGACGTCCGGGCGCGCAAGCCGCCCGCGTGAACGTCCTCTTCGTCTGCATCGGCAACCAGGGGCGGAGCGTCATGGCCGAGCGACTCTTCCGCCGCGCGGCCCCGCAGCACGAGACTCGATCGGCCGGGTCGGAGCCGGGCGCGGCGACACACCCGGAGGTGCTGCAGGCGCTCGACGAGGTCGGGATCGACGCTTCCGACCATGTGCCACACAAGCTGGACGACGACGACGTCGCGTGGGCAGACGTCGTCGTCGCGACCTGCGATGACGCCTGCCCGGTCGTCCCGGGGAAGCGCTACGAGAGCTGGGGTCTGTCCGATCCCGCCGGCCAACCGCTCGGCCGCGTCCGCGAGATCCGCGACGAGATCGCGCGCCGCGTCGAGGCGCTGCGCGCCGGGTTGGCCTAGCGGCGCGCGCCCGCGAGGAGCCGGCCCGCCGTGACGCCGCGGATCGAGGCGTCGAGCAGCTCGACCGGGTGCAGCGCGGGCAGATGTGCGCCCGACTTGCGGAGGTACGTCGAGACCTGGACGAGGCAGCCTGGGTTCGCGCTCGCATACGCGGCGGCGCCGGTCGCGACCACGTTCGCGGCCTTGCGCTCGCCGAGCTCTGCAGCCGCCGCCGGCTCGACGAGGTTGTAGATGCCCGCGCTCCCGCAGCAGATCGGCTGCTCCGCCGGCTCGAGGAGGTCGAGCGCAGGGATCGAACCCAGCGCCGCGCGCGGCGCGTCGCGAATTCCCTGCGCGTGGCCGAGGTGGCAGGCGTCCTGGTAGGCCACCGCGAGCGGCAGCTCGTGCCGCTTCGCCTGCGGGCCGAGCTCGGCGAGCAGCTCGTTCACGTCCACGACGCGCACGGGGAGGTCCGAGTCCTTGAGGTGCGACCCGCAGCCCGCAGCGTTGACGACGATCGTGTCGACGCCGGCGAAAGCTGCGGCGACCCGCTCCGCGCGCTGCCGTCCCTCCGCCGCTCGCCCGGCGTGCAGGTGCAGCGCGCCGCAGCACTCCTGACCGCGCGGCACGACGACCTCGCAGCCCTCGGCGGCAAGCACCCGCGCGGTCGCCGCGTTCACATCGCCGAAGACGACGCGCTGGACGCAGCCGAGCAGGAGACCCACGCGGGCGCGCCGCTTCCCCACCGCCGGCGTCACCTCCGGAGGACGCTCCGACGAGCGCCACGGCGGCTTCAGTGCCGCGAACGGCTTCAGCCGGCCCGGCAGCCACCGCGGCGTCAGCGTCAGCGCCGCTCGCAGTCGGCGCGGGTGCGGCACGGTCGCGAAGATCAGCCCGCGCTGGACGCGCTCGCCGAGCGGGCGGCGGTAGTGCTCCTCGACGTGCGCGCGCGTCTCCTCGATCAGCCTGTCGTAGCGAACGCCGGAAGGACAGGATGTAACGCACGCCATGCAGCCGAGGCAGCGGTCGAAGTGCTGCACCGTCGTCTCCGAGAGCGGAAGCGAGCCGTCGACGAGCCCGCCCATCAGATAGATCCGCCCGCGCGGAGAGTCCATCTCCTCCTGCCAGAGCGGTCCGTACGTCGGGCAGGTCGGCAGGCAGAAGCCGCAGTGGACGCAGTCCGAGATCAGCTCCGGGTTCAGACCAGCACCCCCCGCGGGTCGAACTCTGCGCGCACGCGCTCGGCGAGCGCGATCCCGGCCCGGTCGCGCGGATCCGGCATCGGCTCGCGCACGTGGGCGACCCCGGCGGACACGCGCACCACCGCCTCGTCGAGCCCTTCGAGCGTCGGGGCCAGCTCGCCCGGCGCAAACAGGAGCCGGCCCGGCGACGAGCGCTGTCGCGCTTCGGCCTCCTCCCAGACCGAGCCGAAGTCCTCTCCGCCCCCGACGAGCGCGCGGGCGGCCTCGAACTGCTCGTCGACGGCGGCGGGCGACCCCTCGATCAGGACGGCGACCCGGCCCGGCCAGACGACGTCGAGCGCCGAGAGCTCGAGCGGCGCTTGCAGCAGTGCGCGAGCCGTCGCCGCCGCCTCGCGTGCGGACTCGACCGGCACGGCCAGCGTCCGCGACGCCTCCGGCCGCGGGTGCAGCCGCAGCGCGACGCGGGCGATCAGCCCGAGCCGCCCTTCGGAGCCGCAGAAGAGCTTGCCGAGGTCGTAGCCGGCGACGTTCTTCACGACCTTCCCGCCCGAGCTCGCGACGGTTCCGTCGGCCAGCACCACGGTCACCCCGAGCACCAGGTCGCGTGCCGTCCCGTAGCGATGCCGCCTCGGTCCGGAGAGGTTGGCGGCGAGGCACGCCCCGATCGTCGGGTTGCCCGGCGGGTCGAGGGCGAGCATCTGCCCGTGGTCGGCGAGCCGGTCGTTCAGGTCGCGCACGCGCAGGCCTGACTCGACGACCGCCGTCAGGTCGCCGGCCTCGTGCTCGAGCACCTCATCGAGTCGTCGCGTCGAGAGGACGACCTCGCCGCCCTCGCGCTCGATCGAGACCCGCCTCCCCGCCTCGGCCGCGCCCGCGAACACCTCGGCGGCCTCGTGCACGCTCCCGATCTCAGAGACGCTCGGCAAGGCCTGCCTTCTCGAGCGGGTGCGCCCGGTACGGTCCCGGCACCTCGCCGCACAGGCGCGGCGTCGGGAAGACCTTCCCGGGGTTGCAGAGCCCGGCGGGATCGAAGGCGCGGCGGAAGCGCTGCATGGTCTCCAGGTCGTTCTCGCCGAAGAGCAACGGCATCGAGCAGGCCTTGTCCGTGCCGATCCCGTGCTCACCGGTCAGCGAGCCGCCGGCGTCGATGCACACCTCGAGGATCGCCTCCGCCAGCGCCCGCGCCTGCTCGGGCTCGCCCTCGACGCGGCCGTCGTAGAGCACGAGCGGGTGGAGATTGCCGTCGCCCGCGTGGAACACGTTCCCGACACGAAGGCCGTACTCGGACTCGAGCTCGGCGATCCGGCGCAGCACCTCCGCCAGCTTCGTTCGCGGAACGACGCCGTCCTGCACGTAGTAGTCGTTCGCCACCCGCCCCATCGCCGCGAAGGCGGACTTCCGCCCCTTCCACAGCAGTGCGCGCTCGTGATCGTCGGCAGCCGTCCGGATCTCCCAGGCGCCGTGCTCGCGGCAGATCAACTCCACGGCGGCGAGATCGAGCGCCACTTGGGAGACGGCGCCGTCGAGCTCGACGAGCAGCAGCGCCTTCGCGTCCGGGTACCCGGGATGCACCGCCGCCTCGGCCGCCTCGATCGTCAGCCGGTCCATCATCTCCATCGCCGAGGGCAGGATCCGCGCGGCGACGATGCCCGAGACCGCACCTCCGGCCGCGTCGGTCGAGTCGAAGGCGGCGAGCACCGTGCGCACGCATTCCGGGCGGCGGAGGACGCGCAGCGTGATCTCGGTGGCGATCCCGAGCGTCCCCTCGGAGCCGACGAACGCGCCGAGCAGGTCCGGGCCCGGTGACTCGCGCGCGACGCCGCCCAGCCGGACGAGCTCGCCGTCCGGCAGCACCGCGACGAGGCCGGTTACGTGGTTGACGGTGAAGCCGTACTTCAGGCAGTGTGCGCCGCCCGAGTTCTCGGCGAGGTTGCCGCCGATCGTGCAGACCTGCTGGCTGGAAGGGTCGGGCGCGTAGTAGTAGCCGGCGCCGATCACCGCCTCGGTCACCTGCAGGTTCGTCACGCCGGGCTGGACGACCACCCGCTCGGACTCGAGATCGACCCGGACGATGCGATTCATACGTGCGAGCCCGATCACGACGCCGTCGGCGACCGGCAGCGCCCCGCCCGAGAGCCCGGTGCCGGCGCCGCGGGCGACGAAGGGAACGCCGGCAGCGTGGCACGCGCGCACGACGGCCTGCACCTGCTCGGTCGTCTCGGGCAGGACGACGAGTGACGGCACGACGCGGCGCCCGGTCAGGCCGTCGCACTCGTAGGTTCGGAGCTGCTCCGGTTCCGAGATGACCGCGCCGGCCGGCACGGCGGCCCGGACCTCGTCGGCGAAGCTGGCGCCTTCGGCGTGACGCCATCGCCTCGCACCAAGGCCGACAGCTTCGCTGTCGCCTTTGTACTCGGCTTCGCCTCTCATCGCGCTCACGCTAGCGCCAGACGTCGGTGACGTCGATGCGCCTGAGATGGAGGTGCGGATTGGCGACGTCGTAGCGCGGGACGTAGCCGATCGTCCACACGCCCTCCCGAACTTCCGCGTAGCCGACGAGAAATCCGCTTCCCGCGCACTCGTACCGCACGCGCTGACCGGCCAGGCGAAGGGTGGCGCCGGAGACGGCGAGCACGCAGCGCTTCGCGTTCGCCGTCCAGATGCCCCACGGAACGTTCGACCGCACGCGGCGCACTACCAGGCGCGGCAGCCGCCGGGTCAACTCGACGAGCCTGACGCTGTTCGTCCAGGGGTCGAAGGGACAGAGCACCGTGCGGCTGTGCGGCGTAGCCGAGAAGCAGGGGTCGATCCAGTGCTCGTCGGCGTAGCAGCACCAGGCGTCGGCACGCGGGGTCGAGCGGGCCGGCGCGGTGCAGTGACCGGCCACGTCCTCGGTGACGAGGAGCCCGCGCGCCGCTGCTGAGCCCCGGAACCAGACGGTCTCGTGGACGACGGGGGCAGGTGCAGGGCGACCGGCCGCGATCGAGAGCAGCGCGGCCACGACGAGCGCGAGGCGGGTCACCATCCGGCATATTCTCGCAGCCCCTCGTTAGAGTCCCGCCCCGATGGCCGACCCGTGGGCAGGTATCGAGCTCCGCGGCGAGCGCGACGATGAGATCCTCTCCGGCGAGGCGCTCGCCTTCGTCGCCGACCTTCAGCGCGGCTTCGGCGGGCGGCGCGAGGAGCTGCTCGCGGCGCGTGCCGAGCGCCAGGGGCGCCTGCTCGCCGGCGAGCTGCCCGACTTCCTCGAGGAGACGCGGGCGGTCCGCGAGGACGCGTCGTGGCGTGTGGCCGAGGCGCCGCCCGATCTCCACGACCGCCGCGTCGAGATCACCGGCCCGACCGATCGGAAGATGGTGATCAACGCGCTCAACTCGGGTGCGCGCGTCTTCATGGCCGACTTCGAGGACGCGAACTCGCCGACCTGGTCGAACCTCGTCGAGGGCCAGCGCAACGTGATCGACGCGATCGAGCGGACGATCTCGCTGGACACGGCGGAGAAGAGCTACCGGCTGAACGAGCGGACGGCGACGCTGCTCGTGCGCCCTCGGGGCTGGCACCTGCCCGAGCGGCACCTGCTCGTCGACGGCGAGCCGGTCTCGGGCAGCCTGTTCGACTTCGGGCTGTTCATGTTCCACTCGGCGAAGCGCGCGCTCGCGCACGGAACCGGGCCATACCTGTACCTCCCGAAGCTCGAGAGCCACCTCGAGGCACGGCTCTGGAACGACGTCTTCCTGTACGCCCAGGACGGGCTCGGGATCCCTCGGGGGACGATCCGTGCGACCGTCCTGATCGAGACGATTCTGGCCGCGTTCGAGATGGAGGAGATCCTCTACGAGCTGCGCGAGCACTCGGCGGGGCTGAACGCCGGCCGCTGGGACTACATCTTCAGCGTGATCAAGAAGTTCCGGCATCGGGACGACTTCGTCCTCCCCGACCGATCGGCCGTGACGATGACCGTCCCGTTCATGCGCGCCTACACCGAGCTGCTCGTCAAGACCTGCCACAAGCGGGGCGCATTCGCGATGGGCGGGATGGCGGCGTTCATCCCGAATCGGCGCGACCCGGAGGTGACGGACACCGCGCTCGCGAAGGTGCGTGAGGACAAGTCGCGCGAGGCGGGCGACGGGTTCGACGGCACCTGGGTCGCGCATCCCGACCTCGTCTCGACGGCGACCGAGGAGTTCGACGCGGTGCTCGGCGAGCGTCCGAACCAGCTCGACCGACAGCGACCCGACGTGGCGGTGACCGCGGAGCAGCTCTTGTCGGTACCGGAGACCCCGGGTGAGATCACGGAGGCGGGCATACGGCAGAACGTCTCCGTCGGGATCCGGTACCTCGCCGCCTGGCTGAACGGCACCGGCGCGGCCGCGATCGACAACCTGATGGAGGATGTCGCGACCGCTGAGATCTCGCGCTCGCAGCTCTGGCAGTGGGTGCAGCACGGCCGCGTCGAGCGCGCGCCCCTGCACGCGATCGCCGACGAGGAGGTCGGCTCACTGTCCGACGTGCCGCGGCTCGACGAAGCCCGCCGCGTCTTCGAGCAGGTCGCGCTCGCCGGCGAGTTCGTCGAGTTCCTGACGCTGCCGGCCTACGAGCTGCTGGACTGAAGACGGAGGTCGGGCTCGGCCTGATCTCCGTGGGGAGCGACCGAGCCTAGCTCTGCTTGCAGGCGGGGACGTGCAGTTCCTTGGTCGCGATCTCGTTCGACTGATTTCTGAGCGTGACGACCGAGACTCCGATCCTGGCGAGCTTCACCACATTCTGCTTCTTCGCGGCGGCGATCGCCTCGTCGAGCTTGTCGTGGAGCTGCTGGGCGAGCGAGACGAAGTGGTCGGCCGCGTCCTTGAGCTCGGCCGGCGGCTTCAGCTTCTTCGCCTCGTCGATCGCGGTCTGGAACGCGTCGGCGAGCTGTGGCCCCTTCGCGACGAGCGCGTCGGGGGAGGTCGGCTGGCCGAGCTCCTTGTTCTTCGCGCTCAGGTCGGCGCAGACCTTGCTCAGCTTCGCGGTGTACTCCTCCTTGCTCAGCGTCCCTCCGCCTCCTCCACCGCAGCCGGCGGCGGCCGCGACCGTGAGGACGAGCACAGCTCCAATCGCCAGCTCCTTCACCGTGCCTCCTGACTCGTGCAGCGCGGAGCCTACACGGGGTGTCGCATCCAGACGTTCGGCTCGACGTACACTCCGATCCCCTCCTCGAACGTCACCGGGACGAGCGCCCCCGGCACGACGTAGTCGCCGTCGTCCGGGAAGAGAAGGCCGGTCCACTGCTCCCACTCGGCGACCGTGGCTGACACGCGCATCGACTCCGGGCACACCTCCGCGAGCTCCGCGCCGAGCCGCACGTGAAGCCTGATCCAGGGGTCGAAGGGCAGGCTGTCGTCGCGGCGCCAGTGCACGTAGCGCTCGAGCGGGGTCAGCGGGTAGCGCTCCTTCCAGGTCGGGCGCACGGGTGCGATCAGCTCGGGGAAGCCCGCCTCGGCCGCGATCCGGCGCATCCCGTTGATGATGGACGCGCTCAGACCCTCGCCCTGCCGCCCCGGATCGACGATCGCGACCAAGGCGCTGAGGGCGTCCGGCTCCTCGCGCGGCCCCGTGCCGAAGCGGCACTCCAGCAGGTCGTCGACGCCGGCCGGCAGGCCGTTCGACGTCGAGGCCGGGATCGTCTGACCGCGCCCGACGACAACGTCGCCGTCGTCGTCGTACAGGACGAGCTGGAACTCCGGCAGTTCCTCGGCCAGCTTGCGCCAGTGCACGACCGTGACGTCGGCGTGCAGGACGAACTCCGGCCAGGGGTTTCCGACCTCGCCCGTCCGCTCGGCCAGGTCGGGCCGCTCGGCATAGGTGAAGACCTGCACCATTTAGGATTCAAGCCGATGGACACCTGGCTTGCAGTCGCGAGCCGCCGGGAGGTGCGGGAGTATGCCGATCGCGAGCTCCCGGAGGAAGTTGTCCGGCGGATCCTGGACGCCGGCCGCCTCGCCGGCAGCGCAGCGAACCGGCAGCCATGGCGGTTCATCGTCGTCGAGGACCCGGAGGTGCGTGAGCGGCTCGCGGAGACCGTCTACGTGCCCGACAACATTCTCGGCGCGAAGCTCGTGGTCGCCGTGCTCGGGCGCGGCGGGATGGACACCGGCCGCGCGGTGCAGAACATGTTGCTCGTAGCGTGGAACGAGGGCGTCGGCTCGGTCCCGAACGGCCTGCAGGATCCCGAGCCGGCGCGCGATGCGCTCGGGCTGGGCGAGGACGACGCCCTCGCGGTCGTGCTCACGTTCGGCTACCCGGCGCGGGAGCGGGAACCGTCGCGGCACTCGCCCGAGGAGTGGAGCGCAAGGGCGGACCGCAAGCCGCTCGACGAGCTCGTCGAGCGGCGCTAGCCCTGCTAGGGCACGAGCACGAGCTTGCCGAAATGCTCGGCGGCCTTCATCCGCTCGTGCGCGGCCTCGGCCTCGGCGAGCGGGCGGACGCTGTCGATCACGGGCCGCCAGTCCCCGGAATTCACCATCCGCAGCATCGCGAAGAAGTCGTGGGGAGAGCCCATCGTCGTCCCGCGGATCGAGCGCCAGTTCAGGTAGAGCTCGCGGATGTCGAGCAGCACCTCCGGCCCGCCGGTCCCGCCGAAGGCGACGAGCCGCCCGCCCTTGCGCAGTGCGCGCAGCGAGTCTCGCCACGTCGTTCCGACGGAGTCGAGCACGAGGTCGACCGGGCGGACCGCCTCGGGCCAGCCCCCTTCCGTGTACAGGACGCCGCCCGCGGCGCCGAGCTCCTTCGCGCGCTCGATCTTCTTCTCGCTCGACGACGTGACGAGCACGCGTGCACCCTCCTGCGCGGCGAGCTGTACCGCGAAGGTCGATACCCCGCTGCCCGCGCCGAGGACGAGCACGGTCTCGTCGGCCTGGAGCCGCCCGACCGCAAACAGCGCCCGGTAGGCCGTCAGCGCGGCGAGCGGGAACGCCGCCGCCTCCTCCCAGGAGAAGCGCGCCGGCTTCCGGTAGACGTTCCCTTCGGGCACCGCGACGAGCTCCGCGTAGGTGCCGTTCCGGGGACCGCCGAGGATCTCCCAGTAGGGTCCGGCGGCGTCCTCGCCCGGACCCCAGTTGAGCCCCGGGTAGATGACGACCTCCTCGCCCGTGTCGCTGCGGATCCCGGCGCCGTCCGAGCCCGGGATGAGCGGCTTCGGGAACTCGTACGCGTGTCCCGGCGGGTTGCGGACGAGCAGGTCGCGGCGGTTGACCGCCGCCGCCTTCAGCTCGACGAGGACCTCGCCCGGGCCGGCGACGGGGTCGTCGACGTCCTCGTACGAGAGCGCCCCGCCTTCGCGGACGACGATCGCCTTCATCGCAGCGAGGCCCAGGGCTCCTCGGCGTCGACCGGGACGGCGACGTAGCCGCCGTCGCCGACCGCCGGCGCGAGCACGACCTCGAGGTCCGCGGGCTCCTCGAAGTCGTTGTAGGAGCCGTGAACGACGTCCTTGTCGATGTAGACCGAGTCGCCCGGGCCCAGCTCCCGGCTCTCCCCCTCGAGGAACTGCGTCACCCGCCCGGACTTGACGATGATCATCTCGTCCTGGTCCGGGTGCCTGTGGAACGCGTGGAAGAAGCCGGGGTCGAGCCGCACGTCCATGACCACGAACGAGTTGCAGCCCGTCCCGGGCGGCGCACAGCGCATCCCCGCGTCGCCCCAGTCGTAGCGCTCGACCGGCACCTCGCCTGCCATCACGAACCTGCTCACAGTTCTCCTTTCCGCAGCAGCACCGGGCAAAGCCCGCTGTTGCGCTGTAAATCGAGCCTAACCTCCAATCGCCTTGAACCGCCTCATGTTCTCCGTCATCGCCGTCTCGGTCGGCAGCCGCTCCATGCTCGAGGCGCCGAAGAAGCCGACGACGCCGGTCGTCCGCTCGAGCACGTAGGCGGCGTCGTCAGGCTCCGCTATCGGGCCGCCGTGGCAGAGGACGATCACGTCGTCCCGCACGGCGACCGCCGCGTCGCGCATCGCCTGGATCAGCTCGACCGACTCGTCGAGTGTCTTCGCGGTCGAGGCGCCGATCGCGCCGCCGGTGGTCAGGCCCATGTGCGGGACGAGCACGTCCGCGCCTGCCTCGGTCATTGCCACCGCCTCCTCCGGCGTGAACACGTAGGGCGCCGTCACCAGGTCGAGCTCGTGCGCGGCGCGGATCATCTCGACCTCGACGCCGTAGCCCATGCCCGTCTCCTCGAGCCCGATGCGGTGGTTACCGTCGATCAGCCCGACCGTCGGGAAGTTTTGGACTCCGGAGAAGCCGATCCGCTTCAGCTCCTCGAGGAAGACCGGCATCAGCCGGAACGGGTCCGTCCCGCACACCCCGGCGAGCACGGGCGTCTCCCTCACCACCGGCAGCACCTCGGCCGCCATCTCGACGACGATCGCGTTCGCGTCGCCGTAGGGCATCAGTCCCGCGAGCGACCCGCGCCCTGCCATCCGGTAGCGGCCGGAGTTGTAGATGATGATCAGGTCGGCGCCGCCGGCCTCGGCGCACTTCGCGGACAGGCCGGTGCCGGCGCCGGCGCCGATGATCGGCCGGCCCGCGTCGATCTGCGCGCGCAGGCGGGCGAGTGCCTCGGCTCGCGTCACGACCGAGCCTCGATCAGCTCGTGGAGCCGGTCGGCCATCGCCTCGGCGAACGCGGGGTCGTTGACGTCGGTATCGACCTCGTGCAGCTCGACGTTCTCCCCGAGGCCTTTGCGGAGCGCGGCGAACAGCGCCTCGTCCGCCTCGGGATCGTGGAACGGCCCGCCCTCGGTGGCGATCATCGACACGCCGCGCAGGGGCACGAAGAGCGCGGTCGGCCCGGTCGCCGCCGACAGCTTCCGTGCGATCCGCCGGCCGAGCTCGGC
>JBKOVL010000098.1:0-21253 GCA_046723895.1 Actinomycetota bacterium | reverse complement strand
CGGAGATCTTCTTCCGCTGCGCCGCCGAGACTTCAGGCCCGACCCAGATGACCACCCCGCCGTGCTCCTGGTTGTGAACGGCCTGTCGCGGGTCGACCGCCTGCGTGTAGTTCCCCCAGATCGCGGGCTGGTAGTAGTGGCGGCCGCTGACCGGTGGGTAGGTCGAGTACTTGACGGTCTCGCTGAAGCTCGTGATGTGAGCGTGTTCGGGCCCGGCCTTCCTCGTCGAGAACGCGCAGCCGGCCGCCTCGAGGGCGGCGCTGACGCTCGTCGAGCTCCCTGCCTTGCCACTCTTCCCGCCGGCGAGCACGACGATCAGCACGACGGCAACAGCGATCACCACGGCGCCGGCGGAACCGTAGAGGATCATCCGCCGGCGATCGGCGCTGAGACCACCCCCTCCGTTCTGGCGCTGCTTGGGCGCCTGGACGCGGCGGGGCGGTGGGGGCGTGCGGGGCTTTTTCGCCACGGCGCGCCAGGGTATCAGGCAGCGGTCAGCGCCTCCGCACAGAAGAACGCGGCGACAGCCGCGCGCTCCGAAGTGACCGGGCACGCGGGAAGCGACTCGAGGAACGCACGGCCGTAGGGGCTCGAGCGCAGGCGTGGATCGAGGATCGCGATCACGCCTCGGTCCGAGTGCGAGCGAATCAGGCGGCCGAAGCCCTGGCGCAGCTGGAGCACAGCCGCGGGCAGCGTGTACTCGCGGAACCAGTCGCCTCCGAGCGCGTCGATGCGCTCGCAGCGCGCCTCGACGAGCGGGTCGCCCGGGGCTGCGAACGGGAGCTTGTCGATCACGAGCATCGACAGGGACTCGCCTGGCACGTCGATTCCCTGCCAGAACGTCGAGGTCGCGACGAGCACCGAGGCGACGTCTCCGCGGAAGCGCTCGAGCAGGCGCTCGCGCGGCGCCTCGCCCTGGACGAGCACCTCGTATGGAACGAGGCGGCGGATCCCGGCGGCGAGCGCCTCGAGCGCCCGGTACGAGCTCGTCAGGACGAGGGCGCGGCCGGCGGAGAGGCGGCACAGCGTGGCCACCTCCTCGACCAGCCGATCGAGCGGCCCGCCGGCCCGTGGGTCCGGCACGTCGTGCGGGAGGTAGAGCAATGCCTGCTCGCGGAAGTCGTAGGGGGAGCCGACCTCGAGCTCGTGCGCCTCGGCGAGCCCGAGCCGTTCGCGGACGAAGCCGAACTCACCGCCGGCGGTCAGCGTCGCCGACACCAGAATCGCCGTCGGACCGGCGCCCCAGAGCAGCTCGGAAAGGGCTCCACCGACGTCGACCGGAGCCCAGGCGAGCAGGTCGGCCTCGGCCCAGACGACGCGGTTGCCGTTGTCGGGCTGCAGGCAGGCCTCGACGTCGGCGGCGAGGCGCAGCGCCCGTGCCGCGACCGCGTCCACCTCGTCCCTCTTCCCGGTCAGGGCGGCGGCGAGCTCCCCGAGCCGGACGCGGAGTGCGTCGGCCGGCGCGGCCGGAACCTCGCGGAGCCGCCGCCTGCCCGCGGCCGGCGCGACGGTGCCGAGCAGGCGGAGCCCCGCCGCCTCGACCCGATCGACCGCGCGGGCCGGGACGGGAACAGCCGCCTCGCGGCAGGCACGGTCGACGTCGCGCAGCAGGCGGTGGATCACCGGCCCGCTGATGCGGCCGCCGAGCCAGGTTGCCGCCGACTCCTCCAGACGGTGGGCCTCGTCGAAGATCACCGCGTCGTGCTCGGGGAGGACGGCCGGCGCGTCGGTGCGGCTGCGCAGTCCCAGGTCCGCGAAGTAGAGCGCATGGTTCGCGATCACGAGCTCGGCATGCGAGGCGCGCTCGCGCGCAGCCTCGGAGAAGCACGTCCCGCCGAAGGCACAGAAGCGGCCGAGGCAGCGGTCGGCACCGACTGCGATCTCCGACCACACTGCGTCGGGCGGCTCGACGTCGAGCTCCGCCCGGTCGCCCGTCTCGGTCGTGTCGATCCACCCCCGCATCGCGTCGAAGGCGGCGGCGTCCTCGGCGCGCGGGAAGAGCTGTCCGCCGAGGAGCTCGAAGCCGTGCAGGCCGTGGCGGCAGAGATAGTTCTGGCGGCCCTTGAGGACGGCCACGCGGACGTCGCGTCCGAGCGCGGCCGCCGCCACCGGCACGTCCTTCGTGAGGAGCTGCTCCTGGAGCGCCTTGGTCGCGGTCGAGACGACGACGCGCCGGCCGGATTCGAGCGCCGGGATCAGATAGGCGAGGCTCTTGCCCGTCCCCGTGCCGGCCTCGGCGAGCAGATGCTGCTCGAGCACGAGGGCGGTCTCTACCGCAGAAGCGAGCGCCGCCTGCCCGGCCCGCGGCTCGTAGCCGGGCAGGGCCTGCTCGAGTCGCCCGCCGGGGCCGAAGAATCCTTCCACGCGGGAAAGCGTAGGGACAGCCGCGGCCGGAGGAACATGTGTTCGCAATCGGCCACGGGAAATTGTCGCTCTTTGCGCATTTTTCGCGCTTGACAGCCCCCGCCGGGCCGTATTAGTGTCCCGCACGTCAGATCCGGTAAGCCTTCGGGCTCGCCGGATCTGGCATTTTTTTCGGCTCTAGTCGATACTCCCGTCTCGGTCCCCGGACGAAGAGGAGAGTCACGATGGGATTCCTGGACAGGCTGCTCGGCCGCAAGCCGGCCGAAGAGCCGCAGACCGCCCCCGAGCCGCCGCCGATGCCGGAGGGCGACGCGGGCGGGAGGGCCGAGCCCTCCCCCGGCGAGGGCGAGCACGAACATCCGAACGAGGGCGAGCCCAGCGAAGAGCAGTAGGAAGGCTTGACGGGGGCCGGCCCGGCCCCCGCCGGCTCCACAACCAGCGTTGTCCGACGGCCGCGCTACGTTGTGCGGCCCGATGCTGATCGGAGCATTCATCGTCGGTGTAGCCGTCGGCGGCCTTGCCGTCTGGCTCGTGTTGCGCGAGCGGATCGCGGCGCACCGGCGCAGTGCGGAGGAGCTCTCTACCACGTTCACGGCGCTCTCGGGCGAGGCGCTGCAACGGAACAACAGCTCCTTCCTGCAGCTCGCGCGCACCCAGCTCGAGCCGATCGCATCGACCCTGAAGTCCTTCGAGGAGAAGACCCAGGCACTCGACCGCGAGCGCCAGCGCGCGTACGGGACGCTCACCGAGCAGGTGAAGGCCCTCGCCGAGGGGCAAGAGCGCCTCCGGAGCGAGACCGGAAGCCTCCGCACCGCCCTGCGCGCACCGCACGTCCGCGGGCGCTGGGGCGAGATGCAGCTGAAGCGGGTGGTCGAGCTCGCCGGCATGCTCGCCCACTGCGACTTCGAGGAGCAGACGACGGCCACCGACGCCGACGGGCGGATGCTCCGGCCCGACCTGCTCGTCAAGCTCCCCGGCGGGAAGCGCGTCGTCGTCGACGCGAAAGCGCCGCTCGCCGCCTACCTCGACTCGCTCGAGACGCAGGACGAGGAGACGCGCGCCGGCCATCTCCTCACGCACGCGCGCCAGGTGCGCGAGCACATCACGAAGCTCGGCGCAAAGCGCTACTGGCAGCAGTTCGACCCGGCGCCGGAGTTCGTGATCATGTTCCTCCCCGACGAGACCTTCTTCCGCGTCGCGTGCGAGGCGGACGCCGGGTTGCTCGAGCTCGGACCCGAGTCGGGCGTCCTCCCCTCCTCGCCGACGACACTGATCGGTCTGCTCAAGGTATTCGCCTATGCCTGGCAGCAGGAGACGATCGCCGAGGACACCCGCAAGATCGCCGCGCTCGGACGCGAGCTCTACGAGCGCCTCGGCCTGTTCGCCTCCCACTTCGCCAAGGTCGGCCGGGCGCTCGACACGGCGGTCGGCGCTTACAACCAGGCGACCGGCTCGCTCGAGCGGCGGCTGCTCGTGACGGCGCGCAAGTTCGAGGGGCACGGCGCTGCGGCGGGCGAGCTCCCGGAGGCTGAGCCGCTCGAGAAGACGCCCGTGCCGCTGACTGCGACGGAGCTCACCCGCGCCGAGGCGATCCAGGCCGAGCTACCGCCGCCGGCCGCGGCCGACGCAGCCTGATGTGAGACCACGGACCCTTCGCGCCGCGCCGGCTCTGGCAACGCGACGAATGTCTGGCACTGCTCAGTACCGAAGCAGCGCGCCGATCCCCTCGACGGGATCGAGATCCCCGCGAGCGGTGACCGCACACATGGTGCCGCCGTTCGAGAGCGTCTGGTGGACGGCCAGGTCGAGCCCTTCGTCGGTCCGATCCATCCTCGTCCCGTCGAGCGGGCAGGTCCCGTCCTGCGCGGCTACGCGGCCGCAGCTCGGACACCGGAACGCCGCGTGTCGGACACCGTTGCGGTAAAGAAGAAGGTCGACGCGCCCATCCGAGGCTGCCTCCAGCGTCGGCTCCCAGCCCGCGGAAGCACGGCCGTTCCGGCCGGCCTCCTCTCGCCAGCGCTCGACGGCCGCCTCCTCCTCGCGCGCGCGGAACGCCTCCAGTGCGGGCGCCGCGGCGGCGAGCAGCTCGGGCGGGCCGGCGTGTGCCTCGGCCGTCGTCCAGCCGACGATCGCGCTCCGCACGGCTTTGGAGAGAAGGTCGTCGAAGGCCGCCCTGGTCTCCTCGGTCGTGACGACGACGATCCGCTCCGTCCGCTTGCGGACGCACCGGTCCAGCTCCTCGGCGACCCGCTGGAGGTGCTCGTGGACGAGATGCTCGATGTGCCGCTGGTAGTTCGCCTGCGACCAGCCGCCCTGGTCGTGACGGCGGGGCTGCTCCTCGGTCAGCTCCGCGACAGGCTCGAGCCGGCCGGCCCGGAGCCGGTAGAGCTCGCCCCGCTCGCGGCCGACGACTGCCACCAGGGCGCCCTCCCCGCGCCCGACGAGCGGAACCAGAGGCGTGAGGTAGAGATCGGCGTTGATCTTGACCGCGTCACTGACGGACTCCGTCAGGGTCAGCGGGCGCCAGAGATTGTCGAGGTCGTCGGCGAACACGGCGAGGCCGTGCGCGCCGTCACGAACGAGGTCGTTCGCGAAGTAGCTGCGGATCCGCTCCAGGTCCGCTCTCAGGCTCTTGCGCTGTTCGTGATTGAGATCGCTGCGGTCCGCATGCCGTCCTGCGTCCCCGAGCAGCGAGTTGAGGCGGGTGGTCAGCTCGCCGGCCGTCAGCGTCACCGCCGGGTCCAGGTCGAGGTAGAAGCTGACCGCCACGCCCTTGCTTGCGCGGAAGCCCGCTAGATCGCGAAGTGCACTCCAGCTGACGGTGGCGGCCATTGTCCCCGGTGGCTCCTTGTCCTGCGACGCGCAATAGTAGTTGCCGCCTACCCTGCGGCGGTGCGGGTACACACGATCGGCCACGGCACCCGCCCCGCGCAAGAGCTCGTGGACATCTTGGTCGCCGCCGGGGTGCGGACGCTCGTCGACGTACGGCGCTTTCCCGGCTCGCGGCGTAACCCGCAGTTCGGGCGCGAAGCGCTGGAGGCAACACTCGCAGAGGCGGGCATTGCCTACCGGCACGCGGAGGCCCTCGGCGGCCTGCTCAAGGGCGAGCCCGGGGAGGAGCGTTTCGCGTGCATCCGGGTCGCTGCCTTCCGCAGCTACGCGGCGCGGATGGGCACGGCGGGCTGGCACGAGGCGCTGGAGGCGTCGCTCGCCGAACCGGCTCCCTGCCTCCTGTGCGCCGAGACGCTCTGGGTGCGCTGTCACCGCCGCCTGATCGCCGAGCTGCTCGCCGCGCGTGGGCACGAGGTCGTCCATCTGCTCGGACCCGGTCGTGAGGAGCCGCACGCCAAGTGGGCGGAGGCGGAGTATCGTGACGGCCGCCTGTACCTCTGCGGCGAGCTCGTCGCGTGAGGAAGCTTCGACCGGGGTAGGTCGTTTAATAGAGATATGAGTGAGATTCGTAACCTGATCGTCATCGGTAGCGGTCCCGCGGCATACACGGCCGCGCTCTACGCCGCGCGCGCCAACCTGCACCCGCTCGTGATCGAGGGCTTCCAGTGGGGCGGCCAGCTGATGATCACGAGTGAGGTCGAGAACTACCCGGGATATCCGGACGGCGTGCTCGGGCCGGAGATGATGGTCGACTTCCGGCGCCAGGCAGAGCGCTTCGGCGCCGAGTTCGTCACCGACGACGTCACGCGGGTCGACTTCTCCGTAGACCCGCACGTCGTCTGGGTCGGCGACGACGAGTACCAGGCGAAGGCCGTGATCGTCGCGACGGGCGCGACCGCCCGCCAGCTCGGGCTCGAGTCCGAGCGGAAGCTCCAAGGACGCGGCGTCACCTACTGCGCGACCTGCGACGGGGCGTTCTACCGGGATCAGGACGTGATCGTCGTCGGCGGCGGCGACTCGGCGATGGAGGAAGCAGTCTTCCTGACGAAGTTCGCCTCGAAGGTCACGGTCGTCCACCGGCGCAACGAGTTCCGCGCGTCGCAGATCATGGTCGACCGCGCACAGGACAACGAGAAGATCGAGTTCGTCACGCCGGCCGTCGTCGAGGAGGTCCTCTCCGGCGACGACGGGAAGATGCGCGCCGTGCTGCTGCGCGACCTCGAGACGGACGAGACGCGGGAGCTGGAAGCGAGCGGCCTCTTCGTCGCGATCGGCCACGACCCGACGACGGGGCTCTTCCTCGACCAGCTCGACCACGACGACGCGGGCTACCTGGTCACGAAGCCGCGATCGACCGAGACCAACGTCCCCGGGGTCTACGCGGCAGGTGACGTCCAGGACCACACCTACCGGCAGGCGATCACCGCAGCGGGCTCCGGCTGTATGGCCGCGCTCGACGCGGAGCGGTGGCTCGCGGCGCTCGAGGGCCACGAGGGGACGGCACTGACCGCGCCGCGCGCCGAGGCCGCAGAGGTCTAGCCGACCCCCGAGCTAGGCTCGCCCGCGATGGCCGCCGGCATCGCGGTTCTGAGCGCATCGCCGAGCTTTGCTCGTTGATGGAGCAGGCCGATCCAGCCCGTTGGATCGACCTGCTCGACCCGACGGCCGAAGAGCTCGCGGCGAAGCTTCCGCGCGAGGTCCACGACCGCGCCACCGAGCAGCTCCTCGCCCCCGCCCAGCACGAGGACGAACCCCGGCCCAAGCTGGAGTCGCACGGCGACTACGTGTTCGGGATCTTCCTCGTCCCGGTCGTGGTCGCCGAGGAAAACGTCGTCTTCTACCAGGAGATCGACCTCGTCCTGACGCGCCACGTGCTCGTCACCGTGCGGAAGACGCCCGCGGACGGACGGCCGCCCTGGGACCCGGCGCCCGCACAGGAGGCCTGCCGCGAGACGGACAACGTCGCGATGATCGCCTACCACCTCGCCGACGAGCTCGCCGAAGGCTTCCTCGACCTCGTCGACGATGTGAACGCCGAGATCGACGAGCTCGAGGACCACGTTGAGGACTGGGACGCGGAACGGATCCGCACACGCCTCTCGAGCCTGCGGCACGACATGCTGCACATCCGCCGCACCCTGGCGCCGACCCGCGATGCGATTCGCGAGATCGTCGACAACCGGATCGAGTTCTCCGGCGACGAGGTCTTCACCCACGACGTCGAGCTCAACTTCGGCAATGCCTACGACAAGCTCCTCCGCGCCGCCGACAACCTCGAGCTCGCGCGCGACCTGGTCGCCGGCGTGCGCGACTACCACCAGGCCAAGATCGCGAACGACCAGAACGAGGTGATGAAGCGGCTGGCGGTGATTGCGACCGTCTTCCTGCCACTCGCTTTCCTCACCGGGTTCTGGGGTCAGAACTTCTCGTACCTCGTCGCGCACATCGAGCCTGGCAAGACGGCGTTCTGGATCCTCGGCGTCGGACTCGAGCTCGCGGCCGCGATCTTCCTCTTCGCGCTGATCAAGTGGCGGCGCTGGCTGTAGGCACCGCACGGCTACGCTGACCGCGTGCCCTTCTACATCTGCCCGAACTGCAAGGACCGGTCGATCGACATCGACGGCTTCGAAGGCATGTCGCAGCAGGCGGTCGCGTGCCGGCGCTGCGGCTTCGGCTTCCTCTTCGAGCTGATGGACGATTACTACCCAGGCCCGAACACGGGCCTGGTCGTCTGCGACCAGGAGGGCCGCATCCTCGCGTCCGGCCGCGGTGTCTTCGAGCTCACCGGCTGGGGCGAGGGCGAGCTGATGGGCGAAGACCTCGTCGCCGGACTCGGGCTCGCCGGCTTCGCGCGGGAGCAGAACCCGGTTGCGCTGGCGCTCGAGTGGGGCGTCCGCCGGCTCGGCGAGCAGCTCGAGCTGCGGACGAAGGCGGGTGTCGTCAAGCCGGTGATCGCGGACCTCTTCCCGGCCTACGACGCCGACGGCGGCCTGCTCGTCGCGCTCAGCCCGCGCTGAGCACGAACCGGCGCACCTTGCCGCTGGGGGCGTCCTCGACGAACCCTGCGCGGAGCAGGGCACGGATCGAGGGCTCGTTGTCGGCGAGCGTCTGGGCGCGAACCTCGCGGACGTCCGGCTCGCCCAGCGCCCACGCGCTGAGCGCGGAGATCGCCTCCGTCGCGTAGCCCCGACGACGGGCCGACGGCACGATCGCGTAACCGATCGTGACGGCGCCGTCGCGGGGTGGCCCGACGAAGCCGATCTCGCCGATCACCAGGCCGTCCGCTCGCCGGACAAGCAGCGAGAATCCGAACCGCTCGTCGCCGTGTCCGAGGAAGAGGCCGAGACCGTCGAAGGTGTCCGGCAGCGGGTAGCCCGGTGCGAACGGCCGCTCGGGCAGTTTCTCCCCCACCCGGATTGCCCTGGCCTCGACGACCGTCAGCGCGTGAAGCAGGAGGCGCGCCGTCCACAGGTCGGGCACGGTCAGACCCGGGAGGACGGACAGAGGTCGCTGAGCACGCAGTCCTCGCAGCGCGGCGCGCGGGCGACGCAAACGCGGCGGCCGTGCCAGATCAGGAAATGCGGGAAGAGTCCCCAGTGCTCGCGCGGCACGATCCGCTGGAGGTCGCGCTCGATCTTCACCGGATCATCGTTACGCGTCAGGCCGAGCCGCTGCGCCAGCCGACGGACGTGGGTGTCGACGACGATCCCCTGCGGCTCGCCGAGCTCCGCGGCGACGACGTTCGCGGTTTTCCGCGCGACGCCGGGGAGCTGCACGAGCTCCTCGAGCCTGCGCGGCACCTCTCCGTCGTGCAGCTCGAGCAGCCGCTGCATCGTCCCGCGGAGCGCCTTCGCCTTCTGGCGGAAGAATCCGGTGGCGTAGATGTCGCGCTCGAGCTCCTCCGCCGGCACGGCGAGGTAGTCCTCCGGCCGACGGTACTTGGCGAACAGCTGCTCGGTCACCCGGTTCACGTTCACGTCCGTTGTCTGGGCGGAGAGCATGACCTAGACGAGCAGTTCGAGGTCGGAGTCGAACCGCAGCGCGATCTGTGCGTCGGGATACTCGGCCGCGAGCCGCTCGATGATCGGCCCGATCCGGGCCTTCTTCGACCCGACCCGGCGACGGGCCTCACTGACGAAGCTCCTCGCCATGCGAGCCTCAGCGTAGGTTCGGGCCCGCGCAGACGACGTCCAGCGCCGGGCACCCCGCGCACGCGAACTCGCTCGGGCGCGGCGGGAACTCGCCCGCCTGGATCCGGGCGATCGCCTCGGAGAGCTCTCCCTCCAGCTCGGGAAGCCGGTCCGGCCGGAAGATCGCCGAGACGAGCTCGTCGGGCTTCTCCAGGAACTGGTAGACGACCTCGACCTCCTCGGCTCCTGCCCGGAAGCAGGCGATTGCGTAGACGAGCCGCTGGAGCCGGTACTCCTTCTCCACGACCTCGCCGGGCTCGAGCTCGCCGAGCACGTTCGACTTGAAGTCAGCGACGAGCGCGCGGCCGTCGACCATGTGGAGGACGTCGAGAACGCCGTGGAAGAGGACACCGTCGTGCTCGAACGCGAATGCCTGCTCCGACGAGGCGCCCTCGAGGGTTGCCAGGCGCAGCGCCAGAGACGAGCCGCAGAACGCCTGGACGAGCCCGCCGATGCGCTCGAGCTCGTCGGCGCTCGCGGATGGGTACCAGGCGAGCACCTGGTCGAGCGACGGCGCCTCCGGCGAGGCGAGATCGACGCGCTCGAGCAGCTTGTGGACGGCGTCGCCGATCTCGCTGGCGGCGAGCCCGCCAGGGACTGCGTCCTGGACAGGATCGATCCTGTCCCCGTCACTCCTCCCCCGCCCCGTGCCGTCCACCGCCCGCAGCCCGGCGAGCCTCTCCGCCCAGAAGCGGTACGGGCACCGCTCGAAGAGGGCGAGCGCGCTGTACGAGAGCCGACGCACGCGTTCCGGCGGGACGGCGATCGGCTCGAGCGGCGGGAGCACCGGCACCGTCGGCGCGGGCGCCGCCGGCTCCGCCTCGAAGAGGGAAAGCTGCCCGGTCTCCGTCGTGGCCGGCTCGGCCACCTCGCCGACCCGCTCGTACCGGTCGACGCGCAGGGCGAGCCGCGCCGCATCGCGCACGACTTCGTCGTCATCCAGAGCCGTGACCTCGAGCCTGTCCAGCACCCAGCCGATCGGCGTCCGCGCGTCGCGCTTCTCCGAGTCGACGGAGCCGGCGATGATCAGGCGGTCGATCGCTCTCGTCATCGCGACGTAGTAGAGGCGCAGCCGCTCGGCCTCCTCGGCGGCCTCCTCCGCATCACGGACCTCGTCGTAGGCGAAGGCCGGTTTCCGCTTCCCGGTCGCGGGGTCGACGACCTTGAAGCCAAAGCGGCCGTCCGGGAGGCAGATGATCTCCTCGCCGCTCGGCCGCAGGCGCTCGCGACCTGCGTCGGCGACGACGACGATCTTGAACTCGAGCCCCTTGGCGGCGTGGATCGTCAGCAGCCGAACGGCCCCGGCGCCCTCTTCCTCCGCGACCGCCTCCAGCTCCTTCACTCCCGCCGCGTCCTGCTCGAGCACGAAGCGGACGAACCCCTCGATGTCCGGCCCGCGCAGCTCCTCGTACGAGCGCGCGAGCCGCGCGAGCTTCCGGAGGTTGGCGTAGCGCCGCCGCCCGTCCCACTGCGCGAGCACGGCAAGGTCGTAGTCGTGCTCGACGAGGACCTGCTCGCAGAGGCGTTCCAGCCCGACGCCGCCCGAGAGCCCGGCGAGACGCTCGTAGCGCTGGCGGAACGCCTGCACCAGCCGCTGGTCGCGCCCGGACAGGCCTTCCGGCAGGCTCTTCTCGAGCCCGGTGAAGAGCGGACGCCGAGGTGCCGCTCGCCGCAGGAGCGCGAGCGCGTCGTTCGAGACGCCGACCAAGGGCGAGGCGAGCACGGTGACCAGCGCCTCGTCGTCGTAGCGGTTGTGGAGCAGCCGCAGGTACGCCAGGAGGTCGACGACCTGCTGCTGGCCGAAGTAGCCGCGGCCGGTGGCGCGGTACGTCGGCAGGCCCGCGCTGCGGAGCTCCTCCTCGTACTGCTCCGCGTCCGTCCCCGCGGCGAACAGGACGACGACCTCGCCCGGATCCGCCTCGCCCGAGTCCACGAGCTCCTTCACCCGGCGGGCAACAGCCTTCGCCTCGCCGCGGCGCCAGCCAATGGGTGCCTCCTTGTAGCTCGCCTTGTCGGTGACGAGCAGCTCGACCGCCGGACCCGCTGCCGGGTCGGGGAAGCGGCCGGCCGCGACGAGCCGCTGGAACTCGTCTCCAAAGGTCGCGGCGAAGAGGTGGTTGACGACCTCGAGGATTTCCGGACGCGAGCGCCAGTTGTGCGTGAGCGGCAGCACCTCGCCCACCCGGTCGCGTCGCTCCTTGAAGACCTCGACATCGGCATGCAGGAAGCGGTAGATCGACTGGAATTCGTCCCCGACGAAGAAGAGCTCGTCGCGGGCAATCAGGTCGATCAGCTCGCACTGGAGCCGGTTGGTGTCCTGGAACTCGTCGACGCAGACCTGCCGGAAGCGCAGCTGCTCGCGTGCGCGGATCGACTCGTCGTCGCGCATCAGGTCGCGGGCCCGCAGCTGGAGATCGTCGTAGTCGAGAGCGGACTCTCGGTCCTTCGCCGCCTGGTAGCAGCGCTCGAATCCATGCAGCAGCTCCTGGAGCAGCTCGCGATCGCGACCGGCGACGGCGTTCAGCGCGGCCTGCTCGACCGCGCGCCGGGCCTGCTCGTACTCCTCGTCGCCCTTGACCCCGTACTCCGCAAGGTCGAGCAGCGACTCGGGCGGTGGGTCGCGGTCGAGGAGCTCGATCAGCCGTGCCGCGTTCTCCGCGCCGCTCGCCGTGGCGGCCCCGCGTAAAGCGCGCACGTCCAGCCCCGGCGCGTCGCCGAGCGAGAGCTCGAGCGGCCGACCCGCGGCCCGCAGCGTCTCGTGCACGCCGATCAGCATCCGCCGCAGCGCCTGCGAGCCGTAGGTCGCGAGCAGCGCGAGCCGCTCGGGCTCCTGACCAAGCTGGGGGCGCGACGTCGGGCTTTGCCCGGCGTCGCTGCGGAGAGCGCAGAAGTCGGTCAGCGCCTCGTCGAACGCCTCGACCCGGAGCACCGAAGCCTGAGCCTCGTCGAGCACGCGGAAGCGCGGGTCGAGCCCCGCCGCGAACGGATACTGGCGAAGGAGCCGAGTGCAGAAGCCGTGGATCGTCGAGATCCATGCGCCGTCGAGCTCGCGCGTCAGCTCGGGACGGCCGAGCTCGGAGAGGCGCTTGCGAATCCGGGAGCGCAGCTCGGCGGCGGCACGGTCGGTGTAGGTGATGACCAGGATCGAACCGACGTCGACGCCGGCATCGACCGCGCGCACGAAGCGCTCGACGAGCACGGTCGTCTTTCCGGTCCCCGCGCCGGCGGAGACGAAGACGAGCCCGGGTGCACCGATTGCGGCGTCCTGCTCGGGTGTCGGTGGGCGCTCGACGGTCGCGGGCACGGTCACGCCCTCCGGATCCGGCACATCGGGGCCAGCTGGCACCACGAGGGGCAGCCTCCGTCACCGAGGGGGTCGTGACGGACGTCGCCCGCGCGGATGCGCTCGACGATCACGCGCGCGGTCTTCTCTGCCCGGGAAACCTTCGCCCAGAACTCGTCGTCGTCGGCGTAGTCGTTCTTCATGTAGCCCGGCACCCCGTCCTTCTTCGCGGACAGGCGGAGAAGCCCGCGGGCCTTCCGCTCCCCGGCGAGAGGCTGGTAGAGGCCGCCGAGCGGCTCGACCCCGACGAGATCCCGGAGTACGAGCATGTAGAGCGGGATCTGGAGCTTGAGCTCCTTCTCGATCTGAACGGCGGAGTGTGCGGTCTTCCCCGACTTGTAGTCCCAGACGATTCCACGCGCGGCGAGCGGGTCGAGGTCGATGCGGTCGATCTTCCCGGAGAGATGGAAGGTCCCGAGGTCGAGACCACGCTGCAGCTCGGGCGCCGAGCGGTCGGAGCCGAAGGAGACCTCGAAGCGCCGCGGGACGAGCGGCAGCTCGGACTCGGCCTCGGCGCGGATCACCGCCTCCAGGTCGCGCCAAAGCCCCTGCTCGAGCTCGCTGCGCTCGAGGTCGGTCAGCTCGAGCCGCGACTCCGCGCCGCCCGCGATCGCTTCCGTCAGGCACTCACGCAGAAACTGGAGCGCCTCATCGAGCCGCTCGCCGGGCACTCGCTCGGAATGCATGCGCCTCGGAAGCCCGGAGAAGAACTTGAAGAGCGCCTGGTGCGCGATCGAGCCGCGCATCCGCGCATCGATCTCCGCGTCCATCGACTTTGGGTCGAGCAGCCGCTCGACGAACCAGATCGAGGAGCACCCGGCGAACGTCTCCAGCTCGGTAACGCCGAACGTCGTCCGGCCCCGCAACATCTCGAGCACAGTCGGGTCGGCCAGCCGGGTCGGCCGCTCGAAGGCGGCCAGCGCGCGCTCGAACCGCCGCTCCCACCCGTGTGCGCGCGCGAGCGCGGCCGCAGCCGAGCGATCGCTCGTCGCGAGCCACGCGAGCGCGCGGACGCGCTCACGCTCGGTCGGCGCGCTATCGATCGGCCAGACGAGGGCGGAAAGCGCGCGCCTCGTCGTCCACCGCGCCACGTCGGCGGGATCGAGAACAGCCTGCACGTCGTCCCAGAACGGGCTCGGCTGTCGCGGCGCGCCGTCGTCCGTCGCGGCCTCGCGGACGAGGTACAGGCGCCGCCTGGCGCGCGTACACGCCGTGTAGAAGAGGTAGCGATCGCGGGCGACGGGGTCGGCCTTCGCGAGGCGCGCCTCCCCGTCGAGCTCGCGCCGCCGCTCGTCGTCGAGGAACGCAGAAGGACCCGCCCTCCGCGGCAGGGAGCCTTCCTCGAGCCCGAGCACGAACACGATCTCCGCGCGCCGCGTGCGCGCGCGGAGCAGGTCGAGCACGGCCACATGCCCCTCGCGCGCCGGTCCAGCGCGCACCGGCGAGCGCTCCAGGGCGCCGACCAGCTCGTCGACCGAGAGCTCGCCGCCGAGCTCCAACCACCCCTCGAGCTCGTCGACGACGTTGAGCACGGCCTGGTAGGCGCGCAGGTCGAGGCGGGCCGCGTCGGTCGTCGGCGGCGCGTCGAGCCCGTGGGCGGCCCGGAGCATCGAGCCGGCGAGTTCGCGCACGGCGGCCGTCGCCGTCACCGCCGAGCGGAGCCGGTCGAGGAAGGCGAGCGGCTGCCCGCGCAGCTTCACCACTTCTTCCTCCACGCGGTCGGGGGAGCGGACTCCGCGGCCCCGCAGCCGGCCCTCGAGGTAGTCGGCGTGCGCGCGCGGAAGCCCCGAGTAGCGCGAGCGGATGAAGCCGAAGAGGTCTCGCCGGCCGCCGCCGAGCCAGGCAAACCGGAGCAGCGAGACGAGCGCTCGCCCGAAAGGGGTCTGAGCGAGGCGGAAGACGGCGTCGAGAGCGTAGGGAACGCCCGGCGCGCCAAAGGCGGTCTCGAGCGGCGAGCGCACCCGCTCGAGCGTGGGACAGACGACAAGGATCTCCTCCGGCGGCGTGCCGGCACGGATGAGATCGAGCACCTCTCTCGCGACGAGCTCCAGGGTCGCCCGCGCGCCGGCACCCTCGAGAAACCGGATTGCACCCTCCGACGCCGGGGCAGGTGGAGCGACATCCGCGAAGAGCGAACGCTCCAGGTGTGCGAGCGCGCGGTGCGCGTACTCCGCATAGCGCGGCGCGAGCTCTTCGACCTTGCCGTCGGCCAGCCGCGCAAGGTCGGCGGCCGTGCGCTCCAGCGCGGCGAAGGCGGGCCGCCCGGGCTCGTACGGAAGCGAGACCGTCACGTCGGCCCGGCCGGCCAGCGCCTCCAGCAGCCGCCACTGGGCCGCAGTCAGGTCCTCGAAGCCGTACGCGTACACCGGCCTGCCGTCCCACGCGGTGAGCTCGCCCGCGACGCGCTCGGCGGCGTAGCGCCGCCGCAGGTCCGCGTCCCAGATGCCGAGGCGGTCGAGTTCCGCTCGATAGGCCCGGTAGAGCTGGGCGAGCTCGCCCTCGAGATCGTCGGGATCGAGCAGACCGCCTTCGAGCTCCGCGATCGTCGTTCCGAGCGCGTCCGCGAACCCTGCGAAGCCGGCCGATCGATCGAATTCGGCGAGCCGAACGGCCGCCACGACCCGACGCAGGAGCAGCGCCCGCTGCGCATCACCGGCGACCGCGGGCGCGCCGCCGTTTCCGGCGGCGATCCGCTCGAAGAGATCGTCGAAGGTGCCGATCGAGCCGCCGAGCAGGGCGCCGCATCGCCCAAGCAGGTCGCGTTCCACGCGCTCGACGTCGGAGCGGTTCGGCACGATCAGGAGCGGTTCTCGCGAGATGTCCGCGAGGTACCGATCGACCAGCAGCGCGACTTTGCCGGCGTTCGCCGGTCCGGCGAGCAACGTTAGGCCCATCGGTCCATGGTAGTCCCGTCGCGGGACAAAGCAGCCGCGCTTTTCACCGAAAGTGCGCAGTTCCGGCCGGGGTCAGGCCCGCGGGGCAGTGCCCGGTTCTCTACACCGCGGTCATCGGGCGCCTGCCGCGGCGCGCGGCCGCGCGCCCGGGCATCCCACCGGCGCAGGAATCGCAGAGATCTGCCTCCTTGGCGCCGCGGCGCGCGTCGGAAAAGGTCAGGCGCATCTTTGCACCCTTTCCTTCATCCACTTCCCTGCCGCACTTGTCACACACGAGCACGGTCTTTCGAGCCACGAACACCCTCCTTTACTCGTCGTCCTCGGCTGCAAACGTATCGGAAATTCCGGGTGGAACGGCGGTGTCATTTTCGCTCCATAATTACGACCCTCAGCACGTTTGCCGGTTCTTGCCAACGGAGACTCCGGGCACATGCCGCGCCTTCGCCGCGCCGACTGCTCCACCCCGGGAATTCGCCGGGTCAGGCGCGGGCGTGGATTCTCGTACCTGGACGAGACCACCGGCGAGCCGATCGCCGAGACGGACGCCGTCGCGCGCATTCGCGCGCTCGCGATCCCGCCCGCGTGGGAGGAGGTCTGGATCTGCCCGTTCCCGAACGGCCACATTCAGGCGGTCGGGACGGATGCGCGCGGCCGGAAGCAGTACCGCTACCACGATCACTGGCGCGAGCTGCGGGACCGAGAGAAGTTCGACCGGATGCTCGAGTTCGGGAAGGCACTCCCCCGTCTGCGGCGAACGACCGACCGCCATCTGCGAGAGCGCGGGCCCACGCGCGAGCGCATCCTCGCCGGTGCCGTCCGACTACTCGACCGCGGGTTCTTCCGAAGCGGCGGCGAGAACTACGCGGAGGAGAACGACACTTACGGCCTGGCGACGATGCAGAAGCGGCACGTGCGGCTCGGGCCGGACAACGTGATCGTGTTCGACTACCGCGCCAAGGGCGGGCAGCGGCGGGTCCAATCGGTCGTCGATCCGCTGGTCTACGAGCTCGTCGCCGAGCTGAAGCGCCGGCGCGGCGGCAGCCCCGACCTCCTCGCCTACAAGGAGCGCGGGCGCTGGCGCGACGTGCTCTCCACCGACGTCAACGCCTACGTCAAGGACGTGGCCGGCGAGAAGTTCACCGCGAAGGACTTCCGCACCTGGACGGCGACGGTGCTCGCGGCTGTGGGTGTCGCAGTCTCAGGCCGCGCAGGCGCGTCTCCGACCGCGCGGAAGCGAGCCGTCACCCGCGCCGTACAGGAGGTCTCGCACTACCTTGGCAACACGCCCGCCGTCTGCCGCGGGTCCTACATCGACCCACGCGTTTTCGACCGGTTCTCGGCCGGGGTGACGATCGCCGCCGCACTCGATGCCCTCGGCGATGTCGACTTCGGCGTGCCGGCAACGCAGGGCGCCGTCGAGGCTGCGGTGATCGACCTCCTCTCCGACGAAGAGGCGCCTTTGCTCGCGCGGGCCGCCTGAAAGAATCTCGGCCGTGAATCGCTCGACGATCGTGGTGCTGGAGGGTGACGAGACCGGGCAGGAGCTGCTCGAGGAGGCGCTGCGCGTGCTCACGTCCGACGTGATCGGTGTCACGCTCGAGTTTCCACGATTCGACCTCTCGCTCGCAAATCGCCGCGCAACCGAGAACCTCGTCGTGCACGAAGCGGCGGCGGCGATGCGCGAGGCCGGCCTCGGGCTCAAGGCGGCAACGATCACGCCCGAGGGGCGAGGAGACGTCGGCTCGCCGAACCGGATCCTGCGGGAGGAGATCGGAGGCAAGGTGATCGTCCGCACCGGCCGGCGGATCCCGGGAGTCGTGCCGTTCGGCGGAGTCCACGCGCCGATCTCGGTCGTCCGAATGGCGGTCGGCGACGCGTACGGAGCGAAAGAGTGGCGCGAGGGCGAGGGCGAGGACGAGATCGCCTACCGCACCGAGCGCATCGAGCGGCGCATCTGCCGTGCGGTCGCGGAGTTCGCGTTCCGGGAGGCCGAGCGCACCGGCGCGAAGGTCTTCGGCGGCCCGAAGTACACGGTCAGCCCGACCTACGAGGGGATGCTGAAGGAGGAGATGGACGAGGCCGCGGGCCGGCACCCGGACGTCGCGTACGACCCGCAGCTGATCGACGCCACCTTCGCGCTGCTCGTCGCCTCCGCCGGCGACCCGCTGATCATCCCGGCGCTGAACCGGGACGGCGACATCCTCTCCGATCTCGTCCTGCCGCTCTTCGGCTCGATCGCCGGCGCCGAGTCGCTGCTCGTCGCCTTCGACGACGACTTCGAGCCCGACGTCGTGATGGCCGAGGCGGCACACGGCACCGCCCCGTCGCTGCAGGGAAAGAACGTCGCGAACCCGATGGCGATGATCCTCGCCGGCGCCGCACTGCTCGGCTTCGCGGGTGAGCACACGGCCGAAGTGTCCCGCGCGATCCGCGAGTCGTGCCTGGAAGCGGTCGCCGACGGAGTCCGCACCGCCGACCTCGGCGGCCATGTCGGCACGAGCGAGTTCACCGACGACGTGATCCGCCGGGTGAAGACGAAGCTCGAGGTCTGGTCGACGCTCTAGCCGTTCCAGCCTTGTAACAGTCTGTTACTAGGCGAATCCGCCGCAAATCGCGCGATCCCGCAAGTAACAGTCTGTTACTTGGCTAGCCGGCGGCGGCTCCGAGTGCGGTGGTGACCCCGAGGGTGCCCGACTCCCACGCCGCGAGGAACGCCGCCGCGACGTCCGGGTCGAACTGGGTGCCGGCGCAGCGGTCGACTTCGGTGGCCGCCTCCTCCGGCGTGAGCGCGGCACGGTACGGACGATCGGAGGTCATCGCGTCGTAGCAGTCGACGACCGCGAGGATCCGGGCCTCGAGCGGGATCTGCACCCCGGCGCACCCGGTCGGGTAGCCGCCGCCGTCCCAGCGCTCGTGATGGAAGAGGACGCCGGGAAACGTCGGCCGGAGCGCCCGGTCGAGCGCGACCATCCGCGCGCCGACCTCTGGGTGCGCCCGCACCTGCTCGAGCTCGTCCTCGGACAGCGGCCCCGGCTTCCCGAGGATCGTCTCGGAGACGACGAGCTTGCCCACGTCGTGCAGCGCGCCGCCCAGGTGCAAGAGGCCGAGCCGCACGTCGTCGCAGCCGAGCCGCACGCCTACCCCCAGCGCCATCTGCGCCACCCGCACCGAGTGCCCTCGCGTGTAGGGATCCCGAGCCTCGATCGCTTCGGAGATGGCAAGCAGCGTGCTCATCGGCCGGACGGATTTCGCCCTCCCGGCGTCTACCCCTCTTCCGGGGGACTGGCCGTGTCCCGAAATGGAGGCCCGCAGGCGGCTGCGACAATGGCCGCGATGTTCCAATCGATCGTGGACGCGATCTCCGGGTCCGACTGGAGCTACGGGATCGTCTTCGGGATCGCCGCACTGGACGCGTTCTTCCCGCTCGTTCCGAGCGAGACGACCGTGATCGCCGCCGGTGTGCTGGCCGCGAACGGCGATCTGCGCATCGAGCTGGTCTTCCTCGCCGCCGCGACTGGCGCGGTCTGCGGCGACAACGTCTCCTTCTGGCTCGGAAAGAAGTTCGGTGAGCCGGTCGCCGAGAAGCTCTTCAGAGGCGAGCGCCGCCGTCACCTCGACCGTGCGCACAGGCTGCTCGAGGAGCGAGGCGGCTACCTGATCGTCATCGCCCGCTTCATCCCGGGCGGGCGGACGGCCGCGACATTCACTGCCGGCAGCCTGAACTGGGAGTGGACCCGCTTCATCAAGTTTGACGTGCTGGCCGGAATCGTCTGGGGCGGGTACGCGAGCCTGCTCGGCTACTTCGGCGGCAAGACGTTCGAGAACAGCCCGTTGAAGGGCTTCCTCGTCGCCTTCGGGATCGCGCTCGTGATCACGTTCGGCGTCGAGGCCGTGCGGTGGTTCCGCAAGCGGGCTGCGGCACCCTCCTGAAGCCCGCCCGCGCCGCCACTTACTAGAGTTGCGCCCGTGAGAATCGGTGTCTCGAAGGAGACCGCCGCCGGCGAACGCCGCGTCGCGCTCGTCCCGGAGGTGGTCGCCAAGCTTGTCGAGGGAGGACACGAAGTTGTCGTCGAACGCGGCGCCGGAAGCGCCGCGTCGTTCAAGGACAGCGCCTACGAGGGCGCCGGCGCAACACTCCTCGACAGCGCCTGGGACGCCGAGGCCGTCGTCAAGGTGCAGAAGCCGACGGCCGGGGAGGCCGAGCGGCTCCACGAGGGCACGGTCCTGATCGGTTTCCTCGAGCCGCTCACCGACGCCGAGGGAATCGAGCGCCTCCGCCAACGCGGTGTCGTCGCCTTCGCGATGGAGTCGATCCCGCGGATCACCCGCGCACAGTCGATGGACGCGCTGTCCTCGCAGGCGACCGTGGGCGGCTACAAGAGCGCACTGATCGCTGCCGACCGGCTCCCGCGCTTCCTGCCGATGCTGACGACCGCGGCCGGCACGGTGCAGCCCGCGAAGGTGCTCGTCATCGGCGCAGGCGTCGCCGGCCTCCAGGCGATCGCGACGGCGCGGCGCCTCGGCGCCGTCGTCCACGGGTTCGACGTCCGCGCCGCCGTCCGCGAGCAGATCGAGTCGCTCGGCGCCAAGTTCCTCGACCTCGGGGTGACCGGAGAGGAGACCGCCAGCGGGTACGCGACCGAGCTGACGCCCGAGCAGCAGGCGCAGCAGCAGGAGGAACTCGAGAAGCGCCTGCCGGACTACGACGCGGTCATCACGACGGCCGCGATTCCCGGCCGCCCGGCGCCCAGACTGATCCCCGCCTCGGCGGTGAGAGCGATGCGCCCGGGCTCGGTGATCGTCGACCTCGCGGCCGAGACGGGCGGCAACTGCGAGCTGACCGAACCCGGCAAGGAGGTCGACCGCGAGGGCGTCCACATCGTCGGCCTGCTCAACCTACCGAGCGAGATGCCCTCCGACGCCAGCCGGCTCTACGCCCGCAACGTCCAGGCCCTGCTCAACCACCTCGCGCCCGAGGGTGAGCTCGTGCTCGACTTCGAGGACGAGATCACCGCCGGCGCGTGCGTCACCCGGAAGGAGAGCGCAGCGTGAATCCCGGCTTCCTGATCGAGCTGACCGTCCTGATCCTCGCCGCCTTCCTCGGGGTGCAGGTGATTTCGAAGGTGCCGACGCTGCTGCACACGCCGCTGATGTCGGGTACGAACGCGATCCACGGGATCATTCTCGTCGGCGCGATCATCGTCGCCGGAGTGCCCCACCAGCCCACCTGGCTGCGGATCGTCACCCTGACCGCCGTCGCGCTCGGAACCGGCAACGTCGTCGGCGGCTTCGCCGTCACCGACCGCATGCTCGAGATGTTCAAGCCGAGGAAGAAGCGCGCGCCGGAGAGGGAAGCGGACGCAGAGAAGGCCGAATGAGCCGCACCGACTGGATCTATCTCGCGTACCTCGTCACGATCGTCTGCTTCATCCTCGCACTCCAGTTCCTCTCCCACCCCGCGCGCGCGCGGTACGGGAACATGATCGGCGCGGTGGGGATGACGGTCGCGATCGTCGCGACCTTCTTCACCCCGCACCTGACGAACTACGGCTCGATCCTGGCCGTGATGG
>JBKOVL010000145.1:0-10754 GCA_046723895.1 Actinomycetota bacterium | reverse complement strand
CGTCTGGGTCTTCCGCGTGCTCGTGTGGGTCGGTCCGATCGTCGTCCTCTTTGTCACCCGCCGGGTCTGCCTCGGGCTCCAGGAGCTCGAGCGGATCGAGCAGGAGCGCGAGGCGGCCGAACGCGAAGGGAAGCTGGAGCTCGTCTAGTCGATCAGGTGCCAGCGCCGTGCGGCGGCGACCGCCGCCAGCTGCGAGTGGGCGCGGAGCTCGACCAGCAGCGCGCGGATGTGGTTGCGGACGGTCGGCTCTGCGATCTCGAGCTCGTCGGCGATCGCCTTCGCCGAGACGCCGCGGGCGATCAGCAACAGCACCTCGAGCTGACGCGGTGTCAGCTTCGGCCGGCGACCGGAGGGCGCCACGCCGTGCTCCTCCGGAACCTCGAGCCCGTCGCGGAGAACGTGCATGTACAGCGGCGCACAGTCGCTCCGGACGGCGATCGTGGAGACCGTGACCTTGCGCCGCCCCCCGCGCGTCTTCACGAGCAGGCGCTGGCAGCGGACCGGCCAGCCCTCGCCGGCGAGCCGCGCGCCGGAGCATCCCGGGTGGCAGACGAGCGAGCCGCGCTCGTCGACCCCGCCGAGCACGTCCCAGCACGGCCGTCCGACCGCCTCGGCGGACGCGATCCCGGTGAGCTCCTCGGCGGCCTCGTTCCAGGCCACGATCGTCAGGTCATCGTCGAAGACGAGCAGGGCGTCGCCCGAGCGGAACTCCATGGCTGAAGCTTCCTCCGCCTCGGCTCACCGGTCGTCGGCGGAGACCCCGATTAGGGCCGCGGAAAAACCGTATTGGCCCCCAGCGTCGCCGGCAAAGCCGTCATCGCGCGAACGGCGCGCCTACATCATCGGGACTTGCCGGAGGATCTTCGGCTCGATCCGGTCGAGGATCCGCATCAGGCTCGGCCCGGTCACGGTGATCCCGTGGTTGCGGAGTCCGATCACGGCCTCGTTCGGATTCGGCTCCGCGGCAAGCAGGGCGGCGACGCTGACCGCGAGCTCTTCGGTGCCGCACGGGTAGTTGACGTCGGTCGCGGGGATGTCCTCCATCCACGCGTGCACGTGGAGGATGGCGCCGACGCCGGGGTGGGCCTGATAGATCATCCAGTGCTCGATCGCGTCCACGGAGACGCGGCGGGGCTCGACCTCCGGGGGGACGCTGAGCACGATCCGCCCGTTGTCGTGATCGTAGTTCGAGACGAGCAGGATGTCGCGCCCCGGCATCTCCAGGTGCGACTTGTCGACGCCGCTCGCGCTCATCCAGAAGCGGCGCTCGTCCTTCCGCTGGGAGAGGTTTCCGTACGAGAGGCCGCCGATCCCGTAGAGCCGCTTGACGTGGCGAAGCTCGCGCTCGCTGAGCAGATCCTCGATCGGGAACGGCGAGGGAAGCAGGTCGAGGTCGCCGAGGCGAGCACCGGCGGCGATGATCTCCTCGGTCACCTCGTCGCCGTCCCATAGCTCCGGCTCCAGGTCGGTGACGAACTCGTTGTCGATCACGAGCCGCGAGCGGGCGAGCGGGAGCAGTCGCCGGACGACCGCGTCGGCGAGCGCCTCCTCTCCCTGCTCGGCGCCGTCCCCGTAGTGGCCGCGCTCCATCGTCGTGAACCACGCGCCCTCGCCCGGCACGTAGCAGAGGGCGATGTTCGCGAGCGCGCGAACGAGCATCGGGTAGTCGTCGGCCAGCGAGTGGCTCGTGCGCTCGTAGAGCCCGACCACGAACGTCCCGCGCGAGCGCCGGCGGAACGGTTTCGGATCGCGTTCGTCGACGACGTTGATCACGAGATCGGCGGCGTTCCCGTCCGCAATCTCGACGAGACCGGCTCGTCCGAGGGCGTTCCGAAGGAGGCTGACGAAACACTCGAGCGAGCCGGTCGTCGAATGACCCACGACGGTAAAAGAACCTGTCGTCGATTCGGTTGTACTCGACCCGTCGCCCCGTTCGCGTGACGAAATTCGACTACGTGTGCTCATTTAGACGATCTCGGCAAGGACGACTCCCAGGATTGGCAACGCGAGCGTAAGCGTAAACGACGTCCACCCGACGAGGACGAGCGGGCGCCTGCTCGTCTGCGGACGCCCCTCCCGGATCTCCGCCGCGAGCCGCGGGCCGAGGACGAAGTCGTGGAGGTAGGCGAAGCAGAGCAGCGCGGCGAACGCGGCGACCTTGATCCCGAACACCGCCGCGGCGCCGATGCCCGCGTCCGGGAGCACGTGCGCCGCGAGCGGGATCCCGGTGGCGACGAGGACGAGCAGCGCGCTCCAGCCGATCGGGCGCCAGCGCCGCCCGAGCGTCCGCATCGCGAGCTGGCGGGGTTCCCCGGCGACGGTGCGAATCGCGGGCACGGCGATGAAGGTCAGCGCGACGGTTCCGCCGACCCAGACCGTGGCGGCGAGTACGTGCGCGACGACGAGGACGATCTCGAGCCAGTGCGGCACGCGGGCTAGCTTCGCACGACAATGGGACCGTGCAGCGCCGGGAATGGAACCGGAAGCACGGGGAGGGCGGCCTCTTGTTCGGCGTCGAGCCGAACAGCTTTCTCGTCGCCGAGGTGGGAGAGCTTCCACCGGGGCGGGCGCTCGACCTTGCCTGCGGCTCCGGGCGGAACGCCGTCTGGCTCGCCGCCCGCGGCTGGACGGTGACCGGCGTCGACTTCTCCGACGTCGCGCTCGAGCAGGCGCGGACACTCGCCGCGGAGCGTGGGGTCGAGGTCGAGTGGGTCGAGGGGGACCTGCTCGAGTGGCAGCCCGCCCGCGGGGCATTCGACCTCGTCCTCGTCCTCTACCTGCAGGTTCCCGCGGACGAGCGCCGCCGGATCCTCGCTCGCGCCGCCGCGGCGGTCGCACCCGGCGGCACCCTGCTCGTCGTCGGCCACGACCTCGAGAACCTGAACGGTGGGCACGGCGGTCCGGAGGACCCAAGGGTCCTGTTCACGCCCGCCCAGGTCACGGTCGAGCTCCCCGGGCTCCAGATCGAGAAGGCCGAGCGCGTGCTGCGCCCGGTCGAGACCGAGGACGGCGAGGCGCAGGCGATCGACGCGCTGATCCGCGCACGACGCAGCTCCTCAGCCCCCGGGTAGTCTGAGCTGATCTCTGCTGCGACGCTGATCCGGGACCACTGCCTCGCGCCGGAGCGGGTCGACGCTCCGACGGGCGAGGGCGGTCGCTATGGACGGATGTTCGACCTGCCCGCGCTCGAGGCGGACGAGACGCTGCTCCACCGGCTCGGTGCGGCCGGCGGGCTCTGCGACGGCGGCGATTGCAAGGACGACTCGCAGGTCGAGTCCGGGTGGCCGTTCTTCGGTCAGTACGTCGCCCACGACATCACCGCCGACCGCTCGCCACTCCGTGCCCATACCAACCTCGAGGCGCTGCGCAACATGCGCTCGCCGCGCGCAAATCTCGAAGCGCTGTACGCCGGCGGTCCTCTCGGCTCGCCCTACCTCTACCGGCGCGACGACCCCGCCAAGCTGCTCGAGAACGACGGCGACCTCCCGCGGAACCAGGAGGGGATCGCGCTGATCGGCGACCCGCGCAACGACGTCCATGTCTTCATGAGCCAGATGCAGCTGGCCTTTATCCGAGCCCACAACCTACTCGTCGACCGGCTGCGCGAGGACGGCGAGGGCGAGCGCGAGGTCTTCGACGAGGCCCGCCGCGCGCTCACCTGGCACTACCAGTGGCTGATCGTCAATGAGTTCCTCCCGAAGCTCGTCGGGCGAGAGATCGTCGACGAGGTCGCCGACGCCGGTCCCCGCTTCTACCGGCCCGCCGGCGAGCCGTACATTCCGGTCGAGTTCGCCGACGCGGCGTACCGCTACGGCCACTCCCAGATTCGGCAGCTCTACCAGCTGCAGCCGGACGGACCCCGGTACCCGGTGTTTCCTGACCTGATCGGCTTCAGCCCGATCGGCGACCGCCGCGTCGACTGGTCGCTCCTGTTCGACGTCGACGGCAAGCCGCCGGCGCAGCGGGCGAAGCCGATGGACGGGAGCCTCCCGCGCTCACTGATCGAGCTGCCGCAGGCGATCACCGGAGCGGTCGACGAAGCGGCCTACCGCTCGCTTGCCGGCCGTGACCTCGAACGCGGCCAGGGCACCGGCCTGCCCTCGGGCGAGGCGGTTGCGCGTGCGCTCGGCGCCGAGCCGCTGACCGCGGACGAGCTCGACCTCAGGCGCCACGGCTGGGAGGGAGAGACCCCGCTCTGGCTCTACATCCTCCGCGAGTCCTCGGTCCGCCACTCCGGCGATCGGCTCGGCGACGTCGGCGGGCGTCTCGTCGCGGAGGTGCTCTGGGGCGTGATCACCGCCGACCCGGAGTCGTACCTTGCCGTCGATCCGGCCTGGTCGCCGACGCTGCCCGCGCGCGGCGAGCACTTCCGGCTCGCCGACATCCTCGTCCCCGTCTAGGGCGAGCAGGCCTCGCCGCTGCCGGCGGCGCCTCCGGGCAGGCGGCCGAGGAGCTCGACGAGCGTGTCCACCTCCTCCGGCGCGAGCTGTTGCTCGATCAGCTCGCGCACCTGGGCGACGTGGGAGCGGCCGGCCTCCTCGAGCCGCTCACGGCCCTCGTCGGTGAGCACCGCGTAGGTGACGCGCGCGTCGCTCTCGCACGAGGCCTTCGTCACCCAGCCGTCGCGCTCGAGGCCGTCGAGCATGCGCGTGACGCCGGACGGTGTCAGCATCAGCTGCTGCGCGAGGTCGACCCGCCGCATCGCGCCCTCCTCCGCGTGCGAGAGCGCGAGCAGGCACTCGTAGTCCGTGATCGACAGGCCATGGTCGGCCGTCAGCCGTGCGCTGAGCTCACGCGTCAATGAGGCATGCGCGCGCAGCAACCGGGCGAACGCATCGACGCTCGGAAATGATTGAGTGGTCAATACTTGACTAGTCACGTAAACCTGCTACAGTTGTTTGTGCTCGCAAGTAATTGTACCGAACAGGGAGGACAAAGCAAATGAGCACGATCACCACTACCCGGCAGGTTCCCACTGGGACATGGACGCTCGACAAGACGCATTCGCAGGTCGGCTACGCCGTCCGCCACTCCGGTGTCTCGCTCTTCAAGGGCGGCCTCTCCGATTTCGACGCCGTCCTCGACGGCGGCACGCTGCGCGGCTCGGCGAATGTCGCGAGCATCACTATTCAGGACGAGAACCTCGCCGGTCATCTCGCCTCGCCGGACTTCTTCGACGCAGAGCGCTCCCCGCAGGTCTCGTTCAGGTCGACGGAGATCCGCAGCGAGGGCGACGACCTCACCGTCGAGGGCGAGCTGGAGATCCGCGGCGTGAAGCGGCCCGTCACGCTCACCGGCACGATCGCCGGCCCTGTGGCCGGGCCGGATGGCAACGAGCGCATCGGACTGGCGCTCGAGACGACCATCGACCGGACCGCCTTCGGGATGAACTGGCAGATGGAGCTCCCGGGCGGCGGCGTCGCCCTGGAGAACGAGGTCAAGCTCACCGCCGACCTCGAGCTGGTGAAGGCGTAGGCAATGAAGATCCTCGGAATCAGCGGGAGCCTGCGGCGCGACTCGCACAACCGCAGGCTCCTGCTCGAGGCGGCGCACCACCTGCCGCCCGATGTCGAGCTGGAGCTCTTCGACGGGCTGAAGGCCGTCCCGCCCTATGACGAGGACGACGACGTGGTTCCGGGACACCCTGCCGTGCAGGCGCTGCGCGACGCGATCGCCGGCGCCGACGCGGTGCTGATCGCGACACCGGAGTACAACTCGTCGGTGCCGGGTCAGTTGAAGAACGCCGTCGACTGGGCTTCGCGGCCGCGCGGCTCGGCCGTCCTCCAGCACAAGCCGGTCGCGGTCATCTCCGCGAGCACCGGATCGTTCGGAGGCGTCTGGGCGCAGGCCGACCTGAAACGGATCCTCGGCACTGCGGGCGCACGCGTAGTCGGCGACGAGCTCGCCGTTCCGCGCGCCCACGAGCGGCTGGCGGAGCACGGCCGGCTCCTGCACGACGAGGAGCAGGCGGTTGCCCTCGTCGAGGCACTCCTCGCCGAGGCGCGCCCTCGGGCGCTCGTCGCGACCTAGAAGCCCGGCGGGCGGATCTGGTCGAACGTCCGGCCGGCCGCCTCCGCTTCCCCGACACTGCGGACTTGCTCGAGCGCACGCCGCAGGTCGAGCAGGTGGTACGCGAGGTCGACGTTCGTCAGGTCGAACCCGATGCGCTTGATCGCGCACCCGGGCTCGACGACCGCGCCGCCGTGCTCCCAGAACGCGCACCAGCCGCGGGAGCATTCCTCGACGTTCCCGAGTGCCGCATGGAGCTCACACAGCTCCTCCATGGGGCAAGTGTGGGAGGTCAGCCGTGTTGTGCCATCGGTGCGGTCCCCGATCGGCCCTGCGGGCTTCCCGCAACCCGGCGGAGGCGCTCTGCACTCGCGATCGCGAGCAGCGCGAGAATCGCGTCGCTCGCCAGGCACCACTGGCAGATCGCGTCGATCACTGCGACCTGGATGACGATCAGGTAGACGCCGAAGGCGAGTCCGCCGAGGACGATCGCAGCGCCGATCGCCGCCGCCTCGATCCGCGCGGAGAGCGCCGTCGCGAAGACGGCGAGGTAGGCGGCGAGACCGAGCACGGCGACGGGAATCCCGGCCGCCTTGGCGTACTTCGAGTGCTGCACCGTCTCGCAGCCGCCGGTCGTGCAGGCAAGCCGGGTGCCGGTGTAGCGCGCGTAGACGAGGTATGCGGCGACCGCGGCCCCGGCGAGCGCGAGCGCTGCGATCGCGGCGCGCAGCGTGCGGTCGCTGACGCCTTCGGCGTCACGACATCGCCTCGCACCAGTCTCGACAGCTTCGGTGCCGACGTGGTGCTCGGGTTCGCCTCTCACCCGGTCAACGCGTCGAGTGTCGGCCGGAACGCCTCGGGCGTGAGCGCTGCCAGGTTGATGTGCTCGAGCGTCGCCCCGGTCTTCCCGGCGAAGAACGTCGGCGTCGAGTTCACGCTCGCGTTCTGGGCCTGCTGGTCGGAGGCGGCGAGAGCATCAGTGACCTCCGCCGAGCTCATGTCGGCCAGCATCTTGTCCGTGTCGAAGCCGGGCAGCGACGCTCCGACCGACCGCAGCAGGTCATCCGTCACCCAGCCCTCGTTCTCGGGGCCCTGGTTCTTGTAGAGCAGGTCGAGGTACTGCCACAGCCGGCCCTGGAGGCCGGCGGCGTAGACGGCCCGGAGCGCCTTCTCGGAGTCGGGGCCGATGAAGTGCATGCCCGAGAAGACGAACCTCGCCTTCCCGGCGCGCACGTACCGGGCGACGAGCGCGGGCAGCGCGGACGCCGTATAGTCGCGGCAGAACGGGCACTGCAGGTCGGCGAACTCGATCATCGTCACCGGCGCGCTTGCCCTGCCGAGCGCGTTCAGCCGCTGCGGGATCCCCTTGAAGAGCGCGAGCGTCGCGGCTGCGCCCGGCACCCTGGCCGGTGCCGCGGGCGTCGCCGATGCCGAGCGAGCCCTCCCGGCGACGTGCGTCGCGGTCTTCGTGGCGGCCGCCCTGTTGTCGCTCGAGCCGACGACGCTGACGACGATCAGTCCGACGGCAACGGCGACGGCAAGTGCTCCGACCGCGCCGAAGAGCACCCACCGGTTCCGGAGGTGTTCGGTCACTGGACCCGTGCTAACGGCTCTCAATCGTCGATCGTCTCCAGAGGCTGGACCGCATGCAGCCGGACGAAGCCGCAGTTCGTGCAGACGAACGGGAGCGCCTGGATCGACGGCTCGTCCGGTGCGGTTACCTCCGTAAGGCGATCGCCGCCGGCCCAGCTGTCCTGTCCGCACATCGGACAGGGAGCGTGGGCCCTGACGTTGACTGCTGCCTTGATCGCGTCGACGGCGGTGCTCATGACCCCAGCCTGCCGGTGCGGCGCGCGCGCTACATCCGTGAGAACCCGCAGCACCGGTCAGGGATCGGCATGATTGCCGCGTGCCCGAGAGGATGGTCGCGCTGCGGAAGACGGCGGCCCAGCCGGGGCTACGGCTCGAGGAGATCCCGGTTCCGGCACCGGCGGCCGATGAGGTCCTGGTCGAGGTCGAGACCGCGAGCGTCTGCGGAACCGACCTCCACATCTACAGCTGGGACGAGTGGTCACAGGGACGTATCGGTCCGCCGCTCACGCTCGGACACGAGTTTGCCGGCACGGTCGTGGACCGCGGCGAGCTCGTGCGCGACGTCGCGGTCGGCGACTACGTCTCCGCGGAGAGCCACATCACGTGTGGCGTGTGCTTCCAGTGCCGGACCGGGCACGCGCACATGTGCGAGCGCACGCGCATCCTCGGGGTCGACCGCGACGGGGCCTTCGCGCGCTACGTCACCGTCCCGGAAGGAGTGATCTGGCGCAACGACCGGTCGAAGCTTCCGCCCGAGATCGCGACCCTCCAGGAGCCGTTCGGCAACGCCGTCTTCGCGACCAGCGAGCAGGATCTCGCCGGCCGCGCCGTCGCGGTGCTCGGCTGCGGCCCGATCGGGCTCTTCACGATCGGCATCGCACGGGCGTCAGGAGCCGCGGGCGTGATCGCGGCCGACCGGACTCCGTTCAGGCTCGGGCTGGCCGAGAAGATGGGTGCGACGGCGGTCGTGAACGTCGACGAGACGCCCGACACCGCAGGCTGGTTCCTGGATCAGAACGAGGGCTACGGATTCGACGTCGTCTTCGAGATGTCCGGATCGCCGCGCGCGATCGCGGACTCGTTCCGGATCGCCCGCAACGGCGGCCGTGTGATCCTCTTCGGGATTCCGGCCCGGCCGGTCGAGATCGACGTGGCCGAGGCGCTGATCTTCAAGAACCTGAACGTGCTCGCGCTCAACGGGCGCAAGATCTTCGAGACCTGGTACCGGACACGGTGGCTGCTCGAGAGCGGCGTCGTCGACGTGCGCCCGCTGATCACGAAGGAGCTGCCGCTCGACGAGTTCGAGACGGCGTTCGCGCTGCTCGCCGCGGGCGAGGCCTGCAAGGTCGTTCTCTACCCCGGCGGACGGGCGCCCGCGCCGCTCGTGGAGGAGCGTGTCCGCGAGCGCGTGCCGGTCGAGGGCCGGTGGCAGCACAGATGACGAGCGTGCTAGACGACCGGCTCCGGGCCGAGCTCGACCGGCTGCGCGAGGCAGGCACCTACAAGCGCTTCAACACGCTCTGCTCGCCGCAGGGGCCTCTGGTCGAGATGAAGGGGCGCGGCGAGGTGCTCGTCCTCTCCTCGAACAACTACCTCGGTCTCGCCGACCGTCCCGAGGTGGTCGAGGCGGGGATCGAGGGGCTGCGGCGGTACGGGGCGGGGACGGCGTCGGTGCGCTTCATCTGCGGCACCTTCGAGCCGCACCTCGAGCTCGAGCGCGAGCTCGCGGACCTGGTCGGCACCGAGGCATCGCTGACCTACGTCTCGTGCTGGAACGCGAACGAGGCCGCGATCCCGAGCCTGACCGACGAGTCGACTGTGATCCTCTCGGACGAGCTGAACCACGCATCGATCATCGACGCCGTCCGGCTCGCCAAGCCCGCGCGCAAGGCCGTCTACAAGCACTCCGACATGGACTCGCTGCGGGCCGAGCTCGAGTCGCTGGAGGCGGGCCGTCGCGCGCTCGTGATCACCGACGGCGTCTTCTCGATGGAGGGCGACCTCGCGAAGCTGCCGGAGATCCTCGAGCTCGTCCGCGCCCACGACGCCACGCTCGTCGTCGACGACTCGCACGGCACCGGCGTGATGGGCGAGACCGGGTCCGGCGTCGCCGAGCACTACGGGCTGCTCGGCCAGATCGACGTGATCACCTCGACTCTCGGGAAGGCGCTCGGCGGCGCTGCGGGCGGGTTCGTCGCGGCGGGCGAGGAGGTCTGCGACATCCTCGCGCAGCGCTCGCGGCCGCAGCTCTTCTCGAACGCGCTGCCGCCGACGGTCGCGTGCTCGGCGCTCGCGGCGGTGCGCGTGCTACGGGGCGAGCCGGAGCTCGTCGCGAAGCTCCACCGCCAGACTGCGCAGTTCCGCGAGCGGCTCCGCGAGCTCGGGTTCAGGCCGCTCGACGGCGAGGCGGCGATCGTCCCGATCATCGTCGGCGAGACGGCGTTTGCAATCGAGTTCTCGCGGCGGCTGCTCGACGAGGGCGTCTTCGTCACCGGCTTTGGGTATCCCGTTGTCCCGGAGGGGACGGCACGTATTCGCGTTCAGATGTCGGCTGCGATCGAGGAGGAGCACATGGACCGAGCACTGGCGGCGTTCGAGAAGATCGGCCGCGACCTGGAGCTGATCTGATGGCGGACGGCTACAGGGTCGCGCGCCTCGGCGACCTTGAGGAAATCGAACACAAGGAATGCCGCATGGGGCGGGTGCGGCACGAGCTCGGGATCACCGCGTTCGGCACCAACTCCTGGACCGGACACAACGTGGGCGACCGGGTGATCCCCGAGCATGCGGAGGACCAGGAGGGCGACCCCGACGAGCTCTACGTCGTCGTCCGCGGGCGCGCGCGGTTCGAGGTCGGGGACGATACGTTTGACGCTCCGCCCGGAACATTGGTGTACGTGCCTGCCGGACCCACTCGGCGGACCGCATTCGCAGAGGAGCCCGAGACGGTCGTGCTCGCGGTCGGCGCAACGACCGGGAAGGCGTACGAGGCGCACGGCTGGGAGATCTGGGCGCCGCTGCACGACCTGTATCTCGCCGGCGACTACGAGGGCGCGATCGCGAAGGGGCGCGAGACGATCGAGGCGAACCCGCAGTACGGGGCGCCACTGTACAACCTCGCGTGCGCCGAGAGCCTCGGCGGGCACCCGCAG
>JBKOVL010000152.1:0-5743 GCA_046723895.1 Actinomycetota bacterium | reverse complement strand
GTTCCAGCCGGCATAGAGCACGGCGGCCGTGAACAGGCCGAAGACGACGAGGCCGAGCCCGATCAGCTCCGCATAGTGGTGACCGCGGGTCCGCCTGCGCGTCTTCTTCTTGACGCGGGCAGGCGAGCGCGGACGCACCTTACTGGGCCGCTTCTTGCGCGCCATACGCGCCAATTCGCTGGCTCGTGAACAGCTCCTCTTTGTAAAGGCACGCAGGCTGCGTCATACTCGCCGCGTGCTCAGGGTATTTCTCGCCGTGGCAGGCGTTACGGCGATGCTGGCGTCCGCGTCCGTGGTTGCGCAGGCGGGTCGCCACGAGCTGACGAACGAGAACTTCTTCCTCTCGATGGCGGTCAAGGGCTGCCCGTGCAAGGGAAAGCTTCTGGGAACGTTTACGTCCTCGGGAACCGTGGCCGAGCGAGGACCGGTGAAGGGCAGGTTCAAGGCGCAGCCCACGCTCGCCAAACCGACGCTCAGCGGATCGACGACGCTGACTGGCGCGCACGGGACGATCGTCATCGCGTACAGCGGAAGGCTTATCCCGACGTCGCCTCCCCACTCCGACGGCAGCGTCGACTACGAAATCGGCGTGGGAACCTGGTCGGTTCGCACTGCAAGCGGAGGGTTCGCGCCTCTCCGCGGCGGCAGTGGGAAGTTCTACGCGACAGTTGCGAAAAACCTTGTGCACGCCAGTTACCTGCCGGCGTAGGCGCGGTCGAACACGCCGGACGTAACCGCGTCCTCGGGCATCCCGGCCTAGGGCCGTTCGTTCAACCGAGCGCGGAGATGCGCTCGACCAGGAGCGCGATGAACGCGTCCTTGTCGATCGCGACCGCGACGTGCGCGTTCGGCTCCCAGCCGACGCGGCCTCTGAGGTCGACGTTCGTCCGCCCGCGACCGAGCTCCTCACCGCAGTCGATCCGCACCCCGGTGTGCACGGTCTCGACGATCCCCGGGCGGAACGCGTACGCCATCGCGACCGCGTCGTGGATCGGCGAGCCGTCCCAGCCGTAGGACTCCCTGTGAAAGCGCCCGTAGAACTCGAGCAGCTCGGCGACCATCGCGCCGACTCGCCCCGCGGACTTCAGCTCGGCCGTTGGCCCGGGGCCGAAGATCGCCCGGTGCGTGACGTCGAGGCCGATCATCGTCACGTCCAGCCCGCTCGTGAAGACGCGGTCGGCCGCCTCCGGATCGGCCCAGATGTTGAACTCTGCCGCCGGGGTGACGTTGCCCTCGCCGATTGCACCGCCCATCAGGACGATCCGCTCGACCTTCTGCGCCGCATCCGGGTGCAGCGCGAGAAAGAGCCCGATGTTCGTCAGCGGCCCCGTCGGGACGAGCGTGATCTGGTCCTCGGAGGCGAGGACGGTCTCGGCGATGAAGTCGACTGCGTGCTGCGCTACCGGTGGGGTCGTGGGGGCGGGCAGCGACGGCCCGTCCATCCCGCTCTCGCCGTGAACGTACCCGGCCACGAACGGCTCGCGCCGGATCGGCCGTGCTGCGCCGGCGGCCACCGGGACCTCCGTGCGCCCGACGAACTCGAGCACTTTCAGCGCGTTGACCGTCGTCTTCTCGAGCGTCTGGTTTCCGTGCACCGTCGTCACGCCGACGAGCTCGACCTCAGGGCTGGCGAGCGCGAGCAGCAGGGCGATCGCGTCGTCGTGACCCGGATCGCAATCGAGCAGGATCTTCACGCGGCGAGTATCGCGTCTACGTCGTTCGCCGTGGGGAGCGAGGGCTGCGCGCCGGGACGCGAGGCGGCGAGCGCACCGGCGGCGCAGGCGCGCCGGAGCGCCTCCTCCCGCACACGGCCCTCGAGCAGGGAGACGAGCAGGCAGGCGGTGAACGCATCGCCCGCCCCGGTGCCGTCGACGGCCTCGACGGGCGGCGGTGCGGCACGTGCGACCTCCTTCTCGCCCGCGAGCAGGACGGCCCCCTCGGCCCCGAGCGTCAGCGCCGTCAGGCCCTCGTAGCGCCCGACGACCTCGAGCTCGTACCGGTTGACGACGAGCAGGTCTACCTCGGCGAGCACCTCGGCCGGCAGCGCCCGGGCCGGCGCGGCGTTCAGGCAGAAGAAATGCGCCTGCCGCCCCGCCTCGGCCACCGTGGCGACCGGAATCTCGAGCTGGCAGAGCACCGCGTCCGTGTCGCCCAGCTCCCCCGCCTCGGCGGCCCGGTTCGCGCCCGGAGCGACGACGATCTCGTCCTCGCCGTCGTCCCCGACGAAGACCAGCGCAACGCCGGTCGGCTGCGCAACGGTGCGCACACTGTCGAGGTCGACTCGACCCTCCCGCAGGAGCGAGAGCGCCTCGTCCGCAAACGGATCTTCTCCGACCGCCCCCACGAGCCGCACGTCGGCACCGAGCCGAGCGGCGGCGAGCGCCTGGTTCGCCCCCTTGCCTCCGGGTATGCGCTCGAAGGTCGCCCCGGTTACCGTCTCCCCCGGCCTCGGCAGCCGCTCGCAGCGCGCGACGAGATCGAGGTTGATCGACCCCACCACCGCGATCTTCGGCGGCGCCCCGGCCAAGCAGCGCTACGCGGCCAGCGCGCGCAGGTCTTCGAGCGTCTGGCCGAGGAGGTTCTCGCGCAGGTCGAAGAGGCCGGCCCAGAGGGACGACCGGTCGGGCTCGGACCCGAGGTCCGCTGCGGCCCGCAATCCCTCCAGCGCGCGCACGAGCACCGCCAGCTCCAGATAGGCCTGCGCGACGCGGACGGGCGAGACGCTTACCCCAGCCCGCTCGAGCACGTCGTGCCAGTCGCGCAGCTCGCCGGCGCCGGGCTCGCCGTACCACGAGCGACCCTCTGCCCGCTCCGGCTCGAGCTCGAGCAGGTAGCGGCCGAGCGGCCGCTCGAGGCCGGCCAAGGCCGTCTCGGCACGCTCGGCGGCACGCCGCAGCGCCGCCTGACGCCGCCCCGCCGTCGACGGATCGGCCTCTCCGCGGGCCCAGCGCTCGAGCAAGCGGCAGAACGCGAGTGCGGCGACCTCGCACGCGGACAACTGCGAGATCAACCGCCGCGCCGTTCCGGCTTCGGCCGCGTGGTCGGCGAGCACACTCGCCCACCCGTCGGCGACGGCGCTCACGCTCAGACTTCCACGACGACCGGCAGGATCATCGGCCGCCGCTTCGTTCGGTCGTAGACGAGCTGCCCGATACCGTCATGGAGGTGCTCCTGGAGGAGCTTGATCTCGACCACGCCCTCCTCGAGGCAGCGGCGGAGCACGGCCTCGGCCTCGCTGCGCATCTCGTCCAGGAGCGGCTCGCTCTCAGCGAACCCGCGGGCCACGAGCTCCGCCGCCGCAGAGCGCGAGCCGTTCTGGCTCGCGAGGGTGGCGACGATGATCAGGACGCCGTCCTCGGCCATGTGGCGTCGGTCACGCAGGGCGACGTCGCCGATATCGCCGACGCCGAGGCCGTCGACCAAGGTGATCCCGGCCTCGACGTGGTCGACGATCCGCGCGCCGGCCGCGGTCAGCTCGACGACCGAGCCGTTCTCCGCGAGCACGATCGAGTCGGCCGGAACGCCCGCCTCCTGCGCCATGCGCGCGTTCGCGGCCTGCATGCGGTACTCGCCGTGGATCGGCATGACCGAGCGCGGGCGCACCAGCCCGTAGAGCGTGCGGATCTCCTCCTGCATCGCGTGGCCGGAGACGTGCACCGGCGCGTTCTCCTCGTGGAGCACCTCCGCGCCCGCCTTCGAGAGCTGGTTGATCGTGTCGTGCACCCGCAGCTCGTTCCCGGGCACCGGTCGCGCCGACAGGATCACGGTATCGCCGCGCTCGACCGTGACCGTCTGGTGATCGCGGTAGGCGATCCGGGTCAGCGCCGACATCGGCTCGCCCTGGCTCCCCGTGCAGAGGATGACGACCTCCTCGGGGCGGTAGCCGTCGAGCTCGTTGGGCTGGATCAGGGTGCCCTCGGACACGTCCAGGTACCCGAGGTTGCCGGCGATGTTCAGGTTCTTCCGCATCGAGCGGCCGACGATGGCAACCTTCCGGCCGCACTGGACGGCGACATCGATTGCCTGCTGCATCCGGTGGACGTTCGAGGCAAACGACGCGACGAGGACTCGACCCTTCCGCTGCGGGATGATCTGGCGGAACGCCTCGCCGACGAGCCGCTCGGACCCGGTGAAGCCGAGCCGCTCCGCGTTCGTCGAGTCGACGAGCAGCAGGTCGACCCCACGGTTGCCGAGCTCGGCGAGCTTGCCGACGTCGGTGCGGAAGCCGTCGACCGGCGTGTGGTCGAGCTTCCAGTCGCTCGTGTGCAGGACTCGCCCTGCATCGGTCTCGATCACGACTGCAACATTGTCCGGGACCGAGTGCGCCATGCGCACGAACTCGAGCCGAAACGGCCCGAGCTCGACCGGACCTCGCTCGGGCTCGATCTCGCGCAGCTCCGCCGCGCGCAGGAGGCCGTGCTCGTCGAGCTTCGACTTGACGAGCCCGAGTGTGAGCCGTGTCGCCCAGACCTCGGGCACTTGCACCTCCCGCAGGAGGTACGGCAGAGCACCGACGTGGTCCTCGTGCGCGTGGGTCAGGACGACCGCCCGCACCTCGCCCGGCTGTTCCCGCAGATAGGTGAAGTCCGGCAGGACGAGATCGACGCCGAGGTGCTCGTCGCGCGGGAATGCGAGCCCGGCGTCGACGACGAGGCTCCCGTGGTCGTGCTCGAACACGGTCATGTTCTTGCCGATCTCGCCCAGTCCGCCGAGCGGAATGACGCGAAGGAAGGGACCTGGCACCGCAGAAGTGTATCCGCGGCCGTCCGCGGCACCGGCCTCGGTAGCGCGGCCCTACGCCGCGGCGGGAACGTGCAGGCCCGCGCGCTCGAGGCAGTCGCGTACGCGCGCGAGCTCGTCCTCGGTCGGCGGGACCATCGGCAGCCGGTAGCCGCCGACGTCGAACCCGAGCAGGTTCAGCGCCGCCTTGATCGGGATCGGGTTCGGCGCGATCTTGAACAGGTCGTACGCCGGCTCGAGCTCCCGGTCGATCCGGCGCGCAGTCTCCTCGTCGCCGTCCTTGTACGCGCGCACCATCTGCTTCACCTGCGGGCCGACGACGTGCGTGTGGACGCACACGCCGCCCATGCCTCCGAGCCGCAGGAACGGGAAGAGCAGGCTGTCGTCGCCCGCGTAGAGGTCGAGGCCGAGGTCGACGATGCGGCGGGCCTGGTCGAGGTCGTCGTTCGCTTGCTTCACCGCGCTCACGGTCGGGATCTCGGCGAGCTCCGCGAACGTTTCCGGCTCGATGTTGATCACGACCCGGCCGGGGATGTTGTAGACCACGATCGGCCGGTCGCTGACGTCGGCGATCGCCCGGAAGTGGGCGACGATCCCGCGGGCGGGCGGCTTGCTGTAGTACGGCGTCACGACCAGGAACCCGTGCGCGCCGAGCTCGTGCGCTCGGGCGGTCAGATGGACCGAGTGCGCCGTCGAGTACGTTCCCGTACCGGCGATCACCGTCGCGCGGTCGCCGACGGCGTCGACGGCTGCCGCGTAGAGCGCCAGGCGCTCGTCGTCGGTCAGCGTCGGCGCCTCGCCCGTCGTCCCCGTGACGACGAGGCCGTCCGAGCCGTGCTCGACGAGGTGCTGGGCCAGCTCGCGGAAGCGGTCGTAGTCGACCGAGCCGTCCTCGCCGAACGGCGTCACGATCGCCGTCAGCACCTCGCCCAGCATGTCGCGATTGTACGCCCCCGGACCGCCTGTTCCTACCGCGGATCGTCGGCGAGCAGCGTCTCCAGCC
>JBKOVL010000256.1:0-5275 GCA_046723895.1 Actinomycetota bacterium | reverse complement strand
GCAGGTCCCGGGGACCGACGTGCACGAGATCCTGCAGGTGCATCGCCGGCACGTGATCGAGACGATGCAGCGCTACACGCAGGTCAAGGCGGCGGCCGCCGAGGACGACACGGCGTTGGCGCTGGTCGCCGATGCGGAGCTGTTCCGGCTCGAGGCGATCGTCCGCTGGCTCGACGCCGCCGACGTCCGCTTGAAGTCGCGGCCGACTCTCGCCCCGACGGCAGTGGACGGCGAGCCCCTCGAAACACGTAGGTCCATGGAGGTCCCGCGATGACCAGCGCGCTCGAACTGCGCCAAGTGTCGAAGGTCTACGGCTCCGGCCCGACCGAGGTGCGCGCGCTGCGCGATGTCGATCTGTCGGTCGAGCGGGGTGAGCTGGTCGCGATCATGGGGCCGAGCGGCTCGGGCAAGAGCACGCTCCTGACGATCGCCGGCAGCCTCGAGGAGGCGACCAGCGGCGAGGTCCTGGTCGACGGCGTCGACCTCGCGCGCGTCTCGCGCCCGGGCCGCGCCACCATGCGCCGGCGCTCGATCGGCTACGTCTTCCAGGACTTCAACCTCCTCGCGGGTCTGACGGCGCTCGAGAACGTCACCCTCCCGCTCGAGCTCGACGGCACGCGCTCGGCCCGCGCGCGGGCCACAGGCCTGAGGGCTCTGAAGGAGCTCGGTATCGCCGAAAGAGCGGAGCGCTACCCGGACGACCTCTCGGGCGGTGAGCGCCAGCGGGTCGCCATCGCACGGGCGATCGTCGGCAAGCGCGGACTGTTGCTCGCCGACGAGCCGACCGGCGCGCTCGACTCGGTCAACGGCGAGGGCGTCATGCGCCTGCTGCGGGCTGCCACGGAGCGTGGCGTCGCCGGAGTCGTGGTCACCCACGAGGCGCAGCTGGCATCGTGGGCGGACCGCGTCGTCTTCTTGCGGGACGGCCGCGTCGTCGACCAGACGGTCGCGCCTCCCGGACCTGAGTCGCTGCTCGCGGCGGGGCATCGGCGATGAGCACCTTTGCCCATCCGGCCGCGCTCGCCGGCCCGGCGAACGGCGGCATCGCCGCCCGCCGGGCGGTGATCCGCTGGGCCGGGCGCATGTTCCGGCGCGAGTGGCGGCAGCAGCTTCTCGTCGTAGCGCTCCTCAGCGTGGCCGTCGCCGCCGCGGTCGGCAGCATCACGGTGGCCCACAACGCGAGCCCCGCCGACAACGCGGAGTTCGGCTCTGCCAACCGCATCGTGGAGATCGACGGCACTGATCCGCAAAGCCTCGCGGCCGCGCTCGCCGCCGTCCGCAAGGAGTTCGGAACGATCGACGTCGTGGGCCACCGGCCCGTGCCAGTCCCGGGCAGCGTCGACCGGGTGGATTTCCGCGCGCAGGACCCGCACGGGCCGTACGGCAGTGGGCTGCTTTCGCTTCGGCGGGGCACCTACCCCACGGGACCCGGACAGGTTGCCGTCACCGACGGGGTCGCCGAACTCCTGCGGCTCGACATCGGCTCGACGCTCGCCCTCGGCGGGCGGCGGCGCACCGTCGTCGGCATCGTCGAGAACCCACGCAAGCTCAGCGACGAGTTTGTGCTCCTCGCCCCTTCGGCCCTATGGGCGCCGCTCTACGTAAACGTGCTGGTCGACGGCGCCGCCGACGGGTCGATCGAGTCCATGACGCTGCCGGAGGCCAACCACGCCCTCAGGGGGTTCATAAGGCCGTCGAACAACCAGCAGACCGCGACGCTGGGGATGTTCTCGGTGGCCACGGTCTTTTTGCTCCTGGCCTCGCTGGTCGCTGCCGCAGGCTTCACCGTGGTGGCGCAGCGCCGCCTGCGCCAGCTCGGCATGCTCGCGGCGATCGGCGCCACGCAGAAGCACGTCCGGCTCGTGCTGGCGGCCAACGGCGCCCTCGTCGGGGCGATCTCCGCGCTGCTCGGGGCGGTCGCGGGCGTCGGGCTGTGGCTCGTCGCCGCCCCGCTCGTCGAGTCCGCCACCGACCACCGGATCGACCGGTTCAGCCTGCCCTGGGGGCTGCTCGTCCTGGCCGTGCTGCTGGCGGTCCTCGGAGCGGCCGCGGCCGCATGGTGGCCCGGGCGGACGGTCGCACGACTACCCGTCATGCTCGCGCTGTCGGGTCGGCCGGTAAAGCCGAGGCCGGCGCGCCACTCGGCGCTTGCCGCCCTCGCGCTGATCGTGGTCGGCTTCGGCTGTCTCGCGCTTTCCAACCGCGACAGCGCAGTGCCGATCGTGATCGGCATCGTGGCAACGATCCTCGGCACGCTGCTGCTCGGACCTTTGGCGATTCGAGCCTTCTCGGGAGTCGCCGGGCGCGTTCCGATCGCGCCGCGGCTGGCGCTCCGCGAACTCGTCCGCTATCAGGCGCGTTCGGGGGCGGCGCTTGCGGCGGTCACCCTCGCCCTTGGAATCGCCGCCGCGATTGTCCTCGTCGCATCGGCCGAGGAGGCGAGGCGCGCTGCCGAGTGGACCACCCTGTCCGACCGCCAGGTCCGCGTATACGTCGGCCCGAAGGACGGCAGAGAGTTCACCCCGGTCGATACGCCCGCCCGGCTTGGACCCCTCATTGCGAGCGTCGGACAACTCGCGGGCGCACTCGACCGCGCGACGGTGGTTCCCTTCCAGAGTGTCTCCCGACCGGGCGACGCCACCTTCGTCGTCGGCGATACCCGGGTCTTCGACCCTGTGATTCTCGCGCGGCGATCCGGCGGGAAGTACCACGCCGCCCCGCTTCTGTACGTCGCGACCCCAGCGGTGCTCCGGTATCTCGGCATCGATCCGGCCACGATCGATCCGGCGACCGACTTCCTGGTCGACCGCAGCGTCCCGACGCGTGAGCTCGTCATTCCCGGCCGGACGCCCGGCCACGACCTCGCCGTCGAGAACGTCCAGAAGATCAAGATGGGCCGGCACCTGAACGACGCGCAGACGTGGCCGAACTTCATCACGCTCAACGGTCTTCGGCGTCTCGGCTGGAGGCAGATCCCGGCCGGCTGGCTCGTCGAGTCGAGCAGACCGTTGACAGGGGACCAGGTCGCGAGCGCGCGGGACATCGCGGCGAAATCCGGGCTCAGGATCGAGGTGGGAGGAGGCCCGTCCTTCGCGCGCGTGAAGTCGATCGCAACGATCGCCGGCGGAATCCTCGCGCTCGCCATTCTCGCGCTGACGGTCGGGCTGATCCGGAGCGAAAGCGCCCGCGACCTTCGCACCCTGACCGCGACCGGCGCCGGGGCCGGTATCCGCCGCACGCTGACGGCCACCACCGCGGGGGCGCTCGCGCTGCTCGGCGCGCTCCTCGCACTCGGTGGTGCATACGCCGTCCTCACGGCGATCTACTGGGACGACCTCGGCTATCTCGGCAACGTGCCGGTTCGCTACCTCGTCCTCGGAATCGTCGGCGTGCCTCTGGCCGCCGCAGCGGCCGGCTGGCTCGTCGCCGGCCGCGAGCCGCCCGCGATCGCGAGGCAGGTGATCGAATGACGCGCCGCCGTTGGGCACTTACAGCCGTGGCCGCGTGCGCAGCCGCAGCCGCGATCGGTCTGGGCGTCGTGTATGCGAACGGGGATGACCACCGGTACAGCGCCGAGATCCGGCGGACCGCCTACGGGATCCCGCACGTCCTGGCGAAGGACTACGAAAGCCTCGGCTACGGGTACGGATACGCGTTCGCACGGGACAGCCTGTGTGTTCTGGCCGACCGGGTGGTGACGCTCCGGGGCGAGCGCTCCAGGTACTTCGGCCCGACGGCGGACGACGACGATCCCTTCGCAGACGAAGAGAGCGCGACGAGCAACCTCACGAGCGACGTCTACTACCGTGGGGTACGCCAATCGGGCGTCCTGCAGCGGTTGCTCGCCCAGGCCGCTGCGCTGGGCCCTACCGATCAGCTCCGTCAGCTGGTCGACGGGTATGTCGCCGGCTACAACCGCTATCTGCACGACACCGGGGTCGCGCACGTCCCCGACCCGACGTGCCGGGGGAAGGCCTGGGTCAGGCCGATCACGGCGCTCGACGTCTGGAGCAATGTCTATGACCTCAACGGGCTCAACGGGGCAACCATGCTCAAGAAGGAGATCGTCTCCGCGCAGCCGCCGGGCGCGGGTGCGCACCCGCCCGTCGATGCCCCGGCGTCGCGCGGCCCGGGCGGAGACGGGCCTCCGAGCACCGGCAGCAACGGCTGGGCCCTGGGGCGCGACGCGACCCGTGCTCACGACGGCATGCTGCTCGCCAACCCGCACTTCCCCTGGGCCGGCTACGCCCGCTTCTACCAGGTGCAGCTCACGATCCCCGGCGTGCTGGACGTCACGGGGGCCAGCGTCTCCGGCACACCGGTCATCGAGATCGGCCACACCAAGGGAGTGGCCTGGACCCACACGACCTCGACCGCCCGTCGATTCACCGCCTTCCAGCTCCGACTCGTGCCCGGCAAGCCGACGAGCTACCTGGTCGACGGTCGCCCCGAGAAGATGAGCAGACAGCTGGTGACGGTCACCGTTCGCGGGCCGGGTGGCAAGCTGGCGACCGTCGACCGGACTCTCTACGGGTCGCGGTACGGACCGGTTCTGGCCACCGGCTGGACGTCCACGGCCGCGTTCGCCGTCCGTGATGTGAACGCCGACAACCTGCGCTCGATGAACGAATGGCTGGCGATGGGCAGGGCCCAGACCGTCGCCGAGCTCCGCCGGGCGCAAGACACCTACCAGGGCATCCCCTGGGTCAACACCCTCGCCGCCGATTCGCGCGGGACGGCGTACTTCGCCGACGCGTCGGTCGTCCCCCACGTCACGGACGCTCGGGCCCGCCGCTGCATCGACACCCCCGAGGGCAAGGCCCTCTACCCGGACACGTTCGTCCTCGACGGCTCGAGGTCTGACTGCAACTGGGGCACCGACCCCGACGCCGTCCGGCCCGGCATCTTCGCACCGAGCCATCTCCCGCAGCTCACCCGCACCGACTACGTCGCCAATTCCAACGACAGCCCGTGGCTCACCAACCCGAGTGCGCCGATCACCGGCTACCCGGCCATCTTCGGCGACACCGGCACCGGGCGCGAGCTGCGCACCCGCCTCGGGCTCGACATGATCGCCCGGCGGCTGGCCGGCACCGACGGCCTCGGCCCGGCCGGCTTCACGCTGCCCACCCTGCAGGCCACGATGCTCGGCGACCGCATCTACAGCGCCGACCTCGCCCGTAGCGACGTGATCGCGATGTGCCGCGCCCATCCCGTCCTGACCGCCGTCGACGGTACGCGGGTCGACGTCCGCGCCGCCTGCAACGCCCTTGCC
>JBKOVL010000015.1:0-9028 GCA_046723895.1 Actinomycetota bacterium | reverse complement strand
GGTGATGACTCCCAGCTTGGACGCAGTTGTTAGCACGGCCACGCCCGAATCACATGGAGGGAAGCGGATTTAGCGGGTGCTGACGAGTCTCCTGTTAGCACCGAGCTACATGCGTCGTCCAGACAGCAAACGACAACGCCTGATTTCCAGGGCTTTCTATGGGCGGTACTGGGCTCGAACCAGTGACCCCCAGCTTGTCGAGCTGGTGCTCTCCCAACTGAGCTAACCGCCCTGGATGGCTTAGGGTAGCGGAATCTGGCTCGTGGCAGCCCCGGACTGGTGCTCTCAACACGGTTCCGCGGCCACGTGTCTCCGCTCGCCGAAAAGGCCGGTTCACCGTCGTCTGTGGCGACGATCTGGGTCACGCTCGTCGGGCCCAACGCCGAAGGGGGCGGCCGCCCCGGGCGTCATTCCCCGCAGCGACGAGGGCCAGGAGCGCCGGCTACGGCAGAACGAAAGAGAAAGGGCCGGTTCCCCGGCCCTTTCTTGCGTCGTTCGAGCGCTCCTAGTGATGCTTATGACAGCCCTTGACCTTCAGCTTCAGGGGCTTCGGGCTCGTCGCCGTCCCGGCGGGCGTGGTCACGGTGACCGGGCCGAAGGTGAAGCCATCCGGCACGGTCGCCCGGATCACGTGCCTGCTCTTGACGGAGAAGTCCGCCGAGATGCCGCCAATCGTGACCGATGTTGCCCCGGTCAAGAAGTCGCCGTGGATTGTGATCTGCTTGCCCACGCATGTCGCTCCCGGCGTCACGAATCTGATCACCGGCGGCTTCCCGTACTGCGAGGCTGCGCTGTTCGCCGACGGCACTGCCGACTTCGGCGAGGCGCTGACCGTGTTCTTGACGGCCGAGGCGGCGTGCGAAACCTGCTTCGTCGCATAGCCGACCCCGCCGACCGCGGCAACGGCGCTCACGAGCGCAACCGCGAGCGCGGCCGCGAGTGCAAGCCGTAGTGACGGACGATGCTGTACCCGCTCCGGGACGCGCGCAACGATCGCGCTGATCAGCCCGGAGCTGGGCGACGGACGCTCGGCGCGAAGCCGCGCGCCGATGTGCTTGAACTGTCGCTTCTCGTTCATGTGGGATATACCGCGCGAAAGGGGAAGATCCTTACGGCCGCTTCGCTTCAGGCGTGGGACTTACGGGGCGGGGACCGGGCTGTGAACGAAAGGCCACCTGAGGACATGGGCGATGGCGACGTTCCCGGCGACGAGGATGAGCAGCGCAAGGGCCGACGGCTTGAAACGACGAGCAAGGATCCAGGCCGCGGCGTACGTCGGAGGGAATGCTGAGCCGAGGAAGTCGCTGTCGTTCCCCAGGCCCTGCACAGGCCAAAACCAGATCAGAAAGAGGAGTATCGGCGCTGCCGCGACGAGGACAGCCGATCGTGCGGGCCCGCGGGCGTACCAGGCGGCGAGGAGGACGAGGGCCGCACCAGTGACAGCGAGTTCCCAACCGATCTCAGTGACCACACTCGTCGAGAGGATCGGCTTCGCGATCCGGTGCGCGTGCTCCACATAGTGCGCGTGCAGGAACGGGCGCAGCGGGCGGACATCCGAATGCCCAGGCTCGATGCTCCAGCTCGGTCCGATCAAGTAGATCGGCAACCACACCAACCACCCGAGCACACCGGCGACAGCAACTGAAGCGGGCATACCGCGGCCGAGCACGTTTCGCGCTCCTTCGTCCTGCCAGATGTACACGCCGGTCAGAACGACAATGAATGCCAACGCAATGAGCCCGAAGCCATGGAAAGCGCTGCCGACGCCTGCCAGCAATCCAGCCGTGTAGAGGTATGACCGGCGCTTCGTCTCCAGCCCGACAAGCGCTAGCGGAACAGCGACCGCATCGAGCGCCGCCGGTAGGTGGCCGAACTCGTGATAACCGAACAACAGGAGCGTCGTCGGAACAGCGATCGCAAGCGCGACGTACCTGACGACATGTGACGTCCAGCGCATCTGCGCTGCGAAAGCAGCGAGCGAGACAACAAACAGGCCGGCAGCTAGACGAGCGAGGGCGGCGAACGCAGCGGCGGGGCTACCCGAGTCAGCGCCAAACGCTGCATCCAACTCATGCACGATCGCGCCACCGAGGTGGAACTGAAAGTTCACGCGGTCGCCGAAATACCTCTTGAAGTTGTGCCGGCTCTCAACGAAGTTGGCGTAGTCCCCCATCGGCACGCTCAGGTGGAGCGACAGCCGCAGCATCAGGGCGAGCAGCACGACGAGCGAAAGAGCCACCAAGACGATCCGCGCTCGCGCGTCACGCAGAAGAGACCCGGCGAGAAGTGCACTCGCAAGTCCCAGCATTGCGGCCGACTCAACGTGCATCAAGGCACTATGCGATCCCGCCCGAATCGTGGTCAAGCCGCTGGGTGGTGTCTATGACCGCGCGGTCAGCTTGCTCTCGCGCGGGATCCACGCCGTTCGCCATTCGTTCGGTCAGTCGGCGCTGATGGTGCAGGCCCTCGAGATCGCCCAGCTACACAGGCACACGAGGTCTCGATCGGTGAGTCAGAAGATCTCGGGGCACCACGGCGCGACGTCCGAGCGGAACATGGCGTCGGCGCGCTGAATCGCGCCGTCCTGCAACTCCTCCACCCGGCCTGCGCGCGCAAGGGCCCCGAAGGTGAAGCCGCCGAGGTAGGTCGAGGCGAGGTCGGCGACGTCGAGCGCGAGGTCGGCCTCTTCGTCGGTGCGCGACACCTCCCCGCTCTCGAGCCGCCAGCGGCCCGCGTTCCAGGGGCAGAACTCGTCCCGAACGTCGAGGACGACGCGACCGTCCTCGGAGTAGGACCGGCCGGAAAGGGCTGCGCCGACGTCGACGAGGCGCACCCACAGGGCGTCCGAGATCGTCGGCCGGGAGAGGTTGGGCCGCGCGAGCAGGAGGAAGAGCGGGCTGTCCACGGGCTGGAGCCACGCGGAGACCGTCTGCGTCCAGTCGACGTCGAGCAGGTAGCGCCAGATCGAGGCGGTCGCGGCGGGGTCGGCGCCCATCACCTCGATCGTCTTCAGCTTCGTCTCGGAACCGAGGCTCCCGAAGGCGAAGTCAAGGCGGTAGACCGCGTAGGCCCGCGGGTCGCCCTCTACTTCGAGCACTGCCAGGTGCCTTGGGCCGCCGTCGTCGGCGTGCTCGGGGCGGTCGACGAGGATGCGCGCATTCCACCAGGAGGCGGAACGCTCGTACATTCCCGGCGTCACGCGCCGGACCGCGTCGTAGACCGGCGGCATCGCCCTCGCCGCAGCCTCGGGCTCGACAAGACGGACGCGCCCGACGGGCTCGACTTCGTGGTGAAAGTCCCCGTAAATCCTCGGAATCTGAAGCTCGAGCGCCAGCGAGGCGAGACCGTAGCCGTAGCGGCCGTAGATCGTCTCTTCGGACGCCCACAGCGCAGCGAGCGGCTCGCCGCGCTCGTGCACGTCGTCGAGCTGGACGCGCATCATCGCGCGGAGGATCCCGCGACGACGGTGCGTCGGCAGGACGCCGACGACCGTCACGCCCGCGGTGCCAAGCGCGGCGCCGCCGGGCACGGTCATCCGGAACGTGAACGCGCCCGCGCCGCCGACGATCGCGCCGTCGTCGAGGGCCGCGAGCATGCGCCCGAGCTCGAAATTCCTCAGCCAGCGCTCGGCCCAGTCCTCGGTCGGGGCCTCGCGGCCGAAGTAGTGGACGATCGCGTTCGCGGCCTGACGGAGCTCCTCGCACGACGCCGCCGACCGGACCTCGATCACGCGATCTTCTCCAGCGGCGCGTACTCGAGCATCAGCCGCCGCTCGGCGCCGTCGTCGGCGAAGCGGACGGTGACGACGCCGCCGGGCTCGACGCGCAGGACGACGCCCTCTCCGAGCGTGCCGTGCCGGACCGAGTCGCCGGCGGCGAGCGAGGGGATGTCCTCGCGCGGCTGCACGCCTGGGGCGCCGTAGCCGCTCCACGACGCAGGCCGTAGCCGCTCGCGGATCACACCCTCCTCCGGCAGCTCGTCGAGGAAGCGCGACGGGAGGTTGAAGGTGCGGCTGCCCCAGAGCGAGCGCGACGTCGCGTGAGTCAGCACGAGGCGTTCCTGCGCGCGTGTCATGCCGACGTAGGCGAGGCGACGCTCCTCCTCGACGCCCTGCTCCTCGATCGAACGGACGTGCGGAAAGATCCCCTCCTCGATCCCGATCATGAAGACGGCCTTGAACTCGAGGCCCTTCGCGTTGTGGAGCGTCATCAGCGTGACGAGGCTCTGCTCGCCCCGGATCGCGTCCTGGTCAGAGTAGAGCGAGATCTCCTGGAGGAAGCCGGAGAGGGTCGGCTCGGGCGCCTGCTGCACGTACTCCTGCCCGACGCCGACGAGCTCCTGGAGGTTCTCGATCCGACCGCGCGCTTCGATCGTCCGCTCGGCCTCGAGCGCCTCGAGGTAGCCGGTGCGCTCGAGCACGGCCTCGACCAGCGCGGGGACCGCCAGCTCCTGCACGGCCGACTGGAGCGAGACGAGCAGCGTTCGCAGCGCATCGACGGCCTTCAGCGGCGCTGCGCCGATACCGGCCTCCTGCGGATAGGCGAGCGCCTCGAACAGGGAGATGCCGTGGGCGTCGGCGTACGCTTGGAGCTTGGAGACGGTGGTGTCGCCGATCCCGCGGCGCGGCTTGTTGGCGATCCGCGTCAGCGAGATCGCGTCCCATGGGTTGTCGAGCACCTGCAGGTAGGCGATCGCGTCCTTGATCTCCGCGCGCTCGTAGAACCGCGGGCCTCCGATTACCTGGTAGGCGATCCCCTGGCGGACGAGCACGTCCTCGAGCACCCGCGACTGGGCGTTGGTCCGGTAGAAGACCGCGAGCTCGTCGGCGGAGTAGCCCTCCTCGACGAGCGCGGCGATCTCGGCTGCGACGAACCGCGCCTCGGCATGCTCGTCCTCGACCTCGATCACGTGGACGGGGAGCCCCTCGCCGAGCTCCGACCAGAGGTTCTTCTCCTTGCGCTCGCGGTTGTTCCGGATCACGTGGTTCGCGGCGCGGAGAATCGTGTTCGTCGAGCGGTAGTTCTGCTCCAGCGCGATCGAGCGCGCGTCGGAGAAGTCCGTCTCGAAGTCGAGGATGTTGCGGATGTCCGCTCCTCGGAACGCGTAGATCGACTGGTCCGGATCCCCGACGACCATCAGGTTTCGGTGCCGGCCGGCGAGGAGCTGCAGAAGGCGGTACTGGGCGTGATTCGTGTCCTGGTACTCGTCGACGAGGACGTAGCGGAACGCCTTCTGCCAACGGGTCAGCGCCTCGGGGAAGCGCTCCAGCAGCTGGACCGTCAGCATCAGCAGGTCGTCGAAGTCGACGGCGTTGGAGGCGAAGAGCCGCTTCTGGTAGAGGGCGTAGACCTCGGCGACGGTCTGGTCGTAGAACGAGGCAACGCGGCTCATGTACTCGTCCGGGCCGATCAGCTGGTTCTTCGCGTTCGAGATCTGCGAGTGGATCCCACGCGGGACGAAGCGCTTCGGATCGCGCTCGAGATCCACGAGGCACTGCTTCACGAGCCTGACCTGGTCGGCCTGGTCGTAGATCGTGAAGTTCGAGCGGTAGCCGAGCCGGGGCGCCTCGCGGCGGAGAATCCTGCCGCAGGCGGCGTGGAAGGTGAGGATCCAGATGGCGCGGGCGACGTTGCCGAGCAGGCCCTCGAGCCGGGTGCGCATCTCCCCCGCGGCCTTGTTTGTGAAGGTGATCGCGAGGATCTCGTTGGGCTTCACGCCGCAGGCGGAGATCAGGTGCGCGACCCGGTAGGTGAGCACGCGCGTCTTCCCTGAGCCGGCCCCCGCGACCACGAGCAACGGGCCCTCGGTCGTCAGGACGGCCTGCTGCTGGACCGGGTTCAGGTCGGCCAGATACTCCTTCGGCTTCGCGACGGCCATGCGGCCGATGCTAGCGGCGCAGGCCCAGCCTCTTGCCGAGCGCGAGAAAGCCGGCGACGACGAGGATGATCTCGGCGACCGCGTTCCGCGGGCCCTCGTTCGTGACGCCGCCGGCGGCGAGGGCAGCGAGGGCTGCGGCGCCGGCGGTCGCAGCGAGCAGCAGCCACGGCCGGCGGGGCAGCTCGACCGGAAGGTCGTCGAAGACGTCGCCGGCCTCGCCCGGAACGGACGACTTGACGGCAGCTGCGTGGCGCGTCAGGAGAGTGGCGCCGGCGAGCGGGAGGCTCAGCGCTGCGGCTGCGGGTGCGACTGTGAGCACGTACCAGGTGGAAAAGTCCGCGCGGAACTCGAAGGCGTAGAGCGCGACCGACGCGAGCGTGAGCGCGCCGAATGCGAGCGCGACGCGGGTGCGGCGCAGGAGAAGCCCGATCTCCGCGGCCGGCAGGCTGCGTTCGTGCCGCCGCCCGACGACGCGAAGCGCGGCGAGGAGCCCGGCGGCAAAGGAGACCTGAGGGCAGACCAGCATCCCGATCGCGGCTGCCACGCCGAGGGGCGCCCACTCGGCCGAGAGGATGTCGCCCTTGCCTCCGCGAACGACGAGGAGCAGCCACGCCGCGGAGAAGACCGCCGCGGCGCCGGCGAGCGCGGCCAGGGCGACCAGCGTCGCGCGACGGCTGCGCGCGGTGGCGAGCTCGTCCGCGAACTCGCGCGCGAGCGCGCCAGGGTCGCCGAAGCGCTCGACCTCTCCCTCCGCGAGATGGTCGGCCGCCTCGGCGAGGATCCGATCGCGCAGCCGGCCGCGGATCCCGACGGCCGCGAGCTCACGTCCGAGCCGGTCGAGGTATGTCATGCCAGCACCGCGTCCACGGCACGCGAGAACGTCCGCCACTCGAGCCGTCGCACCGCAAGCGCCTCCCGGCCGTCGCGGGTCAGGCGGTAGACACGGCGGCGGCGCCCGCTGGGCGCCGTCCAGCGGCTCTTGACGAGCCCGTCGCGCTCGAGCCGGTGCAAGGCGGGATAGACCGTCCCCTCCGGCAGCCGGAAGACGTCGTCGCTCCGGCGCCGCAGGCGCTGGATGATCGCGTACCCGTGCGCGGGCTCGTGCTCGAGCGCGGCGAGCACCAGCGCGTCGAGGTGGCCCTTCAAGATCTCCGGCTTCATACCTCGTCACGCTATACCTCGCGTCGCGAGGCGTCAAACTGCGCGACAACCGCGTAACCATGCGGCCGAAACGCCGCTTCGAAATGTAAAGGGTCTGACCCCTTTACCGCCGCGCCGCCGCGATTGCCGCCGAGCCGACCATCGCCAGCGTTCCGATCGCGGCGCCCTGGTGGTAAGGGCGCTCGCGATCCTCGCTGCGACGTGGGGCGTGCGCTGGGTGGGTACCCTGGTGACGCTGAACCCGGTCGGCGTGCATGCGACCCCGGAGCGGCGCCGATCTACACGACGGTCACGGGCCTCGCGAACACGGCTCCGATCCTCCGCGGCAACGTGGGCCTCTACGCAGCACGGGCCGCGGTGCCGCGGCGCAGGCGAGGAAGCCGTCCTTCCCCCGATCGAGGTAGCTACCTGGTGGCCTGAGTCGCCTCCTCGAGCGCGGCCTCGATCCACGCCGTCGCTGCCGCTAGCGCGTCCGGGTCTGCGGATTTGATGACGACCTCGACCTCGCTCCCCTCCGGACGGAACCTCGGGTAGGAGCCGACCAGCACGCCGGGATGGCGCTCGCCCATCGCCTCGAGCACGGTGACGATCCGGCTCTCGGTCGTGCGGTAGGTGCGCCGCCAACTGCCGATCGGCCCACCCGCGCGGAGCTCGTCCTCGATCGTCTCGAACATCGCCTCCATCTCTGCCGGGAGGCCCGGCATGACGTAGACGTTGTCGATCGCGAAGCCCGGCGCGCCGCCGAGCGGGTTCTCCAGCGCGCGGCTGCCCTCGGGAAGCCGGGCCCAGCGGGCGGCGTACTCCGGGTCACGCTGGAAGCGCGTGCGCAGCCGGGCAGCGACCTCGGGCTGCTCCACCTGCGACACGCCGAACGCGGCCGCGATCGACTCGCGTGTGAGGTCGTCCGGCGTGCCGCCGAGCCCGCCGGTCACGAGCACGAGCTGGGCCGAGGCCGCCTGCTCACGGACGAACGCCGCGACCTCTTCGATGTCGTCACGGACGACTGCGATCAAGACGACCTCCACGCCGAGAGCGGCGAGCCGACGCGCCAGCCAGCTCCCGTTCGTGTTCTCGACGTCGCCGGAGACGAGCTCGTTTCCGACCGTCACGATCGCGGCGCGCGCCACGCTCCGAGTATCTCATTCGCCGCGAATCGTGCCTGCCGGCGAGCCGTTGACCCTCCGCACGACCGGAGTCCCGTCGACCCAGTCGACGACGTTGATGCACGCGTACGACTGGTCGATGCGGAAGAGCGCCTCGTCGACGAGCGCCAGCCAGTGGGCGAGCAGGGTGCGGATCACGCCCGCGTGCGTGACAACGACCACCGCCGCGTCCGGATGGCGGGTCTGCACACGCGCCACGGCGGCCAGGGCCCGCGCACGAAAGTCGGCGAACTCCTCCCCGCCCGGGAAGCACGTGCGCGTCGGAGCCTGCAGCCACTCCGTGTAGAGCGCCGGCCATCGCGCCGCTGCCTCCTCGTACCGGAGTCCGTCCGCCTCGCCGAAGTCGAGCTCGCGCAGGTCGGGCTCGACGACCGGCGCGAGGCCGAGCCGCGCCGCGATCGGCCCAGCGGTCTCGACTGCTCGCCGCGCCGGGCTCGTGTACACCGCGATCGGGTCGAGGGACGGCAAAGCCGTCGCGAGCGCTTCCGCCTGTCGGTGCCCCGCGGTGGAAAGCGCCACGTCGAACGCGCCACAGAAGCGCCCCCGCGCTCCCTCGGCCTCGCCGTGACGGCAGAAAACGAGCCGCGTCATCGCAATGCGACGAGCCCGGCGAGCACCGCGATCTCCGTCACCTGGATCGTCCCGCCTAGCGTGTCGCCGGTCACGCCGCCCAGCCAGCGCCGGGAGGCGAGACCGCAGGCGGCCGCGATCGCACCGACGCCCGCCGCAACCTCGAGCCCCGCCCAGCCGAACAGGAGAACGGAGGCTGCGAGTGCGAGCGCCCCTCCCGCGAGCGGCGCCGCGGCGAAGAGCCCGCGGGATAGGAC
>JBKOVL010000119.1:0-5388 GCA_046723895.1 Actinomycetota bacterium | reverse complement strand
TCCCAGGCCAGATCTATCCCGAGCTCGCACGACTCGTCGATGCGGGCCTTATCCGCCAGACCGGCAGCGGGCCCCGCGGAGCGAAGAAGTACGAGGCGACTCCGGAGGGCATCGCTGAGCTGCGCCGCTGGATCACCGAGGACGAGCCGAGTCGCGTGATCCGCAACGAGACGCTGGTCCGCGTCTTCTTCGCCTACCTCGTCGATCCCGCGGAGGCCGAAGCGTTCCTCCGGCGCGAGGCCGACGTGTACCGCAGCTACCTCGTCACGCTCGAGGAGATCGCGGCCGGGCCCGCCAAAACCCTCCCCGAGCGGGCGAGCTGGCTCACCGTCGACTCCGGCGTTCGCGTCACCAGGGCCAGGCTCGAGTGGGCAGAGAACGCCATCGAAGAGGTCCGGCGCTGGCGCTCGAAACGCCCGCGTCGCGGCAAGCCGGCGGCCGGAGACCCACGAGACTCATGAAGCGGTTCCATCTACTCGCCGCCTATCCGCACCGCTGGCGTCCGCCGACGCCTCGCCGCGTGGGATCAGCGGCGGCCAGTACTCGGCGCAGTCGCCGTTGCAGGTGCTCTTGGAACCCTTGTCGTGGGCCCACAGGTAGAGCGTCTTGCCGTGAGCATCGACGAGCACCCGGCCGAGGCCGGTCGGGCCGACCTTGTCGATCGTGCCGCCGGTCGCTGCGACCGAGGGCGGAGGCGATCGCGACTGCCACCGCGGCGACGACGCCGGCGGCGAGCAGGAACTTGAGGTAGCGCATTGGTGGATCTCCTTTGGGTCTCTAGGAACGATCCGTAGCGTTTCGATTCTCCGGGCGTAGCATGTCCACCGTACTTCTGCGCAACGCTACGTTGCGTTATATTCTCCAGCTTAGGCAGAGACGATCGCAAGCCGAATCGGCGCGCAGAGCGCTCGAGGCAGGCGATCCTCGACGCGACCCGCGAACTGCTGACAGAAGCAGGCGGGTGCGTGCGCTCACGGTGGAAGCTGTCGCGGCACGCTCCGGCGTCGCCAAGACGACGATCTACCGACGCTGGCGCGACAAGTGGGAGCTCGCGCTGGACGCGGTGATGATCGACATGCTCCCTCGCTTCCCCGATCCCGTCGATGTCCGCGACACCCGCAAGGAGCTGATCACGTTCGTCGACCGCCGCGGGGCGGCATGGCGGCGCGAGCTGACAGCAATGAGTTTTACGCGGTCCGGCGGTCTTCGTCTCGAAAGGGCAGACTCGACGGGAAGGAGGATCGAAGATGATGAGCCGGCAGGAAGCCGCAGTTGAAGCCATCACGGTGGAGGTGCCGGGCGCGACGCTCTACGTTGAGGTGCGCGGAACGGGCCCGGTTCTCCTCTGCATCTCGGGGGGCCCGACCGATGCCGGCATGTTCAGCGACCTGGCCGGACGGCTGGCCGGCCGGTACACGGTCGTCAGCTACGACCAGAGGGGCCACTCGCGCAGCACACTCGATGGCGACCCGGAGGACATCCCGGTCTCCCTCCACGCGGACGACGCCGCGGCGATCCTGCGAGCCGTCGGCGATGGACTGGCGTACATGTACGGCGTGAGCGGCGGCGGCACGATCGGCCTCGAGCTTGTCGCCCGCCACCCGGGGCTTGTTCGCACGCTGGTCGCACAGGAGCCGCCCCTCATGGAGCTCTTGCCCGATGCGGCGGAGTGGCGGTCCAAGCTCGCCGACATCACCGAGACCTACCGTGCGGAGGGGGCCTTCGCCGCGATGGGGATGTTCGGGGCCCTGGTCGAGGAAGGCGGACCGAAGTACAGCGATGAGATGCAGCAGGCCAAACCGAAGCCCGAGGACCAGGCGATGATGGCCCGGATGGCCGGCAACTTCGATCTCTTCATCGCGCACGAGCTTCGACAGATCGGCGGTTACGTGCCGGACGTCGACGCTCTTCGAAAGGGATCGACGCAAATCGTCAGCGTCGCCGGTGAAACGTCGGGTGAGCAAATGGCGCGTCGCGCGGCCGTCGCGCTCGCCGACCGCCTGGGTACCGCAGTCACGTACCTCCCCGGCGGTCACGGCGGCTGGGGGGCAGATCCGCAGCAGTACGCGGAGAAGCTCCACCAGGTGCTGCAGAAGACGGGGTGAGCCGATCGTGGGCTGGAGGCGAGTTCGATCTACACGCCCGGCTCAGGCTGAGGGAGGGCGAGCCTCTGCGACCCGGCGGGGCCGACGAGGCGCTGCAACCCCGAGCTGGGCGGGTCGAGGATCAGGTCGGCGACGAGCGCCGTCCACCCGGTCTGGTGCGTCGCGCCGAGGCCCGCGCCGTCGTCGCCGTGGAAGTACTCGTTGAAGGTCAGGTTGTTCTTCCACGCAGGGTCGCTCTGGAGGCGCTCGGTCCCGCCGTAGACCGGACGGCGGCCGTCGGGGCCCGGCAGCCAGATCGAAACCAGCCTGTCGGCCAGGTCCTGCGCGATCTCGCCGAACGTCCGCTCGCGGCCCGAGCCGGTCGGGTACTCGAGCTTGAACGTCTCGCCGAAGAAGCGGTGGTAGAGGACGAGCTCTCGGACCACGAGGTAGTTGACGGGCATCCAGACCGGACCGCGCCAGTTCGAGTTGCCGCCGAACATGGTCGTCGTCGACTCCGCCGGCTCGTAGTCGATCCAGGCTCCCTCGACGCCCTCGAGCGTGTACGGGTTGTTCTCGTAGCGCTTCGAGAGGGCCCTGAGGCCGTGCGGCGACAGGAACGCCGCCTCGTCGAACAGCTCCCTGAGCGCGGGGCGGAGGGCTTCCGGATCGATGACCGAGAGGAGCGTCAGCTCACCGTCGTCGCCGAGTTGCCGCACGCGTCCGATCATGGTTCCGCCTGTCTCCTCGTAGGTCTGCCGCAGGCGCGCGAACCGCTTGCCGAGCCTGTCGGCCGCCGCGGTCGCGCGTGCCGGCAGCCCGACGGCCGGAAGCACCGGCAGCAGGCCGCCGATCGTCTGCACGCGCACCTGCTTCGTCTCCCCGCCCGGATACACGAGCCGGTCGTAGAAGAAACCGTCCTCGGGGTCGTAGAGTCCCTGCTGCTCGAGCGCGCGCGCGACCATCACGAACTGCTCGAGGAACTTGATCACCATGTCCAGGTAGACGTCGTTCTCCTCGCCGAGCACGAGCGCGATCACGAGCATCCCGAGGGCGTAGTAGGCCATCCACGCCGTGCCGTCGGCCTGCTCGAGTCCGACGCCCTCCGGCAGGTGCGAGCGGTCGATCGGGCTGATGTTGTCGAGGCCGAGGAAGCCGCCGCCGAAGACGTTGTTGCCATCGGCGTCCTCACGGTTGACCCACCAGGTGAAGTTGATCAGGAGCTTTTGGAAGACACGCTCGAGGAACTCGCGGTCGCGGCCTCCGTCGATCACGAAGACGCGCAGTGCGGCCATCACGTGCACTGGCGGGTTGACGTCGTCGAAGTTCCACTCGTACGCCGGCAGGGCGCCGTTCGGGTGCTGGAACCACTCGCGCAGCAGCACGACCAGCTGGTACTTGGCAAACGCAGGATCGAGGTGCGCCCAGGGGATGCAGTGGAAGCCGAGGTCCCAGGCGGCGAACCACGGGTACTCCCACGCATCCGGCATCGCCAGCACGTCGAAGGCGTCGACGTGCCGCCAGTCGCTGTTGCGGCCGTGGCGGTGGGATTCCGGCGGCGGCGGCTCGCCCGGGTCGCCGTCGAGCCAGCGCCGGACGTTGTAGGGATAGATCTGCTTGCTCCATACGAGCCCGGCGCACGACTGCCGCAGGATCTGCATCAGGTCGGGCGTGGTGCCGTCCGGCGCGAGCGCCGCGTAGAACTCGTCCGCGTCGGCCTCGCGGGCGGCGACGACCTCGTCGAACGCTGCACCGGCCCAGCCCTCCCTCGCCGCCGGGTGGCGCTCGGGCCGGTGCAGCTCGAGCCGCAGCTCGGCCTTGCCGCCGGGTGCGGCGGTCACGCGGTAGCGAAGTGCGGCCTTGGTTCCGAAGCCCTCGGGATTGACCGTCCGCGCGCCCGAGACGACGTGATCGTTGATCCCGTCCTTCGGATACGGCGTGGTTGCCTCGGAGCCGAACACGCGCGGCGCGTTCGTCTCGTTCTCGCAGAAGAGCGCTTCCGGCGCGCTCCCGTCCGGCCCCGGCGCCGCGTCGAGCCGGTAACCCGCAAGGCGATGGTGCGAGACGGCGAGGGCGGAGCCGTCGCGCTCGATCCGCGGGCGCTCGGCCTCGTCGCCCCACGACCATCTGTTGCGGAACCAGAGCGTCGGCAGCACGTGGAGCGTCGCCTCTTCGGAGGCGTGGTTCTCGACCTCGATTCGCATCAGGAGCTCGCTCGGCGAGGCCTTCGCGTAGGTCACCTCCACCGACCAGAAACGGTTCTCGTCGAAGACGCCGGTGTCGAGCAGCTCCAACTCGGGATCGTGCAGCCCGCGGCCGTGGTGGACGAGCTGCTCGTACGGGAAGGCGGCCTGCGGGTAGTGGTAGCGCCAGCGCAGCAACGAGTGGCTGGGCAGCCCCTCCAGGTACCACCAGTATTCCTTGACGTCCTCGCCGTGGTTCCCCTCCGGCCCGGTCAGCCCGAACATGCGCTCCTTCAGGATCGGGTCTTGCCCGTTCCAGAGCGCGAGCGCGAGACAGAGGTCGTGGCGGATGTCGGAGATCCCGGCCATCCCGTCCTCGTTCCAGCGGTACGCGCGCGAGCGCGCGTGGTCGTGGGGGAAGGAGCTCCAGGCGTCGCCGTTCTCGGAGTAGTCCTCGCGCACCGTGCCCCAGGCCCGCTCGCTCAGATACGGGCCCCACTCGTACCAGGGGTTGGCGTTGAAGAGGTCGTCCTCGGCACTGCCGGTCGCCTCGGCGAGGCGGGCGTGCTCCGCAGTCTGAGGCATCGGAGTCAATCCTTCCGGCTCAGAGTGGTCTCATGTCGAAGAGGTGCCAGCCCCCCGCGTCGAGGGCGACGTAGAGCCCGTCCCGCAGGTCGTCGCCGCGTCGCTCGTATGTCTCGCCCGTGGACGCGTCGTCGAGCCGCCAGGTCCTCCCACGCAAGTCCTCCCACGGCAGCGAGACGTGGCCGGCTGCCGGGGCGTCGCCCAGGTTGACCACGACGAGACTCCGCGCTTCGTCGCCGCGCCAGCCCCAGGCGAGGAGGTTCCGCCAGGTGTCGTTGCCCTCCCAACCGCTCCGCTCGCCGAGTTGCCAGTCGCCGTTGCGGAAGACGGGGTCGCCGAGCGCGCCGAGAAGCCGCTCGTAGAAGGCGCGCAGCTCCAGATCAGGCTCCTCGTCTGGCCGGCGCGCGAGGAACACCGGCAGCCGGACTCTGCGGCCTTCGAGCTGACCCTCGTGCACGAGCCGCGCGCCCGTCAGGCTCAGCGCCGTGACCGCCGCCGCGCGTGCCTTCCGGGGCGGGAAGGTCGCAGCCGCGCGC
>JBKOVL010000064.1:0-5536 GCA_046723895.1 Actinomycetota bacterium | reverse complement strand
GAGCGTGGCACCCTCGCGCACGGCGGCGATCGGCGGCACGCGCGTCGCCCGGCGGGCCGGGCGCAGGCTGGCGATCATCGTCACGAGGATCCCGACGAGCAGAGACACGATCACCGTGCGCGGCTTGAAGAGCAGGCCGGTATTCGGGAGCGTGAAGCCCGCCTGCTCGAAGATCCAGAACAGGAGCTTGGCGAGCCCGAGGCCGAGGAAGAGCCCGGTCACGGACGCAAGGGCGCCGATGATGAACGACTCGAGCAGGACGGAGCGGAGGATCTGACGCCGCGAGGCGCCGATCGTCCGCAGCGTGGCGAACTCGCGCGTGCGTTGGGCGATCGTGATCGACAGGGAGTTCGCGATCACGAACGCGCCGACGAAAAGCGCGATGAAGCCGAACGAGAGCAGGAACTTCTGCAGGAAGCTGGTGAAGGCGTTCGTGTCACTCGCGTCAGTCTCCGCCTGGTTGACGCCGCTCCGCACCTGCGTCTGGGGAGGCAGGATCTCGCGGATCGAGGAGAGGAGCTCGTTCTCGCTGACGCCCGGCTTCCTCGAGACGCGGATCTGGTCGAGCTTCCCCTCCTTGCGGAACAGGCGTTGCGCGGTCGCGAGGTTGAAGCCGGCCAGCGTCGCGCCGCCGATGTCGAGGCCGCTCGACCCGAACCTGACGAGGCCCGCGACCTTGAACGGCGAGGCCGCGCCTTGCGCCTCGATCGGGAGCACGTCGCCGACGTGGATGTCCTTCTTGTGCGCCGTCGAGCGGTCGATCACGACCTCGCCGTTCCCGGGCCACCTGCCGTCGACGAGCGCAAGCGAGTTGAAGCGCGGCTGTTTCGGGTCGACGGAGAAGCCGAGGTGGGGAGCGCCGCCGAAGCTGATCACCTTGCCGTTCTTGCCGATCAGGTTGGCGATGTCCCCGACTCCGCCCGTCGCCGCGGCCACGACCGGCAGCGCTTTCACCTTCTGAAGCAGCGACTCGTCGAAGGGGGGCAAGTCAGTGGTCGAGTTCGCGCTGACCGCCGACTTCCCGGTGATCGACGCGTCGGTGCCGACATAGATGCTCGAGAAGATCGTGTCGAAGGCGTGCGTGACGGAGTCGGTCAGCACGAACGTCCCGCTGATCGTCGCGATCCCCAGCACGATCGCGAATGCGGTCAGGAATGTCCGCAGCTTCCGCCCCCACAGGCTGCGAAGCGCGATCGATCTCACGTGCGGCCGAGCTCCTCCATCGCCGCGACTACCTCCTGTGGCTCGGAACGCGGTAGCTCCTTGACGATGTTCCCGTCGGCGAGGAAGAGGATGCGGTCTGCGATCGAAGCGGAGCGCGCGTCGTGCGTGACCATCACCGTCGTCTGCCCTGCATCCTGAACCGCCTGTCGGAGGAGCTCGAGGATCTCGCCGCCCGTCTTCGAGTCGAGATTGCCCGTCGGCTCGTCCGCGAAGACGACGGTCGGCTTGGAGATCAGGGCACGTGCGATCGCGACGCGCTGCTGCTGACCGCCGGAGAGCTCGGAGGGCCGGTGCTTGCGGCGCTCCTCCAGCCCGACCGAGTTCAGGAGCTGCTCCAGCCACTCGCGGTCGATCTTCTCGCCGGCGATCGTCAAAGGCAGCGTGATGTTCTCCTCGGCGCTCAGCATCGGCAGCAGGTTGAAGAACTGGAAGATGAACCCGATGTGGTTGCGGCGGAGCTTCGTCAGGTCGGTGTCGTCGAGCGTCGTGATCTCCGTGCCGTCGATCTCGACGCTGCCCGCCGTCGGCTTGTCGAGGCCGGCGAGAATGTGCATCAGCGTCGACTTGCCGGAGCCCGACGGCCCCATCACCGTGGTCAGCTCACCTCGGTGCACCTCGAGCGAGACGCCGCGAAGCGCGTCGACGGCGGTGTCGCCCTCACCAAAGCGGCGTGCGACATCGCTCGCGACGACGACAGCTTCGTTCTCTGTCATCGGCCGCACACTACCGCGTCCGGCCGCCCCTTGTTCGCGGGGGAAACCGGGTCTATTTTGCGACTGATGACCTGTCCGAGCTGTGGGGCCGCGAACGCGCCGGCCCAGAAGTTCTGCGGCGAGTGCGGAACCGCGCTTGCGTCTATCTGTGGCTCGTGCGGGGCGGCCAATTCCCCCGGCCAGAAGTTCTGCGGCGAATGCGGCGCCGCGCTTCGGCCCGGCGCGCCTGCCCCGGCAGGCTCGGCCCCGCGGGTGTCGGAGCGGCGCATCGTCTCGGTCCTCTTCGCCGACCTGGTCGGCTTCACGGCCGCATCGGAGTCCCGCGATGCCGAGGACACGCGCGAGCTCCTCACCCGCTACTTCGACCTCGCGCGCACGCTGGTCACCCGCTACGGCGGCACCCTCGAGAAGTTCATCGGCGACGCGGTGATGGCCGTCTGGGGTACGCCGACGGCGCGGGAGGACGACGCCGAGCGGGCGGTTCGGGCCGCTCTCGATCTGATCGCCGCCGTGCCCGACCTCGACCCGAAGCTGAGCGCGCGCGCGGGAGTGCTGACCGGTGAGGCCGCCGTCACCCTCGGTGCCGAGGGCCAGGGGATGGTCGCGGGCGACCTCGTCAACACGGCGTCGCGCATCCAGGCCACAGCGGAGCCGGGGATCGTCCTCGTCGGGGAGACGACCAAGCGCTCCTCGGAGGCGGCGATCGCGTATGAGGACGCGGGACTGCACGAGCTGAAGGGAAAGGCCGAGCCGATCGAGCTCTACCGCGCGCTGCGCGTGACGGCCGGGCGAGCGGGGGCGCTCAAGTCCGTCGGCCTGGAGCCGCCGCTCGTCGGGCGCGACCGCGAGCTGCGCCTGATCAAGGAGCTCTTCCACGCGTCCGCGGACGAGCGCAAGGCCCACCTCGTCTCCGTGCTCGCCGTCGGCGGGCACGGCAAGTCGCGCCTCGTCTGGGAGTTCTACAAGTACATCGACGGCGTCGCCGTCCAGATCCGCTGGCACCGAGGCCGCTGCCTGGCGTATGGGGAGGGTGTCACTTACTGGGCGCTCGCGGAGATGGTGCGAATGCGCGCGGACATCGTCGAGGGCGAGGAGATCGAGAGCGCCCGCGTAAAACTCCGTGACGCGGTCGCCGAGCACGTGCAGGACCCGGACGAGCGCGAATGGGTGGAGCCGCGACTGGCGCATCTGCTTGGGCTAGAGGAGCGGCAGGTCCACGAGCGCGAAGACCTCTTCGCCGGCTGGCGGCTCTTCTTCGAGCGGATGGCCGAAAAAGATCCGGTCGTGCTCGTCTTCGACGACATGCAATGGGCGGACGCGTCGCTGCTCGACTTCGTCGAGTACCTGCTCGAGTGGTCGCGCAACCACCCGATCTTCATCGTCACGCTGGCGCGGCCAGAGCTCGTCGAGCGCTATCCGCAGTGGGGCGCGGGCCAGCGAGGCTTCACGTCGCTCTCGCTGGAGCCGCTGCCGGAGGCGGCGATGGAGGCGCTGATCGAGGGCTTCGTGCCCGGCCTGCCCAGCGAGCTCCGCGCGCGGATCCTCGAGCGGGCCGAGGGCGTCCCGCTCTACGCGGTCGAGACGGTGCGGATGCTCCTCGACCGAGGGCTCGTCGCCCAGGAAGGCACGGTCTACCGCCCTACGGGGCCGATCGAGGCGCTCGACGTGCCGGAGACGCTGCATGCACTGATCGCCGCTCGGCTGGACGGGCTCGAGCCCGAGGAGCGGGGGCTGCTCCGGGACGCATCCGTCGTCGGCAAGACGTTCACCAAGCAGGCTGTTGCGGCCGTCGGCGGCGAGGCCGAGGAGCAGCTCGAGCCGCTGCTCGCCTCGCTAGTGCGCAAGGAGGTGCTCTCGATTCAGAGCGATCCGCGCTCGCCGGAGCGAGGGCAGTACGTCTTCCTCCAGGATCTTGTCCGGTTCGTCGCCTACGAGACCCTCGCCAAACGCGATCGTAAGGTGCGGCACCTGCTCGCCGCGGCCTATCTCGAAGACCTCTTCGGGGCGGGCGAGCTCGAGGTCGTGGAGGTCGTCGCCTCGCACTACCTCGCTGCCTACGAATCGGCGCCGGACGACGACGATGCAGCCGGGACGAAGGCGAAGGCCGCGGACATGCTCCGCCGCGCCGGTGAGCGGGCTGCGTCGTTCTCCGCGAGCGAGGAGGCCGAGCGGTACTTCGCCCAGGCGGCGGACCTTGCCGACGACCCACGCGTCCAGGCCGAGCTCTACGAGCGCTCGGGTGTGATGGCCATCGACGCTGCTCGCCTCGACGAGGCGCAAGCGCACTACACGCGCGCGATCGAGCTGTTCGAGGGAATCGGAGCAACCCACCCGGCCGCGCGTGCCTCTGCGCGGCTCGGCGACGTCGAGTGGCGCATCGGGCGGATCGAGGCCGGGATCGAGCGGGCGGAGCGTGCCTTCAAGGTGCTGTCGGCAGACGAGCCGGATGCGGACTTTGTCGCACTTGCCGCCCAGCTCGGTCGGCTGCATTCGTTCCGCGGCAACCTGGATCGGGCCTCGGAGCTGCTCGAGATCGCGCTGACGCTCTCCGAGGAGCTTCTTTTGCCCGAGATCCTGGTCCAGGCGATGAACTCCTACGGCGTGATCTCGACCTGGCGGAACCGGCCCGAGACCGCCGAGGCGCTGTTCAGGCACTCGCTCAAGCTCGCGCTCGAGAACGATCTCCCCACACCCGCGCTGCGGGTCTACAACAACCTCGCCGACGGCCTCTGCCGCCGCGACCGCTACGACGAGGCCCTGCCGTACTACGCGAGCGGCATCGCGCTCGCACGCAAGGTCGGCAACCGTCTGTTCGAGTCGACGCTTCTCAGCGAGAGCGCGTTCGCGCTGATGCACACGGGTCGCTGGGACCAGGCCCTTGCCGCAATGGCCGAGATTCCGGAGGCGCACTTTGCGGCCCTGTCGGCGCCGAACGTTGTGCCCGCCGAGATCGAGGTCGCTCGGGGACGAATCGAGGAGGCACGCCGGTACCTCGCGCTCCTTGCGAAGCACGAAGGCTCCGCCGACATGCAGCAGCGGACGATGTTCGCCGAGGGGCAGGCGCTCGTGCTGCGCGCGGAGGGCAGGTACGAGGAGGCGCTCGCCGCTACAGACAAGCTGCTCGATGCGATCGACATCCTCGGCGCCGGCTCCCAGTCCGTGAAGGCGGGCTTCGTGCACGCCCTCGAGGCCAACTTCGCGCTGGGCCGGACAGACAAGGTCGAGGAGCTCTTGCTGCGCATCGAGTCGCTGCGCCCGGGAGAGCTCTCGCCGTTCCTGCGCGCCCAGGCCGCACGCGTTCGCGGGCGCCTCGGCAACCAGGAGGCGTTCAAGAATGCGGCCGGCATCTTCCGCGAGTTCGGTCTCGTCTTCTGGCTCGCGGTCACGCAGCTCGAGCACGGCGAGTCACTGGTCGCTCAGGAGCGGATGGAGGAGGCGGAGCCGCTGCTCGGTGAGGCGAGAGAGACGTTCGAGCGGCTGGAGGCGAAGCCGTATCTCGCCCGCCTGGCGAGGATGGGCGCGCCGCTCGCTGCAGAACCCGTCACGGCGCCTTCCTGAGCCGCCCGCGCGCCTCGGTAGGCTGAGGGGCAGTGCCCGAG
>JBKOVL010000188.1:0-5077 GCA_046723895.1 Actinomycetota bacterium | reverse complement strand
GGCTAAGCCGCCGGCGGGTCGATCCAGTGTAGGCGCGGAAACCGGCCGAGACCGCAGTCGAGCAGGCACGCTTCGCGCCGTTCGCGATCGCGACCGCGGCGAGATGCGCATGGGTCACACATCGCCGGGCTACGCTAGCCGACGGAGCGGCGGGGCCCGGTGGCCCAGCCGGTCTTCAAAACCGGTCAGGCGTGGCAGCCCCACGCTGGGTAGGTTCGACTCCTGCGCCGCTCCGTCAGGCGTTTTCTCCGCTGCTCGCCCCCAAGGAGCGGTCGACGAGCCCAACGGGTTCTCTCTCGTTACCCGGCATCGGGTGCCCGTAGCGGTCGTGGGTTATCCCATGTTTCCGAGCGTCGGCCGTGAACAGCGGCTACCGCTGCGGACTGGTGACGCAGTCCCACCTGCGTCGCCCGCGATCACAATGCCGTGAGCATGATGCGCTCCTACGTCGTGACCGGCGCCGCGCGCGGGATCGGTCGAGCGATCGCGGCGCGGCTCGCGGCAGAGGGTCACGTCGTCGTCCTCGACGTCGACGCCGGCGCACTGGCGTGGACACACGAGCATCCACGCATCGCGGCCGTGACCGGCGACGCCGGCGATGAAGCCGTGGCGGCGCGGGCCGCCGATGTGGCTGAGGCGGCCGCTCCACTCACCGGCTGGGTGAACAACGCGGCGGTCTTCCGCGATGCCTCGCTCCACGACGTTCCCGCGGCTGAGCTGTTGGAGTTGATCACGCTCAATCTCGGACTCGCGGTGACCGGCTGTGCGACCGCCGTTCGCCGCTTCCTCGCGAGCGAAAGCCCGGGCGCAATCGTCAACGTCTCCTCCCACCAGGCCCAGCGCCCTGTACCGGGCGCGTTGCCGTACGCGACCGCCAAGGCGGCAATCGAGGGGCTCACTCGCGCGCTCGCCGTCGACTACGGCCCACGCGGAATCCGAACCAACGCCGTCGTCCTGGGATCCATCCGCACGGAGCGCTACGAGGCGCTGCTCGAAGAACGGAAGGAGATCGACGAGCAGATGCGCCGCTTGCACCCACTCGGGCGCGTCGGCCGACCAGAGGAGGTGGCGGCGATTGTCGCTCACCTCCTCTCGCCCGAGGCGAGCTTCGTCAACGGCGCGATCGTGCCGGTGGACGGCGGACGCGGGGTGCGCGGCGACGACCCCGAGGCACGCAGCGTTAATTCCTGAGCGACGGCGGAACTGCACCGGTCGCTGCGCATACCGCATGAAGTTTCCCGATCGAGGAGCAGCTGCGCCCTTTCTCCGCCGCCGTAGCAGCGACTGTCTTTCGGAGCAACTTGTCTTGTTAACTTAACATGCTAAGCTGCTCGGGTGGAAAGGGATCTGAGCCGGAGCCTGCACACGCTCACAGCGCGCCTCGACCGAGCCGCGGACTCGATCTTGCGCGCTGAGGCTGGCCTCTCCTATTCGCGCTTCTTGGCGCTGTTCATGGTCCGCTCGCTGGGCGCCGACACACAGCGCGCTCTGGCCGAGCGACTCGGAGTCAGCGAGCCCTCGGTGAGCCGCATGACCCGCGTGCTCGCGGAGCAGGGTCTGTTGGAGGTCGCGGCCGACCCGGGGAGCGGGAACCGTCGCCGGCTCACGCTGACCCCGGACGGCGAGCAGGTCGTGAAACGCTGGGGGGGTCATCTGGAGGAGCGATTCGCGGCGCTCGTTGACGAGGCCGGCGTTCCGTACCGAAGGTACGCCGAATACACGGAATGCCTGCTCGAGCGACTCGATGCGCCTGAAGCGTCACGCGGCTGGGGGCGAACACGCCGATGACGGGCCCGACAACGCCAACACGATCGACGGTTCCGTCCCTGGACGGCACAGCCATTGCTTACGACAGCTTCGGCGCAGGCGAGGGCGTGATCGTGATCGGCGGATGCCTTTCAACCGGGCGGGACTACGCTCCCTTCGCACGTGTGCTCGCGCAGTCCTTCGCCGTCCATGTGATCGAACGCCGCGGGCGGGGCGCAAGCGGCCCCCAAGGCCGGGCCTACAGCATCGAGAGGGAGCTCGACGACCTGTTCGCCGTGCAGGCCGCCACCGGCGCGGCGGCGGTCTTCGGTCACAGCTACGGTGGGCTGATCGCGCTCGAGGCCGCGCGACACTCCCCGGTCTTCTCCCAGGTCATCGTCTACGAGCCGGGAATCTCCGTCCGTGGCTCGATCCCACTCGCGTGGATACCGCGCTATCGGGAGCTCCTCGCCACGGGCGACAGGCGGGGCGCCTTCGCGTCAATGGTTCGCCAATCCGGCTTCGCGCCACCCCAGCTCGAACGACTGCCGTTGCCGCTCGTGCGACTCATCCTGCGCTTCGCCGTCAGGGGGGAGCGCTGGCAACAGATGTGTCCGCTGCTCGATGCGAACCTCGCGGAGCACGAGCAGGTCGCGCGACTCGACGACGGAACGGTCGACCGCTACTCGTCGATCAGCGCGCGAGTGGTGCTCCTCGGCGGGCAGAAGAGTCCGCGCTTCATCACCACCGACCTCTTCGCCGCGCTCCGGCGCACGATCCTGAACGCAGACGTCGAGATCATCGACGGACTCGATCACTTGGCACCGGACGAGAACGCACCCGACGCGGTCGCAGAGGCCGTGCGGCGCTACCTGTCGGCTATCGCACCTGATCCGACTTCAGAGGCAGGCCCCGGCTAGCGGAAGCCCACTCCAATCGCATTTTGTTCGGGACGGTCGGCACCGGCCACTCGGGAAAGATCCTGGTCGCGGCGGCTGTCAAGGACTGGGGCACCTCCTGACCATCGACAAGAACGGCAAGCCCGACGCGAACGGAAGCTTCGTCAACGGATCGTTGCCATGATTCTCTGCTGTATGCGGCCCGAGAGTCGCGGGCGCGCGGAAAGGGGGAGAATGATGACCGGGTTGGCGCGTGTTTTCCGAGCGATCGTCGTGCTCGGGACGGTCGCCGTCGTGGCTGCCTCGAGCGCTGCGGCTGCGGGTGGGTCGCAGAAGGGCTCGTCGACGCGGGTCGTCGGCTATTTCACCGAGTGGGGGATCTATGGTCGCCAGTACACAGTGAAGGACGTGGCGACGAGCGGCTCCGCGGCCAGGCTCGACGTCCTCGATTACGCGTTCGCCAAGGTGGAACCCGATGCCGCCGGCAACGTCGTCTGCAAGCTTGCCGACGAGTGGGCCGACTACGAAAAGCCGTGGACCGCCGAGCAGTCGGTCACCGGCGAGGCGGTGGCCTCGCCTCCGCTTCTGGGCAACTTCCAGCAGCTCCAGGCCCTGAAGGCGCTGTACCCGAGCCTGAAGGTCGTGATCTCGCTCGGCGGGTGGACGTTCTCGAAGTACTTCTCCGACGCGGCGCTCACTGCGGCCTCACGGCAGAAGTTCGTCTCTTCCTGCATCGATCTCTTCGTCAAAGGCGATCTGCCGGGTCCAGATTCGGACGGAATGGGCGGTCCCGGGGCCGCTGCCGGCGTCTTCGACGGCATCGATCTCGACTGGGAGTGGCCGGGGTCGGAAGGAAACGCGGGCAACATCATCCGGCCTGAGGACAGGCAGAACTTCACCAAGCTCGTCGAGGAGTTCCGGAACCAACTCGACGCCTACGGCGAGACGGCGGGCAAGCATTACCTGCTGACCTCGTTCCTGCCGGCGGCACGTGCGAAGATCGACGCCGGCTTCGAGGTCGGCAAGATCTTCTCCTTGCTCGATTTCGGGACGGTCCAGGGCTACGACCTGCATGGGGCGTGGGAGTCGACGACGAACCACCAGTCGAACCTGTACACGTCCAAGGATGACCCCGCCGTTCCGAGCTTCTCGGTCGACGACACGGTGCACGCGTACCTCGACCGTGGCGCACCTGCGGGCAAGCTCGTGATCGGCGTTCCGTTTTACTCGCGCGGCTGGACGGGCGTCGCGCCGACGAACAAGGGCCTCTACCAGCCCTCGTCGGGGCCGGCTCCGGGCGTCTGGGAGAGCGGCGTCAACGACTACAAGGTGACGAAGGGTCTGCTCGGCAGCGGCTTCACCCGCTACTGGGACGGCAAGGCGTTCGCTGCCTGGCTGTTCGACGGAACGACCTTCTGGACATTCGACGATCCGACCGTGTTGAAGCACAAGGCGCACTACGTGCTCAAGAACGATCTCGGCGGGATCATGTTCTGGGAGCTCAGCGGCGACACGCCGGACGGTGAGCTGATCGGGGCTATTGCCGAGGGCCTGTCGCACGGAGTGCGACGCTGATGGGGCGAGAAGCGTGATCGACGGCTGGGTCAGTGGGCCGTCGCCTCGAGGATCTCCTGGGCATTGCGCGTCAGCAGGGAGAAGTGCCCGTCGCGCTCGTAGAGGCGGAGTCGACTCCCGGGAACGGTGCCGGCGAGCTCCTGCGCAACCGCCGACGAGACGGTGCGGTCGCAGGCGCCGTGGAAGAAGAGGACGGGGACGCGGATCGCGCTCGGGTCGAACGGCCAGGGCCGAAAGAGCAGGGCGAGCTCCTGCCCGACGCCGTCGCCACCCTGGCGGAAGGCCTCCGCGAAGTCGGCGGCGACAAGTTCGCCTAGCGCTCCGGCGAGTGCCGCCCGGTCGGCCTCCTCGAGCTGCCAGCAAGTGATACGCAAGAACTGTTGCGGCCATCTGCGCGCAAACCTGGCGACAGGGACGAGGGCGCGCCCGGCGAGCAGTGGTGCGCACCGGGCGATCACGTAGCCGAGGCGCTCCTTGCGAGCGATCCCGGTGGTCGCGCCCGGGCAGGCAATCGGGCCCAGCCCGCAGACCACCGCCGCACAACGAATCCGCTCGACGAGCTCGTGGGCGCAGGCGAGCGCGTAGGGGCCGCCGCCGGATTCGCCGAGAACCGCGAACCGGTCGATCTCGAGCGTGTCGGCGAGCGCTCGAACGTCCTGGGCGTGGTCGAGCAGCGACCGGCCCGGCTGCGGCGACGAGAGCCCAAGCCCGGGCCGCTCCGGCGCGACCACACGGACGCCCGACAGACGCGCTTCCTCGTCCAGAACGGCGGCCGCGAAGCGCGACCCTGGGAAGCCGTGCAGAAAGACGAGCGGTCGCCCGACCGGTTCACCGTACTCCGCGTAGCCCAGTACCCG
>JBKOVL010000118.1:0-5921 GCA_046723895.1 Actinomycetota bacterium | reverse complement strand
GGCCTGCTCGCGCAGGAGCAGGTGCCGGCGCGGCTTGTCGTCCTCGGGGGCGGGATCATCGGCTGCGAGTTCGCCTCGATCTTCCGGCGCTTCGGCTCCGAGGTCACGATCATCGAGATGCTCCCGCGGTTGATCCCGATGGAAGACGAGGACGCGTCCAAGGAGCTCGCGAAGCAGTTCGCGAAGCGCGGGATCACGCTCCATCTGGAGAAGCAGTGCAACGAGGTCGAGGACAAGGGCGGCTCGCTGACCGTCCACTTCGGTGACGGCGAGACGGTGGATGCGGACCTGATGCTCGTGTCGGTCGGCCGTGCGCCGGTTGTCGAGGGCCTCGGGCTCGAGGAGATCGGCGTCGAGCTCGACCCACGCAAGGGAATCGCCGCCGACGAGCGCCGCCGAACCACGGTCCCGCACATCTACGCCGTCGGCGACTGCGTCGGCTACTGGCAGCTCGCGCACACCGCCTTCCGCGAGGGCGAGGTCGCGGCCGAGAACGCGATGGGCCATGACGCCGTCGTCGAGCCGCGCGGCGTCCCGCGGCCGATCTACACCGACCCCGAGATCGCCGGCGTCGGCCTGACCGAGGCAGAGGCCAGGGAACAGTACGGCGACGACGTCGCCGTCGGCGTCTTTCCGTGGGTCGCGAACGCCAGGGCGGTGATGCAGAACGAGACGGTCGGCTGGGTGAAGTCGATCCACGAGACGCGCTACGGCGAGCTGCTCGGGCTCGTGATGGTCGGCCCGCACGTGACCGACCTGGTCGAGGCGGGCGTCGTCGCGCTCGACGCCGAGGCGACGGTCGAGACGGTCGCGGACGGAATGTGCGCCCACCCGACGCTCTCGGAGGCGATCAAGGAGGCCGGCCTGGTCGCGCTCGGCCGCGCGATCCATCTCCCGAACAAGCGCAGGGCCGCGGCCAAGGCCTGAGGAAAGGAAGGGGGGAGCATCGATGAGCATCATCAACAAGCGGAACGCCGTGATCGGCTGGGCGACCTGGAAGGTCGGCAAGCGCGTCGCGAGGAGGAAGGCGCGCCAGGCGGTACCCGCGGTCGAGGCCGGCCGGCCGAACAAGCCCGCCCTCGCCGCCGCTGTCGCCGCCGCGCTCGCCGGGTCGCTGGTCTTCTGGAAGGCGCGGAAGCGGGTCGGCGATAGCGACGCCGCGGCCGAAGCCGACACGGAGTAGGCACAGACGCGTCACGGCAAAAATCCGCTGCGCCTGACCGGACTGTGCTTGCTCCTCCTGGTCGCCGCGCCGAGCACGGGCGGCGCCGCGGCCGTCCCGGGGACAGTGGGCTACGACCTCTCGTTTCCGCAGTGCGCGGGCCAGTTCCCGACCGACGGGGCATTCGGCATCGTCGGGGTCAACGGCGGCCGGCCGTTCAGTCCCAACCCCTGCCTGGGCGCAGGAAACGGCGCGAGCGAGCTGGCGTGGGCGGGCGCCGCTGCCCAGCTGTACGCGAACACCGCCGACCCGGGGCCCTTGCTCTCGACACACTGGCCGAACGGGCAGGCGGCTCCGAAGCCCTGTAACACCGCCGACAATCCCGGTGCCGACACGCTCGAGTGCCACTACGACTACGGCTGGGACGCCGCGGCCGACAGCTATGCGATCGCGGTCGCGGCGTACGTCTCGCTCGGCGAGGCGGGTGCCGGTGCGCTGACGACGCCCTCTCCTCTTGCGTGGTGGCTCGATATCGAGACCGAGAACAGCTGGACGCAGGATCCTGCCCGGAACGTTGCCACCCTTCAGGGGGAGGTCGACTACCTGCGGTCCGTCGGTGTCGCCCAGGTCGGGATCTATTCGACGTCCTCCGGCTGGGCGTCGATCACCGGCAACACGCTCGTCTTCGACGGGCTGCCCGCGTGGGTGCCCGGGGCAGCCTCGCTCCAGGAAGCGCAGTCGATGTGCGCAGGGACGGCGTTCAACGGCGGTTCGATCCAGCTCGTGCAGTTTCCGGTTTCGGGGTTCTCCGGTGATTACGCCTGTCCGGCTGCACCCGTACCTGTGTCGTTCACCGGGGCGCCGAAGCTTCTCGTCGCAGGCGTGCCCTCCGGGCCGCTGAGGATCGTGGCGGCCGGCGTGGCCGGCTCGGCGCTGGCCGCGACGCTGACGTCGAGCTCGGCCGCCGGGCGATTCTCGACGGCGACCACCGGCCCCTGGTCGAAGACGCTCGCCGTGTCGATCGCGCCGGGGCAGACGGCGAGCGGAAGCTTCTTCTACAGGGACACGCTCGCCGGAACCGCGACGCTGCAGGGCTCGGGGCCGGGGCTGGCACCGGCGGGGCAGCCGGTCGCGATCGCGGCGGCGCGGCCGGCCAGGCTCGTGGTGTCGCCGCAGAAGGCAACGCTGACGATCGGTCGGAGTCGTGCCTTCACCGCCCGCGTGAGCGATGCCTACGGGAACCGTGTCGGCGCAGTGCCGACCTGGTCTGTGACCGCGAAGCGAGTGGCCTCGGTCGCTCCCCCGGCACGGCAGGTTAGCGTCCGTGTACGCGCCCTCGCACCGGGAAGAGCGACGGTGCGAGCGCGGGCCGGTCGGGCCCTCGGGACTGCGGTGCTGGTCGTTCGTCGCCGCTGAGCACGGCTCGAGGCGGGCGAGTCCGGTAGTAGTACACGGATGGAGCTGTCGAGCCAGGCATTCGTAGGCGGTGAGCCGATCCCGGCGAAGCACACCTGCGACGGCGACGACGAATCGCCGCCGCTCGCGTGGACGGATCCGCCCGAGGGCACGGTATCCGTGGCCCTCTGCCTGGACGACCCTGACGCCGGCCGCTACCCGTTCACGCACTGGCTCGCGTGGAACCTCCCGCCCGCCGGCGCGCTCGCCGGGGGCGAGCCCGCGCCGGCCGAAGGGCGCAACGACTTCGGCGCGTCCGGCTACCGTGGGCCGTGCCCTCCGCCCGGAAAGCCCCACCGCTACGTCTTCACCCTCTACGCGCTCGACGCCGACCCCGAGCTCGGGCCGAGCGACCGTCGGCTCAGCTTCGACAAGGCGATCGAGGGCCATGTCCTCGCCACGGCCGGTCTGACCGGGACCTACCGGCGTTGAGGATCCGTCATGCCGAGCCCTTCGACCACGCGCCCGCCGTGGCAGTGATCGACGACTGGTGGGGCGGCCGGCACATGCGGGACATGCTGCCGCGCCTCTTCTTCACCCACTTTCGCGACACGTCCTTCGTCGCCGAGGACGACGAGGGCGGTCTGGCGGGGTTCCTCTGCGGCTTCCTTTCCCAGACCTACGCGGATCAGGCGTACGTCCACTTCGTCGGCGTCGCGCCGCAGCATCGAGGCGCCGGCCTCGCGCGGGAGCTCTACGAGCGCTTTTTCGACGCTGCACGGGCGGCCGGACGCACCTCGGTGCACTGCGTCACCTCGCCGGCGAACACCGGCTCGCTGGCCTTCCACGGCCGGCTCGGCTTCGGAGTCGAGGCCGAGGTCGAGGGCTACGACGGGGCAGGCGAGAGCCGCGTTCTGCTCGCGAAGCGGCTCTGACTCCGGCGCCGCTCGGGGCGCTGTCCGCTTCGCCCAGGCGTGCTAGAACGGCGCCGTGGAGGCGACCACCGCACGTTCGCTGCTCGACGGGCTACGCCGCGAGCTGGAGGAGGTCGAGCGTCGGGTCCGGGAGCACCCCTTTCTCGCCGCGATTGAGCGAGGTACCGCCTCCGAGGTGGCGCTCCGGGCGTTCGCGGCCGAGCAGGGACTCATCATCGCCAGCGATCGGCGGAGCTTCGCGCAGCTCGCCGCCCGCTTCCCGGAGCAGCCAGCCGGAGACTTCTTTCTCTCGAGCGCGAACGGCGAGGGCCGGGCACTCGAGCTACTCGAGCCATTCGCCGAGTCCGTCGGCGCCCCCGACGAGTACGAGCCGCTCGCCGGCTGCCAGGCCTACCCGGCCTTCGTTTCCTGGCTCGCCCTCAACGGCGGCCGCGCCGACGTCGCGCTCGCCTTCCTCGTCAACCTGAACGCGTGGGGTGATGCGTGCCGACGGATCGCAACGGCGCTCCGCGGCCGGTACGACATCTCGTTCTTCGAGTTCTTCGCCCAACCGCCGCCGGGCTTCGCCGATCAGGCACTATCGGTCGCGGAGCAGGGACTTGCGGCCGGCGAGTCGCCCGCCCGAGCCCGCACGGCCGCCCGCCTGCTCCAGACCTACGAGCTCCTCTACTGGGACACGCTCGGTGCGCTTTAGCGACGAGGTGCGCGCCGAGGCGGAGCCGATCTGGGCGGCGCAGCACGCCCACCCGTTCGTGCGTGGGGTCGGGGAGGGGACGCTGGACTCGGACGCGTTCCGCGTCTACGTCCGACAGGACTACCTGTTCCTCGTCGAGTACGGGCGCCTGCTCGCGCTCGCCTCTGCGCGGGCGCCGCGGCTCGAGCTGCAGCGGCGGTTCGCAGAGCTCGCCGGCGAGATCCTCGGAACGGAGATGGAGCTGTACCGGCGGTACGCCGCAGAGTGGGGGATCGCGGCCGACGAGCTCGAGCGCGAGGAGGCGTTGCCCGTTACCCGCGCTTACACCGATTTCCTTCTCCGCATCGCCGCCCTCGGCGACTTCGCGGACCTCGTGGCCGCGCTTCTGCCGTGCATGTGGGGCTACGCAGAGCTCGCGCGGAACCTGCCGCGCCCAGAGCACGATTTGTACGCCCGCTGGGTCGACATGTACGCGGGCGCGGACTTCCAGGAGCTCGCGGCGTGGTGCCGGGACGTCTTCGACGAAGCCGCGGAGACGGGCGACCGGGAGCGGATGCGGCGCGTGTTCCTCCAGTCGAGCTGCCACGAGCTCGCCTTCTGGGACGTCGCCCGGGACGCCCAGAAGGTGCGGTCCTGAGCCGGTAGTACGATGGCTCTCCCGGTGCCCGAGGCCGCCTTCGTCCATCTCCACGTCCACTCCGAGTACTCGATCCTCGACGGCGCATGCCGCATCCCGGCGCTCGCCGCGAGGGCGGCCGAGCTCGGAATGCCGGCGGTCACGCTCACCGACCACGGCTCGCTGGCCGGGGCGGTCGAGCTCCAGCGCGAGGCGCGCAAGCAGGGGATCAAGCCGATCGTCGGCTGTGAGGTCTACGTCACCGACGACCGCCGCCGGCAGGAGAAGGGCTACGCGCACCTGACCGTCCTCGCCGAGACCGACGAGGGCTACGCGAACCTGATCAGGCTCTCCTCACTCGGGTACCTCGAGGGCTACTACTACAAGCCGCGCGTCGACTGGGATCTGCTCGAGCGCCACTCGAACGGGCTCGTCGTCCTCTCGGGCTGCCTTTCCGGGCGCGTCAGCAAGGCGCTCGAGGAGAACCGGCCGGGGGACGCGGCCGCCGACCTCGACCGGCTCGTCCAGATCTTCGGGCGGGATGCGACCTACGTCGAGATCCAGAACGCCGGGCTCGAGCCGCAGCAGCGGGTCAACCCACAGCTCGCGAAGCTCGCCGGCGCGACCGGACTGCCGCTCGTCGCGACCGGCGATGTCCACTACCTACTGCACGAGGACGCCCGCGCGCACGAGGCCCTGCTCTGCATCCAGTCCGGCGACTCGCTGAAGAACCCGAACCGCTGGCGGTTCGATTCCGACCAGTTCTACTTCAAGGCGCCCGAGGAGATCGCCGCCGACTTCGCCGCCTACCCGGACGCGCTCCGCCGCACGCTCGAGGTCGCCGAGCGCTGCAACGTGACGATCGAAACCGACCGCCTGCTACTCCCGCGCTTCGACACCCCGGGCGGCCGCGACGCGTTCGAGTACCTCGCCGAGCTGTGCGAGGCGGGGCTCGCGCGGCGCTACGACCGGATCACGCCGGAGCTCCGCGACCGGCTCCAGTTCGAGCTGAAGACGATCCGCGAGATGGGCTTCGCGGACTACTTCCTGATCGTCTGGGACTTCGTCCACTTCGCGAAGACGAACGGGATCCAGGTCGGACCAGGCCGTGGGTCCGCG
>JBKOVL010000100.1:0-16379 GCA_046723895.1 Actinomycetota bacterium | reverse complement strand
GTGGCGAGATGCGCAGCGGCGGGAGAGAAGACGTCGCGGCCGTGGAAGGTACGCGAGACGGGCCGGAGCATGTAGCCCGCGTTCGTCAACTGCCACGCCGCCGAGATGCCGCCGAGCTTCTCCGCGGCCGGCACGAGCAGGCCGTTGTCCGGTCCGACGTAGAGGCGGCCCGTGGTGTCGCGGAGCGCGAGTCCCCGCCGGGTCCCACCGACGCCGGGGTCGACAACCGCGAGGTGGACGCCGTCGGGCATGTACGGCAACGTGTTCGCGAGCACGACCGCACCCTGGAGCACCGCCTGGGGCTCGATCCCGTGCGTGATGTCGACGATCTGGGCATCCGGCGCGATCCGCTTGATCACGCCGTGGCAGGTGCCGACGAAGTCGTCCTGCAACCCGAAGTCCGACAAGAACGTGACGAACACGTCGGGAGGCTACCCGGCCTCGGCCACTGCGGAAACGAGCGCCTCGACGCTCGGCGCGGCTGCTTCCGCGAGGACGGCGAGGCCCGCGTCCTCGGCGGCTGCGGTCGTCTGGGGCCCGATCGAGACCACCGGCATCGTCGGAGCGACAGCCGCAAGCGCGCGCGCCGCCGAAGGAGACGCGATGACGGCCAGATCCCCTCGAGGTGCCTCGGCAAGGGGCGCCGCGCACGTCCGGTAGAGCGCTACGAAGTCGGCGCCGAGCTCCTCGACGAGCAGCCGGCGCGCGCCTTCCGCGCCGGCGAACAGCACCCGGCCGGCAGGCCGGGGCAGCTCGGCCAGAAGCCCCTCCTGCGTCGAGACCTCCGCGACCAGGTCGACGTCGCCCCAGGCGTCGGCCGTCGCCCGTCCGATCGCGGCCACGCTGACGGCCCGCCCGGCCGCCCGCCGGCGCAGCTCACGCGCGGCGGTGGTGCTCGTCAGGACGAGCCAGTCGTAGCCGTCGAGCTCGACCGGGCCGGTCTCGATCGGCTCGATCTCGACGAGGGGACAGACGACGACCTCGTAGCCGGCGGCGCGTAGACGCGCCGCGAGGCGCTCGTTCCGGCCGGCCGGCCGCGTCAGGACGACCGTTCGGCCGCGAGCCGTGCCAGCTCCTCTCCGAGTGCGCGCGGATCGTCGCCGGACCGACGCTCGAGCCAGCGCCCGTTCTCGTCCGCGACCAGCCCGACGAGCTTCGATCCGTCGTGATATGCGGCCACCGGCGCGAGGCACCCCGCGCCGACGGCAGCGACGCAGGCACGTTCCGCCTCCACGCGTCGCCTCGTCTCGGCGTCGTCGGCCGCGGACACGAGCTCCTCCTCGCCGGCCCGCACCTGGATCGCCAGCGCACCCTGTCCCGCCTCCGGCAGGAGCTCGTCGGGCTCGAATCGGTGCCCGATCTCGTCCCTGAGTCCGAGGCGGTCCAGCCCGCAGGCGGCGAGGACGACCGCATCGAGCCCCCGTTCGCCGCGCTTGCGCAGCCGCGTGTCGATGTTGCCGCGGAGCGGCTCGATCGCGAGGCCGGGCTCCAGGGCGAGCAGCTGTGCGCGCCGCCGAACCGAGGCGGTGCCGATCCGCATCCCGGGCCGGAGCCCCGTGGCGCCGCAGAGCGCATCACGCGGATCCTCCCGCTCGAGATAGGCGCCGACCGCAAGCCCGGCCGTGTCGGACGAGGTCATGTCCTTCGCCGAGTGGACGGCGACGTCGATCCGCCCGGCGAGTAACGCCTCCTCGAGCTCCTTGACGAAAACACCGCGCTCGCCGATCTGGCCGAACGGGCTGCGCCGGTCGCGGTCGCCCGCGGTCGTGATCGGGACGAGCGCGATCTCGCGGCCGGGCCCGCGCAACCGGTCGGCCGCGAGCGACGCCTGCGTCAGCGCGAGGCGGCTGCCGCGCGAGCCAACGCGCACGAGCATCAGCGGGCCGGTTCGTCGAGTCCGAACAGGTGGCGCACGGCCTCGGCGTAACTGCCGCCGTTCGCGCCGGCGGCCGCCTCCTTCAAGCGCACCGTCGGGAGATGAAGCAGCTTGGCGACGATCTGGGCGGTCACCGACTCGACCGCAGCGTGCTGGTCCTCCGAGAGCCCGAGCCGGGCCCTCGCCCGCTCGAGCTCGGCGGCGCGGATCTCCTCGGCCCAGGCGCGAAGCGAGGCGATCTCCGGAACGACCTCGCGCGACGCATGCCACTTGCGGAAGCGCTCCGCCTCCGCGGCGACGATCCCCTCTGCCCGCGCGGCCTCGCGGCGGCGTCCGGCGAGGCCGGCGGCGACGACCGACTCGAGGTCGTCGATGTCGTAGAGGAAGCAGCCGTCGACCTCGTGGATCTCCGGATCGAGGTTGCGCGGTACGGCGAGGTCGATCAGGAACAGGGGCCGTCCCTTGCGGTCGCGAAGGGCCGCCTCGACGTGCCCACGCGTCAGCGTTCGCTCCGGGGCGCCGGTCGCCGAGAGCAGGACGTCGACGCCGGCCAGCCGGCCGGCGGCCTCCTCGAGCCGAATCGCCTCGCCGCCGAACCGTCCGGCGAGCTCACGGGCGCTCTCGGGGGAGCGGTTCGCGACGAACGCAATCGAGGCACCGCGGGCCGCGAGGCTGCGGGCGGCGAGCTCGGCGACGTGCCCGGCGCCGACGAGCAGCACCCGGCAACCGTCGAGGTTGCCGAAGACCTGCTGGGCGAGGGCCGCCGCGGCCGACGAGACGGACGCCGGGCTCTCGCCGATCGCCGTCTCCGCGCGCACCTTCTTGCCCGCGTGGAGGGCCTGCCGGAAGAGCCGGTCGAGGATCGCCCCGGGGGCTCCGGCCTCGTACGCCTCGCGGACCTGGCCGAGGATCTCGCCCTCCCCCGGCACCATCGAGTCGAGTCCCGCCGCCACGCGGAACAGGTGCAGCGCAGCCGCCTCGTCGCGGAGGCGATAGACGACACCGTGGAGCTCCTCCTCCGGCAGCCCGCTCACGCGCGTGAGCGCGGCGAGCGCCCGCTCCTCGGCGTCCGGCCCGACGAGGTACAGCTCCGTGCGGTTGCAGGTCGAGAGGCAGACGGCCTCGCCGGCCGCGGCGAGCTCGCGCGCGAGCGCCGCCGCCTCCGAGAGCGGGACGAACGCGCGCTCGCGCACCGCGATCGGCGTCGACTGGTGCGAGAGTCCGACAAGCGTCAGGTTCACCAGTGGATCACCTGAAGTGGGTGAGTTGGAGGCCGAGGCGCGCGACGATCACCAGCGCGAAGCCGGCAAGGGCGAGGTAGGCGGCTCGCCTGCCGCGCCACCCCGCTTCGAAGCGCAGGAACACGTAGAGCGCGTAGACGGCCCAGGTGCCGAGCGTGACCCCCATCAGGGCGTCGACGGCGGCGCCGTCCCTTCGCAGGCGGACGAGCCCGGCGACGATCCCGACCGTCAGGGCAGGCAGCGCCACCGCAATCGTGCGCCCGGTCAGCGTCTCGAGCGTGAGGAGCGACGGCGCCCGCCCGAGCAGGCCGACGGGTCGGCGCTGCTTCAGCCGCCCTTCCTGCCACAGATAGAGGACCGAGAGCGCGGCCGCCAGCGTGAACGCCGCAAACGCGAAGGAGACGAGCCCGACGTGGAGCACGAGGAACATCGTCGAGTAGCGGCTTCCGGAGCCGTCTCCGGTCCCGCCGCCGACGCGCGCGAGCACGAGCAGCGCCGCCGCGAGCGGCATGACCGCGAGCCCGAGCAGACGGTAGCGGGCCCGGCAGCCCCAGACCAGGTAGACGGTGACGACGAGCCAGACGAAGAGGTTCAGCGAGCCCGCCCAGGTCGACCACGGGAAGCCGTCCGCCCGGACGGCCTGCGCGCTCAGGAGCGCAGTCTGGAGGAGCCACCCGACGCGGACGCCCCATGTCGCAAGGCGCCCGGCCGTGCCGGGTCGCCGCGCGTCGCCCGCGTAGGCGAGCGCGGCCTCGCCGTACGCAACGAGCGCGGGCCAGAAGAGGAGCTCAACCACCCGCGCGCCTCTTCGCGAGCTCGGCGAGCTCGCCGACCTGCCGCTCGAGCCGCGTCAGCTTCAGCGCCATGATCACCAGATAGAGAAGCACGAACGCGAAGACGACGAGGTAGGCGGCGGCAACGTACTTTTCCTCGTTGCTCATACCCGCTCCGGCGCCGGCAAAGCCGGCACCTCCGCTCCTTTGTCGCCTCCGTCGAGCCTAAGGCGACTGGTCATCCGGCCAGTGCCTCCCTCAGCTCGCGCAGCCGCGCGTCGAGCCGCTTGCCGAGCAGCTCGACGCGGTAGAGCGCGCCGGCGAGGGCGAGCATCGCCGCGAGAGCTACACAGAAGGTGAAGAACTGCGAGCCGGCCATCTGCGGCCCGTGCCGGTTGAAGGCGATCGGGTGGATGTAGTTCTCGGCGAGCCGGATCGCGAGCAGGCTGATCGGGATCAGGACGACGCCGAAGAGCGCGTAGACAGCACAGACGTTCTCACGCTGCGGCCCGTCCTCGAGCGAGTAGCGGAGCATGAAGTACGCCGAGTAGAACAGAAAGAGCACGAGGAAGAGCACGAGCTGCCGCTCGCTCCACGTCCACCAGACGCCCCAGCGGAACTTGGCCCAGAGCGAGCCGGTGATCAGCGTCATCGCCCCGAAGATCACGCCCTGGTGGATCGCTACGTAGCTCTCCAGATCCGCCCCCGGCTTGCGCTTCCAGAGCACGAGCAACGCCTTCCACGCCGCCCAGCCGAAACAGGCATACGAAGTGAACGCGATCGGGACGTGGAAGTAGAAGATCTTCTGGTTCAGGCCGTCCTCGTCCACCGGGGCGTAGAAGAAGATCAGCGCGATCGCCGTACAGAGCAGCACGGCGGCGAGCCCGGCCAGCGCCGGGACCTGGTTATTCCGTAACCACGTACTCAAAGGAGGCCCACGAGATGATCGCAAAGACAGCGTCGTAGAGGACGAGAAAGCCCAGGTAACGGCCGGGTTCCCTGGTCACGCTGGCGCCGACGCCGCCGACGACGATCGGGATCGCGAGCGGCAGGAAGAGGAGCGGCAACAGCAGCTCCCGCGCCCGGCCGGCGACCGCCATGGCCGCGAGCACGGTGCCGACCGCACAGATCCCGACGTCGGCCAGGGCCACTCCCGCGACGGTCGCACCGTCGATTCCGGAGAAGAAGAGCGCGAACGCGGGCAGCGCGACCAGCTCGGCGACGACGAGGAAGCCGAGCACCGACACCGACTTGGCGAGCCAGATCGCGCTGCGGTCGCAGGGGGCGAGCAGCAGTCCGTCGATCAGCCGCTGCTCGCGCTCGGCGACGAAGGCGCGGGTGAGGCCGAGGAGCGCCGTGAAGACGATCGCGATCCAGAGCATCCCCTTGGCTGCGAGCTCGCTGCTGTCCGCGGGGAGCGCGAAATGGAAGACGACGAGCGCGGCAACGACGAAGAGCAGCATCGCCGGCACCGTGCTGCGGGCACGCAGCTCGAGCTTCAGGTCCTTGCGCGCGAGGACGGCGACGTCCGCAAAGTACCGGCTCACCGCCCCGCGCCCGGGCGCCGGCAAGGCCTGCGCCTCCGCGCTTGGTGAGCCTCCGTCAGGCCTGCGGCTCATGCGAACGCGAGTTGGTCGGTCGCGAGCGCGGCGAGGCGCTCCGGATCGTGGGTGGCGACGACGAAGGTCGCGCTCGACCGCAGGTCGGCGAGCTCGCGGTCGAGTAGCGCCGCGCCTTCGTCGTCCAGCGCGCTGAACGGCTCGTCGAGGACGAGCAGCTCGGGGTCGTGGAGAAGCGTCCGGCAGAGCGCGAGCCGCTGGAGCATGCCGCGCGAGAACGTCTCGGCGCGGCGATTCCGCGCCTCCCAGAGCCCGAAGCGCTCGAGCAGCATCCCGATCCGCTCGCGCCGCTCGGGCACGCGGTAGAGGCGACCGTAGAGATCGAGGTTCTCGAGCGCGGTCAGCTCCCGGTAGACGAGCGGCTCGTGCCCGAGGAAGCCGACCCGCTCGCGCGGCGCATCGACCCGCAGCTCACCCGAGGTCGGGAGCAGCAGCCCGGCGAGGAGGCGCAGGAGCGTCGTCTTCCCCGACCCGTTCGGGCCAGTGACGAGCAGGAAGCCCCCGCGGGGCAGGTCGAGCTCGATGTTCTCGAGCACCCGCTTGGCGCCGAAGCGCCGGCCGAGAGCCCGTGCCGCGATCATGCGCCCGCGCGACCCCGCGACCCATGGTCGGCGGCGCCCTGAAGGCGTGCCCGGCCTCCTCCCCACCGCGAGCCTAGCGAGAAACGGCGCACGTGTCCGTGTCCGGTCCGTGCCGAGAGCGTCACGATGCGAGCGCGTCCCCGAGGACGAACAGGAAGAAGGTCACGCTGATCACGCCGTTCATCGTGAAGAAGGCCGCGTCGAGGCGGCGCAGGTTGCCGGGCCGGACAAGCGAGTGCTCGTAGAGGAGCAGCGCCGCTACCGCGCCGACGCCGAGCCAGTAGAGCACGCCGACCGGCAGGCCCAGACCCGCGGCGACCAGGAAGCCGACGGTCGCGACGTGCAGTACCCGCGCGCCCCGGAAGACGCCGCGCACGCCCCACCGAGTCGCCCACGAGTGCAGGCCCTGGGCTCGGTCGACCTCGACGTCGAAGAGGGAGTAGAAGAGGTCGAAGCCGCCGACCCAGGCGGCGACGGCGCCGCCGAGCGCCCAGGCCTGCCAGGGGAGGTCGCCGCGAATCGCGACCCAGGCGCCCATGGGTGCGAGCCCGTCCACGGCGCCGAGCCAGAGGTGGGCCAGCCAGGTGACGCGCTTCAGGTACGGATAGACGACGAAGCCGACGACCGGGATCGGCCACAGCCAGCGGACGATCGGGTCGAGCTGCCAGGCGGCGACGAGGAAGAGCGCGAGCGAGGCCAGGCAGAAGAGCCCGACCTGCACGGTCGTCAGGCGCCCGGCGGGAAGCTCTCGCCCTGCAGTCCGCGGGTTGCGCGCATCGATCTCTGCGTCGACGAGCCGGTTCAACGCCATCGCGAGCGACCGCGCTCCGACCATGGCGAGCGTGATCCAGAGCAGGTCGTGCGCGGTCGGGATCCCGTCGACCGCGAGCAGCGCGCCGACGTAGGCGAACGGCAGCGCGAAGACGGTGTGCTCGATCTTGACGAGCGACGCGAATCGCCGCGGGAGCTCGATCGTGCTCATCGACGACTCACGTCTGTCGGTGCCCGCCCGCCTCGCCGGCCAGCAGCTCGAGCGCGTGCCCGAGGGCCGGCTTCAGCACCGCGTACCCGTCCCGGCAGCCGCCGGGCGACCCGGGTAGGTTGACGACGAGCGTCGCCCCGACGACCCCGGCGATCCCCCGCGAGAGCAGCGCGTGAGGCGTCCTGGCAATCGAGTCGGCCCGGATCGCCTCCGCAATTCCCGGAGCTGCCCGCTCGAGGACGGTCATGGTCGCCTCGGGGGTGACGTCCCGCGGCCCGAGACCGGTTCCCCCGGTCGTCAGGACGAGCTGTGCCTCGTCCGCCAGCTGAGAGATCGCGTCTGCGATCGCGTCGCGCTCGTCCGGAACGACTCGCCGGACGACCTCGTACCCCTCGCCGGAGAGCAACTGCTCGAGCGTCTCGCCGCTCGTATCCTCACGCGTTCCTTCCGAGACGCCGTCCGAGACGGTGAGCACGGCCGCCCTCATGCGGTCTCCTTCGTCTTCTCCAGCAGCCGGACGGCCTCGACCACCATCCCCTTGTCGATCGCCTTGGCCATGTCGTAGACAGTCAACGCGGCGACGCTCGCCGCGACGAGCGCCTCCATCTCGACGCCGGTCTGAGCTGTCGTCTCGGCGGCCGCACGCACCTCCACGGAGGCCTCCCCGACGGCGAGCGTGACCTCGACGTTCGACAGCGGCAGCGGATGACAGAGGGGGATCAGCTCCGCCGTCCGCTTGGCCGCCATGATCCCGGCGAGCTGGGCGGTCGTGAGCGCGTCGCCCTTGGGCAGCTCGCGGAGCCGACGGGCCGTCTCGGGCGCCATCGTCACGGACGCGGCGGCCACCGCCCGACGCCGGGAGAGCGGCTTGCCGCCGACGTCGACCATCCGAACGTCACCCGCCTCGCCAACGTGCGAGAGCTCGGTCACGCGGCGAACGTTAGCTCGCGAGCGCGGAAATCCGGTCGAGATCGGCAAGCTGCGCCGCGAGCCAGGACTCGATGTCGTGCTCGCGCACGTGCGCCCGGATCGCCTCCGCCCGGGCGCGCCGATCAGCTGCGGGCAGCTCCAGGGCGGCGTGGATCGCCTCGGCCTGATCGACGACGTCGAACGGGTTCACGCTCAGCGTCCACTCGCCGAGCTCATGGTGGGCACCGGTGTTCTCGGAGAGGACGAGCACGCCGTCGCGCTCGTTGACGAGCGGAGCCTCCTTCGCGACGAGGTTCATTCCGTCGAAGACCGAGTTCACGAGTAGCACGTCGTAGCGCTTGTAGGCGGCTACCGACTGAGGAAAGTCGTCGCGGATCTCGAGCACGATCGGCTCCCAGCCCTCGATGCCGAAGCGCGCGTTGACGTGGCCGACCGCGCCCTGGATCTCGTCGAGGTAGGCGGAGTAGTGGGGGATCTCCTGCCGCGACGGGTCGAGGAGCGCGAGCATCGTCACGCGCCCACGCGACTCGGGGTGACGCTCGAGGTAGAGCTCGAACGCCCGGAACCCGCGGACGATGTTCTTGGAGGGGTCGGTGCGGTCGACCCGGACGACCAGCCGCTCCGCGCGGATCTCGTCCACGCGTCGTTCCTTCTCGCGCACCGCGTCGCTCACCGCGAGCTCGTCGAACTCGCAGGGATCGACCGAGATCGCGCGTGCGGTGACGAGCGTCCGCCGGCCGTCGTGCTCGACTGTGCCCAGCGCGTGGTCGACGTCGGCACCGAGGATGCGTGCGGCCGAGACCAGGAAGTTCTCCCGCCAGCGGTGCGTGTGGAATCCGACGACGTCGTTCGCGAGCAGACCGTCGTGGATCGCCCGCCGCGTCGGCCCCGACAGCACCGTCCAATAGTCCGGCTCCGGCCACGGGATGTGGACGAAGTGCGAGAGCACCGCGTCCGGGCGCGCGCGCCGAACGGTGCGAGGCGCCAGGTAGAGGTGGTAGTCGTGGAACCAGACCGCAGCGTCGCCCCCGTGCTCGAGCTCCTCGAGCACCGCCTTCGCGAACGACTCGTTCGCCTCCTCGTAGCTCGACCATGCGTCTCGGAGCCGCTGGTCCGAGGTCGGCTCGTGGACGAGGTCCCAGAGGTAGTGCTGCAGGAACCAGAGGGTGGGATTCGCGAAGCGGTTGTAGTAGCGCTCGTAGGTCGCGTGGTCGTGAACGACGAGGCGCAGCCGGTAGGCATCACCTCCGTGCACGGTGCCGTCGATCGCAGCACCCTTCGCTTCGATCGCGACTGCGCGGTCCTCATCGGTCATCGCACTCGCGACCCACGTGACGTCGTGGTAGGAGACGAGCGGCCGCAGCGCAGTGACGAGACCGCCCTGCCCGCGTTGTTCGACGCGCTCTCCGTCCCGACCGCGGCTGTACGTAACGGGCCCGCGGTTCGAGACGACGATCAGCTTTCGCCGAGGGGCATCCACGCGCGAAGCGTAGCCCGCTCGTGGACGCGGAAACTACGGGAGCTTCTTGACGAACCGGAGCCGGGAGCCGCCGCCTTCGCGGTCACCAAGCTCGAACTCGTCGGCGAGCGACCTGATGATCGCGATCCCGAGACCGCCTTCGCTCAGGTCGCCGTCCTCGCCGTCGGCCTTGACGTAGTCGAAGCCCGGCCCGTCGTCGCTGACCTCGATCGTCAGCCGGTCGGGCTTGAGGTCGTAGTCGATATCGACAACTCCCTCCCGGCCGTCGCGGTACGCGTGCCGAACCGAGTTCGAGCACGCCTCGGTCAGGGCGAGCTTGAGATCGGCCAGCGTCTCGTCGGAGAGCTCCCGAAGATGCGACAGGCCGGTGAGGGCGAGCCGGCCGAGCGTGATGTACTCGGCGCGGGCCGGTATGCGCAGCCGGATGTGATGTCCTGCGCCGTCGGAGCGCGAGTCCAGCATGTGCCTCGATGTACCCGGTACGCCCATATCCGCGGGAAACTGCCCCTTTTTACCGCATTCGGCGGCCGACAAATCGACCTTTTACATGGTGATAACCGGTCGGACCGGGTCTCTAACGCGCTACCTGATTGCCGGGGCGCGTAGCGAGCACGATCCGAAGATGCCGCCGAGAGCCATCCCGGATGATCGTGAACGCCGAGACGTGCCCTGGCCGCAGCCGCTCGGAGACGGCGCGGACGACATCGTCCGCGCCGTGGACTCGCGAGCCGTCGATGGCGACGAGGACGTCGCCGCCGTAGGTAAACCCGACGGCGTTGAAGTCCCGCTCCTGCGATCCGCCGCGGAGGCCGGCGCCCGCGCCGGGGCTGCCGGGGCGAACGGAGGTGATCACCGCGCCGTAGCGCACCGGATAGCCGAAGCGGCGGGCGATTCCCAGCGTGAGGTCCTCGGTGGTGATCCCGATGTAGGCATATGCGACCTTGCCGGTCGCGAGCAGCTGGGCCATCGAGCGGCGCGCGGCGTTGATCGGGACGGCAAAGCCGACGCCCTCGGCGTTGCCGCTGTCGCTGCGGATCTGGGCGTTGATCCCGATCACGCGGCCAGGAACCCCGAGCAGGATCGCGGTGCGGGCACGCATCTGCCTCACTTTAGTCACGCTTTCGTCAGAGGATGTTGTCTATAGTGACGACATAGCTTCTCGTGAGGAGGAGATCGCCTGGGCGGGATCGTTTCCACGTGTTTTCGCGAGGCTGCTAGACAGCTGAGCGCAAAGGAGGCCGGGTCGCCGCCTCCGCTACCGGAAGCCGCAGCGTGAACACCGTCCGTCCCGGCGCCGACTCGACCTCCAGCGACCCGCCCATCGCCCGCGCGAGCTCCCGCGCGATCGCGAGCCCGAGCCCGCTGCCCGAGGAGAGCCGCCCCTCGGCGCGGTAGAAGCGCTCGAACACGTGCTCGACGTGCTCGGGCGGGATCCCGGGCCCGTCGTCCTCGACGCTGAGGATCCCCTCTCCGACACGTACGAGCACGTTCGTGCCGGGCGGCGTGTGGACGAGCGCATTCTCGACCAGGATCCGCCCGATCTGCACGACCCTCTGCTCGTCGCCGAGGGCCGGCAGGCTTTCCACCGTTTCCAGCCCGACCGAGCGCTCGCCGGCATGCCCGAGCGGAGAGAACTCGTCGACAACGGTCTCCGCGACCGACACCAGGTCGACGGGCTCGTGACCGACCTCGAGCTGCCCCGCATCCGCACGCGAGAGGTCGAGCAGCTCGGTCGCGAGCTTCGCGAGACGGTCGACCTGCTCACGCATCGTCAGGAGGAACTCGCGCCGCGTCGCTTCATCGAGGTCCTCCTCGGTCAGGAGCTCCAGGAACCCCCCGAGCGAGAACAGCGGCGTCCGCAGCTCGTGTGAGGCGTTGGCGATGAACTCGCGTCGGGCGTGGTCGAGCGCCGCCAGGCGCACACGCATCCGGTCGAAGGTGCGCGCGAGCTGGCCGACCTCGTCGGCGCCGGTGTCCTTGATCGGTTCGTCGAACTGCCCGGCAGCGATCCGCTCCGCCGCCGTCTCCAGTCGACGGAGCCGGCGCGCGAAGAGCCACGCGCCGATGTAGCCGACCCCGAGCGCGCCGGCAAGCGCGAGCGCGCCCGCGATCAGCAGGCGCTCCCGGACGAACCGGACCGAGGCGAGCGCCTCGTGCAACGGTGCCGAAACGAGCAGCACCGAGTTCGTCCCCGGCACCGGCGACACGGCCTCCGCGAACCGGCTGCGCCGGTGGATCGCCGTTCCGCTGACCGGCCCACCCGACGTCGCGGCGAGCAGCGCAAGGCGGTCCCGCTCGACGTCCGTGGACCGCGTGCCCCGCGAGTCGCCGACGACGACGAGCGCGGTCGGCGGTCCGAGATGGTCGTAGATGACGACGCGCGCGTTCGCGCTCTCCGACGCGCTCTCGAGGAAGTCGGGCCAGAGGAAGCGATCGGCGGGAAGCTCTCGCGCCAGCCCGTCCGCTGCGCGCTCGAGCTGCGAGAGCCGCGAGTCGACGAGGCGGTTCTGGAGCGACGGGACGACGATCAGATAGACGAGGCCGAGCGCACCGGCCAGGACGGCGAGAAGGGCGAGGCCCAGCCGGGCGCCGACTCCGCTGAACCGGTTCATCGCTCGCGGAAGCGGTAGCCGACCCCGCGCACGGTGATGATGTACCTCGGCTCGCTCGGATCGTGCTCGAGCTTCTCCCGCAGATGTCGGATGTGCACGTCGATCGTCCGCGGCTCGCGGTACTCGGATCCGCCCCAGAGCGCCGCCAGCAGTGCCTGCCGCGAGAAGACCCGCCCGGGCCGTGCGGCCAGCATGCGCAGAAGCTCGAACTCGACGTAGGTGAGCTGCACAGCCTTCCCGTCGACCGTGACCGCCCGCCGGACCGGGTCGATGCGGAGTCCGTCGACCTCGATCGCCTCCTCGGCGCTCGGCTCGTAGCGCGGCGCCGAGGCGCGCCGGAGCAGAGCGCGCACTCTGCTCCGGAACTCGCGGATCGAGAACGGCTTCGTGATGTAGTCGTCCGCCCCGAGCTCAAGCCCGAGCACCTTGTCCAGCTCGTCGTCGCGCGCGGTCAGCATCACGATCGGCACCGCGCTCCGAGCGCGCAGGCGCTTGCAGACCTCGAGCCCGTCGACTTTCGGGAGCATCACGTCGAGAACGACGAGGTCGACGTCCTCTTCGTCGAAGCGCGCCAGCGCCTCGTCCCCGTCCCGCGCCGGCACGACGCGATACCCGTCCCGCTCGAGCGGATACGCCAGAAGCTTCTGGACCGACTCCTCGTCGTCGACGAGCAGGATGGTTGCTGAATCCGGCATGTGAAGCCGACCGAGGGGCCGACGTACTATAGCCCGGGTATCGCGATCGAACCGCCCTCACCCGATCGGGCGCGCACTCGGCGGCGACGTGGCACGCCCGAGCGCCCAATCAACAGCCGGCTCTACCGCGGCACCTGGCTGCTCGTCGGATTGCCGCTGCTGATCGTCGCGTTCAGCGTCGAGCACCCGGCCGCGCTCCCGGCTCCGAGGCTCCCGCCGACCTTCGACGGCGCGGCCGCCGCCTCCCTCGCGGAGGAGCTCTCGCGCCTCTATCCCGACCGCGCCCCCGGCACCTCCGGGTCGCTCGGGGCAACTCGCTGGCTGACCGAGAAGATGGAGCTGTACGGGTTCAAGCCGCAGGTCGAGCGCTTCGATGCGACGATTCCGGGGCGCGGCCGGGTCCCGCTCCGCAACGTCCTCTTCACAGTCGGACCGCAGAACGCGGACGCGATCGTGGTCATGGCGCATCGCGACGACTCGGGCACGGGTCCAGGTGCGAACGACAATGCGTCCGGTACAGCGGCGCTGATCGAGCTGGCGCGGGGGTACGCGACCCCTGCCGGGTCTGCGCAGGCGGTCGGGCCCCAGCACCGCTTGCTCTTCCTCTCGACCGACGGGGGTGCGTTCGGCGGCCTCGGCGCAGCCCGCTTCGCCGAGTCCTACCCCGACCGAAACCGCGTGGTCGCGGTGATCAACCTCGATTCGATCGCCGGCCCCGGCCCGCCGAGGCTCGAGTTGGCGGGCGACCAGCCGCGCTCGCCTGCGCCGGCGTTGGCCGAGACCGCGGCAGCCCGGATCTCCGAACAGACCGGTTCTGCGCCGAGGCGGACGAGCGCGCTCGGGCAGCTCACGGACCTCGCGTTTCCGTTCAGCTTCTACGAGCAGGCCCCGCTGGTCGGCCGAGGGGTCCCCGCGGTCACGTTGACGACCTCCGGCAACCGGCCGCCGGCGTCCTTCGGGGACACGCCGGAGCGGCTGCACCGGAAGCAGCTCACGGACATCGGCCGCGCCGCGCAGAGCCTCGTCGGCTCGCTCGACGAAGGTCTCGATCTTGCGCGCGGAACGCACAGCTACGTCTACCTCGGCAGTCGGCTCGTTCGCGGCTGGGCGATCGAGCTCGCGCTGATCGCGATGCTCCTGCCGTTCGTCGTCGCGGCGGTCGACCTGTTCGCGCGCTGCCGTCGGCGAAAGATCCCGGTCGCACCGGCGCTGCGCGCGTACCGCAGCCGCCTCGGCTTCTGGTTGTGGGCCGGAGCGATGTTCCTGTTCCTGGGCCTGGTCGGGGTCTGGCCCGGCGGCACCGCCCGCCCGATCGCGCCGGAGACGGATGCGGCCGGAAACTGGCCGGCGCTCGGCCTGATCCTGCTCGCCCTCCTCGCGCTCCCGGGCTGGCTCGTCTCGCGCAGCCGCCTGGCTCCGCGCCGGCCTGCGACCGTCGAGGAGGAGCTCGCCGGTCACACCGCGGCGCTGCTCGCGCTCGGGGTGGTCGCACTGCTCGTCGTCGCCACCAACCCGTTCGCGCTGCTCTTCCTGCTTCCCTCACTGCACATCTGGCTCTGGCTGCCACAGGTTCGCGACCGCGCGCTGGGAGCACGCGCAGCACTCCTCGTCGCCGGCCTCGTCGGCCCGTTCATCCTCGTCGGTTCGTTCATGTTCCGCTTCGGCCTCGGGCTGGACGCGCCCTGGTACCTTGCGGAGCTCGTCGCGATCGGGTACGTCCCGATCGTGGCTCTCCTTCTCGTTCTCTGCTGGTTGGCAGGGGCGGCACAGCTGACCGCGATCGCGGCAGGCCGCTACGTGCCGTACCCGAGTGCGTCCGAGCGGCCGCCGCGCGGGCCGATCCGCAACAGCGTCCGCGCGATCGTGCTGGGGTTCCGGTCGACACGGCGCGCACCCGCTGCCGACCAGGACGCGTTCGAGTTGTAGCCGGGCGCGCGTCCCGCCCGCATCGAGCTCTCCTACAGCGGCAGGTAGCGAACCGAGGCGCCGGCGTGAACTTCCCCTTCGCCGCGCGGGACGAGCACGAGCGCGTCAGCCTCAGCCGCCCGGACGATCATGTGCGACTCCTGGCCGGTGACCGGCGAGAGCACGACGCCGTCGTCGGTCACCTCGCTCCGCGCGCGGAGGAGGTCGTCCCGCGCCGAGTTCCGCGAGACGGTCTGTGCGAGGCGGCCCGCCGAGAACCTGGGGCCGGGGTCGCTCGCCCCTTGCAGGGCGAGCACCGCCGGACGCACGAAGAGCTCGCAGCCGACGAGCGTCGAGACCGGGTTTCCCGGCAACCCGAAGACGAGCGTCTGCCCGCAGACGCCGAACGAGACAGGCTTGCCGGGCCGGACGGCGACCCGCCAGAAGATCTCCTCGACGCCGAGCTCCGCCTCGATTCTCCGGACGAGATCGTGGGGGCCGACCGACACGCCGCCGGAGGTGACCAGCACGTCGAACTCGAGCCCCCTCTCGAGCGCACGACGATGAGCGCCCTCGTCGTCCGCCACCGGGTCGAGCCGCGTCACCTCGGCACCGGCCGTGCTCAGCTGCGCAGCGAGCATCACGCCGTTCGCCTCGTACACCTCGCCGGGGGCGAGCGCGGAGCCCGGCTCGCGGAGCTCCGTTCCGGTTGTCAGCACGGCGACACGCGCCCGGCGGGTGCATACGACCTCCGCCACCCCCGCGGCCGCGAGCGCCCCGATCTGCGCGGGACCGAGCCGCGTGCCGGCCGCGGCGACTACTGCGCCGGCCGTGACGTCGCCGCCGGGCTCACGGATGTTTGCTCCCGAGGCAACAGCCGTCCCGACCTCGAGCTCGTTGGCCTTCTCGTCAACAAGCTCATGCTGGATCACTGCATCCGCGCCGTCAGGAACGAGCCCCCCGGTCGCAATCCCCATCGCCTCTCCCGCGTCGAGCGAGCGCGGGGCGGGGGCGCCGGCGGCGATCCGGAAGACGACCGGGAGCCGCCCGGGCGTGTCCGCCGAGCGAAGGGCGTAGCCGTCCATCGCGGAGCTCCGGAACGGAGGCAGGTCGACGAGGGCCCGGGCGGGTTCAGCCAGCACGCGACCAGCGGCACCGGCCAGCGCCAGCGTCTCGGTCGCGAGCGGGCGCGCACGCTCGAGCACGAGCGCCTGCGCCTCGGCGAGCGAGAGGATCTCCTCCACAGGCGGCATACGCTACCCGCGTGGACGACGAGGCTATCGCGGGCCGCTACCGGCTCGACGAGCAGCTCGGCGGCGGCGGCAGCGCCGTGGTCTGGGCCGCCACCGACCTCGAGCTCGACCGGAAAGTGGCGGTCAAGCTGCTCGCGCGCGAGGCGGATCCGAGGCGTTTCCGCCGCGAGGCCCAGGCGGTCGGCGCCCTCGCCCATCCGAACATCTGCACGCTCTACGACTACGGCGAAACCGACGGGCGGACGTTCATGGTCCTGCAGTACTTGCCGGGCGGGTCGCTCGAGCAGCGGCTCGAAGGCGGCCGGCCTCTGCCCGACGACGACATCGAGCGGATCGCGCGTGAGGTCGCGGCGGGGCTCGCGCACGCACACACGCGCGGTGTCGTCCATCGCGACCTGAAACCGGCCAACGTGCTCTTCGACGGCTCAGGGC
>JBKOVL010000219.1:0-8884 GCA_046723895.1 Actinomycetota bacterium | reverse complement strand
GTTGGTCGCACGCCACGGCCCGCCACGCGGGGGGGGGTGGGGGGCCGGGGGGGGCACCCGGGGGTCCCCCCGCGCTATTAGACGATGCCTCGGTTGCGGTCGTACTCGCGCAGGCGCGCGATCCGCTCCTCGATCGGCGGGTGCGTCGAGAAGAGCGCGGCCATCCCGGCGCCCTTCAGCGGGTTGACGATGTAGAGCGCCTCGGTCGCCGGATTGACCTGCATCGGCACAGCCTGACGGCCGCGCTCGAGCGTCTCGAGCGCCTGGGCCAGCGGCTCGCCGGTGCCGAGCACGCGGGCGGCGGTGGCGTCGGCGAGGTACTCTCGCTGACGCGAGACGCCGAGCTGGAGCAGCGAGGCGGCGATCGGTGCGATCAGGATCAGGAGCAGGCCGCCGATCGCGCCGAGGGGGTTGTCGTCGTCGTCGCCGCCAAAGAAGCCCATGAAGAAGAAGATGTTCCCGATCGCGGAGATCGCGCCGGCGATCATCGCCGCGATCGACGAGACCAGGATGTCGCGGTTCTTGACGTGCGCGAACTCGTGGGCGAGGACGCCGCGCACCTGGTCACGGGGCATGTGCTGGAGCAGCCCCTGCGTGACCGCGACCGCGGCGTGCTCGGGGTTGCGCCCGGTCGCGAACGCGTTCGGCTGGTCGGACGGGATCAGGTAGACGCGCGGCTTCGGCACGTCGTACAGCTGGGCGAGCTCGGAGACCAGCTGGTGCACCTCGGGGGCTTCCGCCTCCGAGACTTCCTGCGCACGGGCCGCCTTGATCGCGAACTTGTCGGACCAGAAGTAGGCCGCCAGGTTCATGACCACGGAGAAGATGACGAAGAACCACAGCGCGGCTCCTCCGATCGCCCAGCCCACGCCGATGAACAGCGCGGTGAGCCCGGCGAGGAGGATCCAGGTACGGGCCTTGGTACTGAAACTTGCTTGGTTGAGATTCACGGCACTCCTTTCGGCTGACCGACGTCGTTCCTGTCAGCCGAAGGTTTCTCCCGCCAGACCGCCTGCCTGGCCGACGCGCCCGGGTCTCGCGACCGTTCTGACGAGCGTCATCCGTTCGGGGATAGTGCCCCCCGGCACGGGTCAGAGTAGCAAAGGAACTCGCCGCAACCGACCCTCGCTGATAGCGACGGCCTCGAACCGAACCTCGAGCCCGGCGCAGTCCGGGCGCCCGGCGAGCCACATCTGCGCGGCCTGAACGAGCCGACGGGCCTTCTCGTGGCCGACCATCTCCACCGGATCGCCGTAGCGGTTACCGCCCTTCGCCTTCACCTCGCAGAACACGAGTCGGCGGCCGCGGCGGAGGACGAGATCGAGCTCGTAGCCGCCCGCCCAGGCGTTCGCAGACAGGATGCGGTACCCCCGCAGGCGGTAGTGCAGCCTCGCCCGCCGCTCGGCCGCGCGCCCGCTAGTCCGCGTCGATGCGGGCGAGCGCTTCGTCTTGGGGGAGGTAGCAGAGCGCCTGGAACGAGCGCCGATGGATCTCACAGGGCCCCCGCTCCCGCACGACCGCCGAGTGGCCGGGCGTGATGTACCCGACGTGCGAGACGAAGCCGTAGTGCGGGAACAGGGCGTCGAGCCTGCGCATCAGCCGGTCGCGCGTCACCTTGGCGACAACAGAGGCCGCAGCGATCGCCGCACTGCGCTCGTCGCCGTCCACGACTGCGGTGTGCGTCGGCGCGAGCGGCCCGAGCCGGAAGCCGTCGACGAGGCACGCCTCCGCGGGCGGCGAGAGCTCGTGGAGCACCTCGCGCAGCCCCCAGAGATTCGAGCGGTGCAGCCCCTCCCGGTCGATCCGCTCGTGCGAGATCACGCGGACAGCGATTCGCTCCGCACAGCCGAGGATCGCAACGAAGAGCTCCTCGCGGCAGGCGCGGTCGACCTGCTTCGAGTCGTTCAGGAGCGCGAGCGGGCGGACCCGATGGTCGCGCAGCCGTGCGTAGTCGAGGAGGACGCCTGCGACAACGAGTGGGCCTGCCAGCGACCCGCGCCCCGCTTCGTCAGCCCCGGCGACGAACCGGGCGCCGAGCCGGCGGTCGAAGCTAAGAAGCCTCTTGCCCGGTCTCCGCGGCTTCCCGGTCTGCAGCGCCCTCGGCGTCGACCTCTGCTTCCGCCTCGGGAGCTTCTTCGGCAGGCTCTGCTGACTCGGGCTCGGCTGCTGCGAGCGGCTCGTCGGCCCGCGGCTGTTCTTCGTCGAGCTCTTCCTCGTCGAAGCCTTCGGCACCGGCTGAGCCTAGCTTGTCGGTCCGCTGCAGAGCCCGGACGCGCGCCTTCTTCCCCACTTTCTCACGCAAGTAGTAGAGCTTGGCGCGATTGACGTCGCCCACCTGGATGACCTCGATCTTCTCGATCTTCGGGGAGTGGAGCGGGAACGTGCGCTCGACGCCGACGCCGAACGATTGCTTGCGGACGGTGAAGGTCTCGCGGACGCCGGCGCCCTGGCGCTTGATCACAATCCCCTCGAAGACCTGGATGCGACGGCGCTGACCCTCGATCACCTGGAAGTGCACTCGGACGGTGTCGCCCGCCTTGAACCGGGGACGACCTTTGCGCAGCTGACGCTGCTCGAGGAGCTCGATGGTCTTGGACATAGGAAGGCGGCCCGCGGGCCGACGGAATGGTAGCCAAAGCTACTGGTACGAGATGAGCTCGAGCAATGAGCCGTCCGGGTCGCGGAAGTAGACGCTCCGCGCCGCCCCACGAGCACCCTGTCGCTCGACCGGGCCGAGCTCGACCTCCACGCCGTGCTCCGCGAGGTGCGCGGCAGCCGCCTCGATCGGCCCGCCCCACCGGAAGCAGAGGTCACTGTTCCCGGGCCGAACCGGGTCGGCAGCCCGCGGGTGGGGCTCGCTGCCAGGCCCGTGCACGTTCAGCTGCTGCTCGCCGAAGCGGTAGGCGTAGCGACCGTGCTCGAGCTGCACGAGCTCCGCGCCGAGAACGTCGCGGTAGAAAGCGTTCGATCGGTCCCAATCGGACACGGCGATGACGCAGTGATCCAGAGCAACGGTCACAGTCATCACCTCGGCTCCGAGAACAAGCGCCGCCGCGACCGGCATGGCGGGCGCGGCACGCAGACGTATGCCGTCAGCAGGCGATGCGAGCGAAGCGAGCGAGCGAAGGAGGGGGCCAGCGGGGGAACCATGGGTTCACCCGCTCTTTCAGCGGAAGCCGATGCGGTTCGGCGGCCAGTAGACGGCGAACACCTCGCCGATCAGGTTCTTCCGCGGAACCGGCCCCCACTCGCGGGAGTCGCAGGATTGCGTCCGGTTGTCGCCCATCATGAAGTACATCCCCTTCGGGATCTTCCTCGGCGGGTAGGAGGTCGCGGTGTCGCGCCGGTCCGGCTTCACGTACGGCTCGATCAGCTTGTTGCCGTTGATGTAGATGTAGCCGTTCTTCTCCTGCCACGTCTCGCCGGGCAGCGCGATCAGTCGCTTCACAAACGTCCCGCCCGCACCGCAGCGCTGCACCGCCTGCGGCGGGGTCTTGAAGACGATGATGTCGCCCCGGTGCGGCTTGCGGAAGTGGTAGATGAAGCGGTTCGCGAGCACACGGTCGGAGAAGCGCGCCTCGCAACCGCTGCCGGGTCGCGCGCAGTGGAGGGTCGGCTCCATCGACGAGGACGGGATCCGGTAAGGGTTGACCACCCACGCCTTGATCGCGAGGACGATCGCAATCGCGCCGACGATCGTCACGATCCAGTCGATCGCCAGCCGCCAGCCGCGCGGCAGGTTGCGGGTCGCGCGCGTGATCGGATTCCACGACTCGGCCCGGTGGTCGTCGTCGTGCGACTCGGCCGGAACCGGCTGTGCCGTGTAGGTCCCGACCGGCGTCGAGCCTCGGGAGGCGTCGTAGCTTTGCCGGCGGTCGGGGTCGGAGAGGATCTCGTAGGCCTCGCGCAGCTCGCGGGCGTGCGCGGCCTCGGCGTCGGTCACCGGCTGGTCGAACCGGATGTGACGGTAGTACGCGGCACGGATCTCGTCCTCCGACGAGTCGGGCGCGACCCCGAGCAGCGAGTAGAGGTCACTCATAGGCGCTCCGGGCGCGGCTCTGCTCGCGCCGCCAGTCCTCGATCCGGCCGTGGTCACCGGAGAGCAGCACCTCCGGAACGTGCCAGCCCCGGAACTCCGGGGGGCGGGTGTACTGCGGATACTCGCGCCCGCCTTGGAGCTCGGGCGAGAAGGTCTCGCGCTCGGCCGATCCCTCGGCCAGCGCGCCCGGCAGCAGGCGCGCGATCGCGTCGACGACGACCATCGCCGGGAGCTCGCCGCCGGAGAGGACGTACGGGCCGATCGAGATCGCATCAGAGCAGAGGTGCGTGACGATCCGCTCGTCGAAGCCCTCGAAGCGGGCGGAAAGCAGAGTCAGGCGCTCCTCGCCGGCGAGCTCCGCCACGACCTCTTGGTCGAGCTGGCGGCCCTGGGGCGTGAGCGCGATCACGCGATGGTCGGGGACGCCGCCGTAGGTGGCATCGAGCGCAGCGGCGGCCGCGTCCACTCGGAGCACCATCCCGGCGCCGCCGCCGTAGGGCGCGTCGTCGACCTGGCCGTTCGACAGGGGCGTCGTGTCTCGGTAGCCGAAGAGCCGAAGGTCGAGCTCCGTTCCGAGCACGGTAGCGACGGGGCGTTGCTCCGTCAGCCATGAAAAGGCATGCGGAACCAGTGTGAAGACGTCGATCTGCACGAGTTTCGAGGTTACCGATCGGCGAATCCGACGGCGACGACGATCCTGCCTGCGGAGAGATCCACCTCACGGACGCACTCCTCGTGCATCGGCAGCGCAAGGCCGGAGTCGAGCTCGAGCACGTCGTTGGCGACACCGGGGGCGACGTCGCGCACCGCGCCGAGCCGCCGGCCGCCCTCCTCGACGACGTCGAGCCCGACGAGCTGGAACACGTAGTAGCTGTCCGGGTCGGGCTCGGGAAGCTGCGCCCGCGGGACCGTCAGCTCGGCCCCCCGCTCGGCCGGCCCGTCGAGCTTGAGCACGAGCCGGCGGCCGGAGCGCTTCCGCCCGACGATCGCGGCAGGCTCGCCAGCGACGTACACGGTTGCTCCCGGCTCGAACAGGGATTCGTTCGCGCTCGGGTCCTCGACGACGAACGAGCCGTCGAGCCCGTGCGGCCGCCCGATCCGCCCCACAGCGACGAAGCCGTCGCTGACGCCTTCGGCGTCACGACGTCGCCTCGCACCAAGATCGACAGCCCTGCTGTCGTCTTTATGCTGGGCTTCGCCTCTCACTCGACGATCTCGAGCAGGACGCGGCGGTCCTCGTTCACGCCGCAGGCCCGGACGACCGTCCGCAACGCACGGGCGATGCGCCCTCCCCGGCCGATCACGCGGCCGACGTCTTCCGGTGCGACGCGCAGCCGGATGACGAGCTCACCGTCGTCCTCGTCCTCTTCCACGCGCACATCGTCGGGCTTCTCGACCAGTCTGCGCACCAGGTACGCGACGAGCTCGCCCGTGGCGGTCATCAGCCGATGTTCACCGCCTTCAGCAGCCGCGACACCGCGTCCGAGGGCTGTGCGCCCTTCGAGAGCCACTCCCTCACCTTCGCTTCATCGAACTCGATCAGCGACGGGTCTGTCTGCGGGTTGTAGCGCCCGACGATCTCGATGAACTTCCCGTCGCGCGGCGAGCGGGAGTCAGCGACCACGACCCGGTAGATCGGGTTCTTCCTCGACCCGACCCGGGTCAACCTCATCCGTACTGCCATCCTTACCTCCGTGTCATTTGCGGGAAAGCGGGCATCTTGCCCTGCTCCATCTGCTTCATCAGCTTCTGCATCTCCCTGCGCGCGTTCAGGAGGCGTGAGACTTCCTGCACGGTCGTCCCGCTCCCGCGCGCGATCCGCCGGCGGCGGGAGCCGTCGATGGTATGCGGGAAGCTCCGCTCCCGCGGGGTCATCGAGAGGATCATCGCCTCCACGCGCCCGAGCTCACGCTCGTCGACCTCGAGGCCCTTCAGCTGGTTGCCGAGGCCGGGGATCATCGAGAGGACGCCTTTCAGCGGCCCCATCCGGCGGAGCATCTTGTAGCTCGCGAGGAAGTCGTCGAACGTGAACTCGCCCGCACGGAGCCGCTCTTCGAGCTCGGCCTGCTCGTCGGCCTCGACGGCCTGCTCGGCCCTCTCGATCAGGGTGAGGACGTCGCCCATGCCGAGGATGCGCGAGGCCATGCGGTCGGGGTGGAACCACTCGAGCTGGTCGAGCTTCTCGCCGGTCGAGGCAAGCTTGACGGGCTTCCCGGTCACTGCCCGGACCGAGAGCGCGGCGCCGCCGCGCGCGTCGCCGTCGAGCTTCGTCAGCAGGATCCCGTCGAACGCCACGCGCTCCTGGAAGGCCCGCGCGACGTTCACGGCCTCCTGGCCCGTCATCGCGTCGAGCACGAGCAGGACGTTCAGCGGCCGGGTCTCCTTCCCGATCCGCTCGAGCTCGTCCATCAGCGCTTGGTCGACCTGATGGCGGCCGGCAGTGTCGACGATCACCGTGTCGGCGCCCTGCTCCTTCGCCCACTCGATCCCCCGACGCGCCGCGGCGACCGGGTCTTTGCGTTCCTCGGCATAGACCGGGATCTGGATCTGACGTCCGAGCTGTTCGAGCTGGTCGATCGCCGCGGGGCGCTGGAGATCGGCGGCGACGAGCGCCGGCGAACGGCCGTCCTTACGCAGCATGAGCGCGAGCTTCGCGGCTGCGGTCGTCTTCCCCGAGCCCTGCAGGCCGGCGAGCAGGATCACGGTCGGCCCGCGCTGCGCGAATGCGAGGCGGGAGTCTGCCCCACCCATCGTCGCGGTCAGCTCCTCGTGGACGATCTTCACCACCTGCTGCCCCGGCGTCAGGCTCTTCGTCACCTCCTCACCGACCGCGCGCTCCTTCACGCGGGCGACGAAGTCCTTGATCACCTGGAGATTGACGTCGGCCTCGAGCAGCGCGAGGCGGATCTCGCGCATCGCCTTCGAGACCGATTCCTCGTCGAGCCGCCCACGTCCGCGCAGGTCGCCGAGGGCGTGCTGGAGCTTGTCGGAAAGCGTGTCGAACACGGCCGGACAGTGTACGTGCGGCCACGCTCGAACAGCCGTCGCCCGCCCCAAAGCCGGCCCAAGTGACAGTCTGTTACTAGGCCTGGGGAGAACGCGGCCCACTCTGGGCACAGACAGCTCGGCACCGTAGGGCCATCCTCCAGTGATGACCGCAGCTGCACCGCGGATCGACAGTCGACTCGTTGCCGCCGTCGCGTGGCTCGACGATCGGCGCGAGCCGATGGCGGAGACGAACCGCAGAATCGGCTTCCTTGCGCGAGATCTCGGCCTGCCGAAGCCGAGCTATCAACAGGTGCGCCTGCTCGTGAAGGAGTACCGTCGTGGTCGCCTGCAACCGACCGCCGGACGTGTGCTCCTGGACATCGCCTTCCGGGCCCGTCCTCCCGAAGCGCTTCTCGACTATCTCGCCGGCCTGCCGCTGCCCAAGTAACAGTCTGTTACTTGGCGCCGACAAGGGCGCGGGCAAAGTCCTGCGGGTCGAAGGGACGCAGGTCGTCCAGGCCCTCTCCTACGCCGACAAGCTTCACCGGTAGGTCGAGCTCGTGCGCGATCGCGACCGCGATTCCGCCCTTCGCGGAGCCGTCGAGCTTCGTCAGCGCGACGCCGGTGACGCCGACCGCTTCTCCGAACAGGCGGGCCTGCTGGAGACCGTTCTGGCCCGTCGTCGCATCGACGACGAGCAGCGTCTCGTGCGGGGCTCCCTCCAACTTGGCTGCGATCACGCGCCGGACCTTCGCGAGCTCCTCCATCAGATTCGACTGCGTGTGCAGGCGTCCGGCGGTGTCGACGATGACGACGTCGCGGCCGCGTGCGGTCGCCGCCTCGATCGCGTCATAGGCGACCGCGGCCGGATCGCCGCCGCGAGGCGCACCGACGAAGTCCGCTCCCGCACGATCAGCCCAGATCTCGAGCTGTTCCTCGGCTGCGGCGCGGAAGGTGTCGGCGGCGGCGAGCAGCACCGAGTGCCCGTGGTCGCGAAGCTTCGCGGCGAGTTTCCCGATTGTCGTCGTCTTGCCGGTGCCGTTCACGCCGACGACGAGAATGACCGACGGCCGCGCCGAGACGTGGAGCGTCCCCGGCTCACCGAGCAGGGCCGCCAGCTCGGCCTGGAGCCCGTCCAGACCGCCGCGCTCCTCCAGGCGCCGGACGAGCTCGGCCGTCGAGCGCACGCCGACGTCGGCGGCTATCAGCGCCTCCTCGAGCCGCTCCCAGGCGTCCTCGGCGTTCGGGTCGAAGCCGGCGAACTGCTGCGTCAGCGCGCGCCGCGACTTGGAGAGCGACTCCCGGAGCCGGCCGAAGAACCCAGCCTGCTGCTCCGGCGTCTCGTGCGTGCCCCCACTCTCGCCGAGGAGCTCTGCCCACGATCTCGCCATCGCGCGCGAACGCTACTGGTCGCGCGTCAAGCGGCCGAGACGGCAACCGCCTCCTCGCGCGGCAGCCGGCGCGACACCACCTGCGAGACTCCGTCCGCGCCCATCGTCACACCGTAGAGCGCGTCGGCAGCCTCCATCGTGCGCTTCTGGTGCGTGACGACGATGAACTGCGCGCGGTCGGAGACGCGGCGGAGCAGCGCGCAGAAGCGGCCGATGTTCGTGTCGTCGAGCGCGGCTTCCACCTCGTCGAGGAGGTAGAACGGGCACGGCCGCGCCAGGAACAGCGCGAACAGGAACGAGATCGCACCCAGCGCCTTCTCGCCGCCGGAGAGGAGCGAGAGCCGCGTGATCTTCTTTCCGGCCGGCGAGAGCTCGACCTCGATCCCGAGGCTGGACGCGTCGCCGGCGGAGCCGGCGCCGCCCGGCCCGGCAATGAGGCTGGAAGCGTCGCCGGCGGAGCCGGCGC
>JBKOVL010000017.1:0-8577 GCA_046723895.1 Actinomycetota bacterium | reverse complement strand
CGCCACACTTGTCCGCCGGCGGGGATGAGTCGATCGATCCGCCGGTCACGAGCGGTGCGTTGATCCCCAACCGGCGCCGATCCCGCTAGCCGATCGTCGGCACGCCCACTGCCGTTTCGAGGAGCAGGTAGAAGGCACCGGGACGCGGCTGTGCGTAGATTGAGGGGCATGTCGATGCCACCGCGCCGGTTTCAGCGAGCTGAACGCCGGCCCGCGCCGGGTGCGGCGATGAAAGTCGATTCGCCCCGGGACATCACGCCGCTCCCGGATCTCGTCCACGGGCGCTCGCGCAGCGGTCCGGTTCGGGCGGAGCGTCCCGTGTACGTCGATCTCCTGCCTCCGTGTAACGCTGCGTGTCCTGCCGGGGAGAACATCCAGGAGTGGCTCGCGCGGGTGCAGGCGGGAGAGCACGAGCGGGCATGGCGGGTGCTGGTCGCCGACAACCCGTTCGCGGCGATCCACGGGCGCGTCTGCTACCACCCGTGCGAGACGAGTTGCAACCGCGCGCAGCTCGACAGCGCCGTCTCGATCCACGCGGTGGAGCGGTTTCTCGGCGACCTGGCTCGCGAGCGTGCCTGGTCGTTCGATTCGCCGGCGGTGCGAAGCGGCAGGCGGGTGCTGGTGATCGGCGGGGGGCCGAGTGGGCTCTCGGCTGCCTATCACCTGGCGCGGCTCGGGCATGAGGTCGAGATCCGCGACGCGGGCGCGGAGCCGGGCGGGATGATGCGGTACGGCATCCCGGCCTACCGACTCCCTCGGGACGTGCTGGACGACGAGGTCGACCGGATCGCGCGGCTGGGCGTCCGGTTCACCGGCAATCACCGCGTCTCCGATCTCGAGGTCGAACGGGAGGAGGGGGGATTCGATGCTGTGTTCGTCGCTGTCGGCGCCCACCTGTCGAAGCGCGTGGAGATACCCGCGATGGATGCGGGCCCGATGGTGGATGCGGTGTCGTTCCTGCGCGGAGTCGCGTCGGGGGAACGGCCGACGATCGGGCGCCGGGTGGCGGTCTACGGCGGCGGGAACACGGCGATGGACGCCGCGCGGACGGCGCGCCGGCTCGGCGCAGAGGAGGCACTGATCGTCTATCGCCGCACGCGCGGGGAGATGCCGGCGCACGAGGACGAGGCGCGCGACGCCGAGCGGGAGGGGGTGCGGATCAACTGGCTGCGAACGATCACGGCGTTCGAGGGTGAGCAGCTCCAGGTCGAGGTGATGGAGCTCGACGAGTCAGGGTTTCCCCAGCCGACCGGGCGCTTCGAGACGCTATCCGCCGACATGGTGATCCTGGCGCTCGGGCAGGAAAGCGACACCGCCTTCCTGCGCGAGGTGCCGGGAGTCGAGTTCGAGCGCGACGGGACCGTGCGCGTCTCCTCTTCGCTGATGACCGGATGCCCGGGCGTGTTCGCGGGTGGCGACATGGTTCCGGCCGAGCGCACGGTGACGGTTGGAGTCGGGCACGGCAAGCGGGCGGCGCGGGAGATCGATGCCTGGCTGCGCGGGGTGGAGCTGGAGCGCTCGGCCAAGCACCCGCCGGCCACCTTCGAGATGCTGAACCTCTGGTACTTCGGGGACGCGCAGCGGCGCCAACAGCCGGAGCTCGAGCCCTCGGAGCGGGTCGGGGATTTTGCAGAGGTGGTCGGCGCTCTCCCCTCTCAGGATGCGATTTTCGAGGCGCATCGGTGCCTGTCGTGCGGAAACTGCTGCGAGTGCGATGGCTGTCTCGGCGCCTGTCCGGAGGACGCGGTGATCAAGCTCGGGCCCGGCCTCCGCTACCGGTTCGACTACGACCGCTGCACAGGCTGTCAGGCGTGTTTCCAGCAATGCCCGGTGCACTCGATCGAGATGGTGCCGGAGCCCAGCTGATGCCCGTGACGGTCGACGGGAACGAGGCGGCGGCCTCGGTCGCCTATCGGCTCAGCGAGCTCTGCTGCATCTATCCGATCACCCCGTCCTCGCCGATGGCCGAGCTCGCGGACGAGTGGTCGAGCCAGCGTCGCCCGAACGTCTGGGGCACCGTGCCGGCGGTGGTGGAGATGCAGAGCGAAGCTGGGGCGGCCGGCGCCCTGCACGGCGCCCTGCAGGGTGGGACGCTGGCTACGACCTTCACGGCCTCGCAGGGCCTGCTGCTGATGATCCCGAACATGTACAAGATCGCCGGCGAGCTGACCGCGGCGGTGCTGCACGTGGCCGCCCGCTCGCTGGCTGCACAGGGACTGTCGATCTTCGGCGATCACTCCGACGTGATGGCCGTGCGCCAGACCGGATTCGCGCTGCTCGCGTCGGCGTCGGTGCAGGAGGCCCACGACCTGGCGCTCGTGGCGCACGCAGCGACGCTTCGGACACGGGTGCCGTTCGTGCACTTCTTCGACGGGTTCAGGACCTCGCACGAGCTGAGCACGATCGAGCTGCTCTCGGACGACGACCTGCGCGCGCTGGTCCCCGAGGATCTCGTGCACGCACACCGGGCGCGCGCGCTCTCGCCGGAGCGGCCCTTCATCCGCGGGACGGCGCAGAACCCCGACGTCTACTTCCAAGCCCGCGAGACGGTGAACCCCTTCTACGCGCGCGTGCCGGACGTAGTGCAGGGCGCCATGGACGAGCTCGCTCGACGCACCGGCCGCCGCTACCGCCTGGTCGACTACAGCGGCCATCCCGAGGCGGAGCGTGTACTCGTGGTGATGGGCTCGGGCGGCGAGACGGCGCGCGAGACCGTCTCATACCTCCAAGAACGCGGCGAGCGGATCGGGGTTGCGCAGGTGCGCTTGTACCGGCCGTTTCCCGCGCAGGCGCTGGCGGCGGCGTTGCCCCGGACGGTGCGGCAGGTCGCCGTTCTCGACCGGACGAAGGAGCCCGGCTCCCTCGGCGAGCCGTTGTTCCTCGACGTGCTGACCGCGCTCAGCGAGGCCCACGCCGACGGCGGGCGCGAGCAGGTGGCGGCCGTGGCCGGCGGACGCTACGGGCTCTCCTCGAAGGAGTTCACGCCGGGGATGGTCGCCGGGGTGTTCGAGGAGCTGGCGCGCGCAGAGCCGCGGCGGCGGTTCACGGTGGGAATCAACGACGACGTCTCCGGCACGAGCCTGCCCTACGACGCCGAGCTCGATATCGAGCCTCCGGAGACGGTGCGCGCGGTCTTCTTCGGGCTCGGCGCCGACGGCACCGTGGGCGCGAACAAGAACACGATCAAGATCCTGGGCGACGAGGGTCTGCACGCGCAGGGCTACTTCGTCTACGACTCCAAGAAGTCCGGCTCGCAGACGGTCTCGCACTTGCGCTTCGGCCCGCAGCCGATCAGCGCCCCCTACCTCGTCCTGCAGGCGAGCTTCGTCGGCTGCCACCAGTTCGGCCTGCTCGAGCGTGCCGAGGTGCTCGAGAGGGCGGCACCGGGCGCGACCCTGCTGGTCAACTGCCCGCATCCGCCGGATCGGGTCTGGGATGCGCTCTCCCGCGCTGCGCAAGAGCAGATCCTGGCGAAGGGAATCGAGCTGTACGTGATCGACGCGGGGCAGATCGCGCGGGAAGCGGGTCTCGCCGGGCGGGTCAACACGGTGCTTCAAACCTGCTTCTTCGCCATCTCGGGGATCCTCGAGCCCGAGCAGGCGGTCGAGCGGATCAAGGCGGCGATCGCGAAGACCTACGGGCGCCGGGGCGCCGAGGTCGTGAGGCGCAACCAGGCGGCAGTCGACCGCGCGCTCGAGGGGCTGCACCACGTCGAGCTCCCCGCACGCGCAACGGCCAGGGGCACGCCGCCGCCGCTCGTCCCGGCCGAGGCGCCCGAGTTCGTGCGCACGGTGACCGCGGCGATGATGGCCGGCCGCGGCGACGAGCTGCCGGTCAGCGCGCTCCCGGTCGACGGTACCTATCCGAGCGGCACGACCCGGTACGAGAAGCGCAACATCTCCGACGAGGTTGCCGTCTGGGACGCGGATCTGTGCATCCAGTGCGGCAACTGCAGCTTCGTCTGCCCGCACAGCGTCATCCGATCGCGCTACTACCACCCCTCCCGGCTCGAGGGAGCGCCTGACGGCTTCCGATCGGCGCTCCTCACCGGCCCGGGGCTCCCGGACACCCGCTACACCCTGCAGGTCTACGTCGAGGACTGCACCGGCTGCGGGCTGTGCGTGGAGACATGCCCCGTGTCGAGCGGAGGCGACCCTGTGCGCAAGGCGATCAACCTCGACGAGCGCGAACCGCTGCTCGAGGCCGAGCGCAGGAACATCGAGTTCTTCGAGCGCCTGCCCGCGGCCGACCGCTCGCGGGTCGATTTCGGCACCGTGCGCGGCACTCAGTTCCTCGAGCCCCTGTTCGAGTTCTCCGGCGCCTGCGCCGGCTGCGGCGAGACCCCCTACCTGAAGCTGCTCTCACAGCTGTTCGGCGATCGACTGACCCTCGCCAACGCGACCGGCTGCTCGTCGATCTACGGCGGCAACCTCCCGACCACGCCGTGGACCGTCGGCCCCGACGGGCGCGGGCCGGCGTGGTCGAACTCGCTTTTCGAGGACAACGCCGAGTTCGGGCTCGGGCTTCGTCTCGCCGCCGACCGGCAGACCGAGCTCGCGCGCCGGCGGCTCTCGGAGCTGCGAGACCAGCTGGGCGCGGAGCTGGTGGACGAGATCCTCGACGCGCCGCAGCTGCGCGAGTCCGAGCTACGTGAGCAGCGCGGGCGCCTCGCCGAGCTGCAGCGCCGCCTCGAGCGGCTGGACGGGCCGGAGGCTGACGACCTGCGCAGCGTCCTCGACCATCTGGTCCGCCGCAGCGTTTGGATCGTCGGGGGCGACGGCTGGGCGTACGACATCGGCTCCGCCGGGCTCGATCACGTGCTAGCGAGCGGTCACGACGTGAACGTGCTCGTGCTCGACACGGAGGTCTACTCGAACACGGGCGGGCAGATGTCGAAGGCGACCCCCCTGGGCGCGGTGGCGAAGTTCGCCGCCGCAGGCAAGACGATGCCTACCAAGGATCTGGCGCTGCAGGCGATCGCGCTCGCGAACGTCTACGTCGCGCGCGTCGCGATGGGGGCCGACCCCCAGCAGACACTGACGGCGTTCCGCGAGGCGGAGGCCTACGACGGCCCGTCGCTCGTGATCGCCTACAGCCACTGCATCGCGCACGGCTACGACATGCGCGACGGGCTAGACCAGCAGTACCGCGCGGTCGCGAGCGGCCACTGGCCCCTGATCCGCTACAACCCGGCCGTACGCGCCGCCGGTGGCAACCCCTTCCTGCTCGACTCCCTCCGGCCGCGGCTGCGCCTGGCCGACTACAGGAAGGGCGAGCTCCGCTTCCGGGCGCTCGCAAACGCGGAGCCGGTCGAGGCAGAGCGACTCCAGGCACTCGCCCAGCAGGCCGCCGACCTGCGCTGGCAGACCTACGAGGAGATGGCGACCCGCAACCCGAGCAGCTTCCCCCCGGACGCCCGCAAGGATCGCTGATGGAGCTCGCGACGAGCTACATGGGCCTGCAGCTTCGGAATCCGATCGTCGCCTCGGCCTCGCCGCTCTCATACACACTCGATGGAGTGCGGCGGCTCGCCGATTCAGGCGTCGGCGCGATCGTGTTGTTCTCGCTCTTCGAGGAGCAGCTGCGCGAGGAGGAAGCCCGCCGGGCGCGGATCCTGGACGGCGCCGCCGAGAGCTTCCCCGAAGCACTCGATTACGTGCCCGCCGTGGTCAGGGACGACGCCGGTCCCTCCCGCTACCTGAGCCTGCTCGAGCGAGCTGCCGCCGAAGTCGACATCCCGGTGATCGCGAGCCTCAACGGCGTCACCCCCGAAGGGTGGACAGACTATGCCCGGGCAATGCAGGACGCGGGGGCCGCCGCGATCGAGCTGAACATCTACTACCTCCCGGGTGACCCGGAGATATCCGGCCGCGACGTCGAGCAGCGCCACGTCGACGTCCTCCGGCGCGTGAAGAGCGTCGTCGCCGTGCCGGTCGCGGTCAAGCTGAGGCCGTACTTCAGCTCCTTCGGCGAACTTGCGCTGCGGCTGGACGAGGAAGGAGCCGACGCACTGGTCCTCTTCAACCGCTTCCTGCAGCCCGACATCGATCCCGAGACACTCACGATCGTGCCGAGGGTCACGCTTTCGAGCCCGGCCGACGCCCGCCTACCGCGGACGTGGATCGCGCTGCTCCGCGGACGGGTACGCGCCTCGCTTGCGGCCACCACCGGCGTCGAGGACGCCGCCGACGTCGCCAGGTATCTCCTCGCCGGAGCAGACGTCGTGATGACCGCGTCGGCGCTGCTCCGCCACGGACCGGAGCACGCGACGGCACTGCTCGACGGCCTCGGGACCTGGATGGCCCGCAAAGGACTCCGATCCGTGAACGACCTGCGAGGCATGCTCTCGGCGCCGACCGGCACCGACCGGGCGGCACACGAGCGTGCCGGCTACGTCTCGGCCATGCGCGCGGCAAATAGAGGCGGCTACACGCCGGCTTGAGGCCCCGCCCGTGTGAGCGGCAGACCTGCCGCCGGCGAGGGCGCGGCCGGCGGCAACGATTCCAACGTCACTCCAGCGTTCGGTGTTTTCCGGCGTGAGGGTTGTGGCTTTTCACCGAGGCGAAATTCCTGCCGCCGTCGCACGGTATTTGTGCTCACTGCGACTATCATTCGGTGAGCGTTGTGCGGCGGCAGAGCAGCCGGCCCAGCCGCACGGATAAGTCGAACCGGCTGAAGGGGGGTGCCGAGCAGCATGAAGTCCGGAATCATCGCCATCGTCGCCGTCGTTGCGGCAGCAGTCCTGGCAACCTCGGCCTACGCCGACCACAGCGAGCTCAAGATCTTCGGGACCGGAGACGTGACCGTCAGCGGCGGCTCCTATCGCATCCTCAACGGCTCCGGCGAATACGGCGGGGTCTACATCAAGGGCAAGAGCAGGGTGTGGAGCGGCAAGAAGCTGAAGAAAGTACAGCTCTCGTTCGTCTCGTCGGGCGACGTTCAGGGAGGTGCTCCTCGGTGGAGCATCCCGATCGACACCGACAACGACAAGACCACCGCCGAGGGCTACGCCTTCATCGACGCCGCGGGCTGCGGAGCGACTGTCGGTGATAACCCTACGGGGGTGCAGACGACAGTCAGCACCTCGAACCCCAACTGCAAGGTCTTCTTCGGTGCGGGTGTCTGGGCCAACTGGGCGGCCTTCGCCGCGGCGAACCCGTCGTACAAGCTGCCGAAGGAGTCCCTGTTCGTCATCGCCGACCTGCCGGGCGACTACACCGTCTCGAGGGTCAGCTTCTCCTTCAAGTAGAAGTTGTAGGACCTCGCGACTCAGGGGCCCCCTCGAGGGCCCCTCGTCGTGTTTTGATGCTGCTGCGGCGCCTTCTGCGATGCCCAACGGCGTGCCGCTCAGCGCGCGTGCACGTACATCCCTTCAGCCGGCGAGTGCTTGGCCGTATCGGGTTCGTTGCTCGGTGAGGAGATCGAGGAGGGGCCCGATGTGTTGTTCTGCCTGCGCCGCATGCCGCATCGCTGCATCGCGGTGGATCATGTAGTGGTTGCGGCGTCCGATCCGCCTTCGCTCGAGAACGCCCGCGTCGACCAGGTCGGCGGCGATGCGCTGGGCAGCGCGTTCGGTGATGCCGACTGTCTGGGCGATGTCCCTGAGACGGGCTTCGCTGTCTTCGGCGATGCAGAGCAGGACCTGAGTGTGATTCGTGAGGAAGGTCCAGTGCTTGCCCGGCTGTTCGGTTGACATACGACTATTGTTTCGTATATAAGATTTCGTGAAATATTACGGACGACTCAAAGCTTACCAAAGCGACCTGCCTACCCGGGAGGAGAGATGGCGTCACTCACTGTCGAGGCAACGAGCTGGGAGACCGCGCGCGGCCTGTACCGCGCGTTGTCATCGTTCGGGCCCGAGCTGAGCGGTAGCGACGAGAGCGGCTATCGCGTCGTCGTCGCGTTGCGAGGGTCCGACCGCCACGTCGTGGCCGTCCTGGATGCCGTCGAGGGGTACGTCTCGCGTCGGAACGACGGGCCTGCCCGCCTCGAGCTGGACGGACGCAGATACACGCTCGCGCCGCGCACCACTCGACGAGGCCCAACCTAGCGCGTTGAGATACCGGGGGGTCGCTGGGCTCTTCGTGCCATCTCAACCGGCAGAGGCAGGTCCGGAACGCCGGGATACCGATCGGGAGCCGAAGTTTGCGTCGGCAGGCACGAAGGGATTGAACAGGTATGGCCGAGTCCCCGCCTCACCTGGATCCCACTCCGGAGGAAGTCAAGAACGAGAATCTCCGTTTCCTCCGCGGCTTGCAGCGAAAGGCGTTGCGCAAGCTGACAACTCCGTACGAGCCGAAATCCAGTCGCACCGCCAAGGCTAAGTAGCGGCGTCAAATCGGGTTCATCGACTTCGCCCGACGCTCAGCACGGAACGCAGCGGAGGGAGGAAGGTGCGCGGGGGTTGCGTACAAGGGATCCGTGGAGCTTCGACCTTGTGTTCGCTGTGGTGGCACGCTGACGGGTGCGTTTCGGTTCTGCCCCGGTTGTGGTCTGCCCAGTGACGATCCTGGCCTGGCCCTCGAGCGGCGGCGTCCGCGCAGGGCGGCGCGGCGGGCGCGGTGGCGTGCTGTG
>JBKOVL010000027.1:0-8425 GCA_046723895.1 Actinomycetota bacterium | reverse complement strand
GACGAACGACGTTCGCAGCGACCCGGAGGAGCCGCAGGACACGATGATCGGCCACCGTCCCGGCGTCGTCCTTGTCCCTACCTTCCACGTCCACGAGATCCGGGCACCGCGCTTCGGGTACAGACCGGCAGCGTGCGACGGGCCGCTCTTGTAGTAGACCGTGGGCGAACACGTCGCGGTCGGGGCGACGCTGACGGTCAACGTGGCGTACGACCCGTGCCTGATTGGCGAAGTGGAGTTGACCCGCTTCCGTTGACACCCCGACTATGGACGCGACGTCGTCCGGAAGGGAGTCAGCGTGGCGAAGGGGAAGCAGTTCCCGCCGGAGTTCAGGCAGGAGGCGGTGCGGCTGTATCGCGTGAGTGGTCGTTCGTTTCGGGCGGTCGCCGAGGAGTTGCAGGTCGCGCCGGAGTCGCTGCGGCGCTGGGTACTGCAGGCGGAGATCGACGGCGGGCAGCGTGAGGGGCTGACGAGCGAGGAGCGGGAGGAGTTGCGTCGGTTGCGGCGGGAGAATCGGGTCTTGCGCGAGGAGCGGGAGATCCTGCGCAAGGCGACGCTTTTCTTCGCGCGGGAGACCGATCAGCAGCGATGAAGTACCGGCTGATCGAGGCGGAGAAGGCAGAGCATCGAATCTCCCGGCTCTGCAGGGTGCTCGGCGTGACACGCCAGGGCTTCTACGCGTGGCGCCGGCGCGGGCCGAGTCGGCGGCAACTGGGCGATGACGAGCTCGCGAAGCTGATCGTGACGATCTACGCCGGTTCCCTGCAAACGTACGGGGCGCCGCGGATCCAGCTCGAGCTCGCCGACGAGCACGGCATCCATGTCGGTCGCAAGCGGGTGGCGCGGCTGATGCGGGAGCTGGGGATCGAGGGCGTCTCGCGCCGGGGGAAGAAGCGGCGGACGACGGTGCCCGATCCGAAGGCGCCGCCGGCGCCCGACCTGGTCGAGCGCCGCTTCGTCGCCGAGGTCCCGGACCAGCTATGGCTCGCCGACCTGACCTACGTGCCGACGCTCGAGGGCTACCTGTTCCTGGCCGTCGTGATGGACATGTGCTCGCGCAAGATCGTCGGCTGGTCGATGCGCGACGATCTCAAGGCCGAGCTGGTCGTCGACGCGCTGGCGATGGCGGTCACGCGCAGGCGGCCGCCGGCCGGGCTCGTCCACCACTCCGACCGCGGCTCGCAGTACACCTCGCTCGCCTTCGGTCGGACGCTCAGGGAGTCGGGGCTGGTCGCCTCCATGGGCTCACGCGGGGACGCCTACGACAACGCCGCCTGCGAGAGCTGCATCGCGACCCTCAAGGTCGAATGGATCAACCGTCACCGCTACCAAAGCCGCGACCAGGGGCGCCTATCGATCTTCCGCTACATCGAGACGTTCTACAACCCACGCCGCCGCCACTCCTCACTCGGCGGCGTCAGCCCCGACGAGTACGAGCGGCGTTGCCTCAACAGACAAGAGGAAGAAAGGATTGATACAATAGAGACAACAAGAGCAGCCTAATCCCGTGGTGTCAACCGGAACGGGGCAAGCTCAAACGCGCGAGGCCGCGCGCCAGGAATCGTCACCCAACCCCATTCCCTCCCGACTGCCCCTCGCGCGCGCGCGAAGCGAAGCAGCACGACTGCCTACCTACCTGGCTTATCTGATTCACCGGAGCACCTCCGTGACAGGGAGGGGCTCGACGTGGTGGCTATCGCCTGAAGCACCGAAAGTCGCTGGAAAGAAGACATTTCGGGGATCGCGCTGCCTGGGGCCCCGAATCTTGGGGACACGTCTTGGGGACAGGACGAGCAGGTCGGGCGGAAAGGTTCGTGCTCAGGACGTGGTTCGCGTCGTCGGCGTTCCGAGCGAGTCGACGAACTCGAGCATGTAGCCGGGGAGCTCCCCGGCACGGTAGGCGGCGGCCAAGCGTTCGATCAACTTCAGCCGACCGTCGCCGTGCTGGAACTGGAAGTCCTCGCGGTCGGCTGTCGCCCGCATGTCGAGCGCGCCAAGCGGGCTGCCCGCGTGCGGTCGCGTTCAAGACGACGAGCCGGCGCGGCGCGGACTAGGCGCGTTCGATCTTGGCGGGAAGGAGCATTGCCGCTCCGAGTCCGATGAGACCGAACACGACGAGCGCGACCATCGCCCACGCGTAGGCGCGGTTACCCGTAGCGACGACGGAGACGAGGATGGTGCCGGCGATCGCGGTGCCGAAGGACGAGCCGAGGTTGGAGATGCTGCGCGACAATCCCGAGATCTCGCCCTGCAGCTTCTCGGGGAAGCTCGACTGGACGACGTTGACGGAGGGGGTGAGCATCGCGCCGAGGCCGAGGCCGACCAGCGCCAGTCCGGGCACGAACGCGAAGACACTGTCCGACGCTCTGACCAGGCCGAGCAGGAGCACGATCCCGGCCAGGGTGACCACGAAGCCCGCGACGATCAACGTCTTCTGGGCGTACCGCTTGGCGAGGCGCTCGGCGGCGAGGGACGAGAAGAGGATGCCGAGCGTCGCCGCCGTGAAGATGACGCCAGTCTTGATCGCGCTGTACCCGCGCACCTCCTGCAGGAAGACCGAGACGACGAACGACGTGCCCATGAGCAGCAGCCACTGAATGTTCTGGGTGACGAGGGCGAGGTTGCAGGTGCGGTTCCGGAACAGTCCGGTGGAGAGGAGCGGCTCCTTGCCCGATCGTTCACGCGAGCGGATGTAGAGGAAGAACCAGGCGAGGAAGGCGGCGCCGACCACCAGGAAGACGGCGAAGAGCACGTTGTTGCTGCCCGCCTGGAGGATCCCGAACACGACGCAGAACATGCCGACCCCCGACAGGATTGCCCCGACCGCGTCGAAGGGACGAGTCGGATCCGGCGCGAGGGGATCGACCATGCGGCGGCTCAGGAGGACGATCGTCCCGACGACCAAGGCCTGGAAGACGAACGCCGCCCGCCAGCTGATCGTCGTCGTGATCACACCCCCGATCAACGGCCCGGCCGCGGCGCCGATCCCTCCCAGCCCGCTGATGACGCCGAAGGCCCACGCACGCGAGGTGATGTCGCTGAACCACAGCGTCGCGAGGATGTAGACCGGCGGGATCAAGAGCGCCGTCCCGACGCCCTCGAACACCGAGTTGCCGAGGATCAGCACGCCGAGACTTGGAGAGACCGCGCTCAGCAGGGCTCCGATTCCGTACAGCGTGAGCCCCCAGATGAAGCACCGCTTGCGGCCCCAGCGGTCGGTGAGCTTGCTGCAGGGGATCATGAGGATCGCCATGATCAGCAAGAACAGGGTGATCGCCGTCTGCACGCCCTTGACGGTCGTGTCCAGGTCATCGCTGATGTCGGTGATCATCACGTTCATATTCGAACCCGCGAAGCTGCAGATGAACTGGGCGAGCGCGAGCGGCAGAATCAACCTCCGCGCCGACGCGAGCGGTCGCTCCGGAGCCAGGGTCGGGCTCACCGGTACCGATTTCTCACTCACCCGGTTCTCCCGCTGTTCCTCGTGTCGGCGTCGCGCTCACGCCGCTGCGCCCTCCGCCTCCGCTGCAGATATCGCCGTCGCCGCCCCGATGAGGGTGAGGTGGCTGAAGGCCTGGGGGAAGTTGCCGACCTGCCGCTGCTGCTTCACGTCGTACTCTTCGGAGAGCAGGCCGAGGTCGTTGGTCAGGTCGAGGAGCCGCTCGAACAGCGCCCGGGCCTGTTCGACACGGCCGTTGAGCGCGAGCGCACTGACGAGCCAGAACGAGCAGGCGAGGAACTGCCCTTCGTCGCCGGTCAATCCGTCGTCGGTATCGGCAGTGGAGTAGCGGGAGACGAACCCGTCGCGGCCGAGCTCGCCTGCGATCGCGTCGATGGTCCCGGTCACACGCTCGTCGGTCCCGGGCAGGAACCCGACGAGCGGGATGTTGAGGACGCTCGCGTCCAGTTCCTTGGATCCGTAGTACTGGGTGAAGGTGCGACGCGCGGGGTCGTACCCCTGCTCGCAGACCTCCTCGTGGATCTCCTCGCGAATCTGCTTCCAGCGCTCCAGCGGCGCCTCCAGCTCGAACTGCTCGGCCAGGCGAACGGCGCGGTCGAACACCACCCAGGCCATCACCTTCGAGTGCGTGAAGTGCCGGCGCGGTCCGCGCGTCTCCCAGATGCCGTCGTCGGGCTGACGCCAGATCGTCTCCACGTGCTCGACCACCGTTCGCCAGCGCGGCCAGAAGCGCTTCTCGACGCTGCCGAGAGCTGTCGCACCCAGGAAGGCGACCCCGACGACCTCGCCATAGACGTCGAGCTGGAACTGCTCGGAGGCGGCGTTGCCGATCCGGACTGGTCTGGAGCCCTCGTAACCGGGAAGCTCGGCAAGCTCGAACTCGGTCAGGCGCCGCTCGCCTCCGATGCCGTACATGATCTGGATCTTCCTCGGGTCGCCCGTGCCCACCCGCAACAGGAAATCGCGGAAGGCAAGCGCCTCGTCGGTGTAGCCGGCGGCGAGCAGCGCCTCGAGCGCGAGCACGGAGTCGCGCAGCCAGCAGTAGCGATAGTCCCAGTTCCGCACGCCGCCGATGTCCTCCGGCAGGGATGTCGTTGGTGCTGCGATCACGCCGCCGGTCGTCTCCGACGTCATCGCCTTGAGCACGATAAGCGATGTCAGCACCTCGTCGCGGTAGCGGCCCTGATAGGCGCACCGCCCGCTCCACTCTCGCCACCACGCCTCCGTGCGGGCGAGGGCCGAGTCGGCGTCCTCGACCGGCGGCGTCTCCTCGTAGGAGAGATGCCAGGAGAGGGTGAACCGCTCGCGGGCTCCCTCGACGGCGACGAACTCGGCTCGGACCGTCCCCTCCTCCACATCGAGCGGCAGGACGGTACTGAGGCGAAACGCCTCTGGCCCAGCGGTGGCGATGACCCCGTCGGGCGCGGCCTCCAGCCAGGGAATGATCGAGGCGTAGTCCGGGCGGAGCGAGAGCTCCATGCGCATCGGCACCCGGCCGCGCAGGCCCTCGACGATCCGCATCAGGCGCGGAGGCCCGCCGGCGCGACGGGGCATGAAGTCGATCACGCGGGCCGCGCCCTCGGCGGTCTCGAAATCGGTCTCAAGAACGAGCGTGCCGGGTCGGTAGCGGCGCGAACTGGCGCGCACCTCCCCGGTCGGGGCGAGGCGCCAGCGCCCGTGCTTCTCGTCGCCGAGCAGGGCCGACAAGCAGGACGGAGAGTCGAACCGCGGGAGGCACAGCCAGTCGACCGCGCCGTCGCGACCAACCAGAGCCGCCGCCTGAAGGTCACCGATTAAGCCGTAATCCTCGATACGCACAGCGTCATCTCCTCCCTCTGATCAGCACCGTACGGTAAGGCAATTCGAGGATCCGTCCGTTCAGAACCGAGGCCTGGATCGGCGACTGGCGCACGTTGACATTCGGCGGCGCGTCCGTCCGGGCCACGGGGTCCGGAGCCATAGCTCGCGCTAGATAACGCGCGCGACGCCTGCTAGGGCCCTAACGCCCACGCCTCCAGCCGGGCAAAGGCGCTGTCCACTCAGGGGAGCTAGGGCTTGGCTGGCGCTATCGAGACCGAGAGGACTGGGCCGCGTCGCGACCGCGCTCGCTGTCGAGGATCGCCATCTGCCGTGTGTCGTATCGCACGAGCCGGTAGATGTCGACATAGTCGGTGCCTAGATGCGTCAACGAGTTGGCGAGCGAGTTCTTCACGGCGGCGGGCCGACCATCGAGCCCGAAGATGGCGCCGTCGGGCGCGCGCAGCACCCCGAACTTGACGCTGATCACAACGCCCCCGCGTTCGCGCACCCCCAACACCCATTCCCTCCCATCCATTCATACGCGCGCGCGTATAACAGAGTGTTGCTCAGTAGCGTGCATGCAGCAGCAGGCGGGTGGAGGGCAGGGGCACCCACCCCGAACGCGCGAGGCCGCGCGCCAGGAATAGATGGGGGATGGACTGGCAGCTCGCCCTTCCCGATGGCGGCGACGCGCTGGGCTGGGAGATCGAGATCACCGCCGAGCTGGAGCTGGTGAAGGAAGACTGATGAGCGTGCTCGCGATCAGCGGCAGCGTCCGGCAAGGCTCGTACAACACCGCACTCCTACGAGCCGCTGCAGAGTGCATCGTCGGCGCCGAGCTCGCCGTCTGGCGAGGCCTGGCCGAGATCCCGGCGTACGACGAGGACCTCGACGACCTGCCCCCGCCGCCGTCCGTCGCGGGTCTTCGGCGAGCGATCGCCGACTCGGAGGCAGTCCTGATCGCGACACCCGAATACAACAGCTCAATACCCGGCGCCCTGAAAAACGCGCTCGACTGGGCTTCGCGGCCCTTCGCCACGAATGTCCTCAGGAACAAGCGAGTCGCGGTAGTGGGGGCCAGCACAGGCCTGTTCGGCGCCGTGCGGGCGCAGGCCGAGCTGCGCAAGGTTCTCACCACCGTCGGAGCCGTCGTGCTCGAAGCGGGCCTCCCGGTGTACAACGCCCATGAGGCGTTCGACGCCGAAGGCCGGCTCCACGACACCGAGCTGAGGCGGGGCTTGTGCGCGATCGTCGACGATCTGGTCCAGCGATCGATGGACCGCGCCGCCTAGGTCAGTCCGAGCGCGTTCGCCAGCCAGCGGGCCTGTCGCCGGCGCTCGGCGTCGTAGCCCGCGGCTCCCTCTTGGAATTCGGCGAGGCGTGCGGTCGCGAATGCGGCAAACCGTGGTATGGACTCGGCCGCTCCTTCAGCGTCGGCAGCATACTCCTCGAGCTCGGGGGCGATGGCCGCGCGCCGCCGAGCCTCCTTGGCGCAGGATCTTCCGAATGCCCTCGCAGCCTCGTCGTTCCAGGCGTCGACACGGCGGACAAGCCTGCCTCGACGGGCGGCGACGAGGCGCTCGCCCTCGACCACGTCGCCCTCGAGCTCGACCTCCCAGAGCTCCGGCCGCAGCCAGTAGGGCAGGTCCCCGACTCGGCAGGCGTGCACCCCTGACACGCACAGCTCGACGGCCTCGCTCTCCAGCCATTCGCCCGGTTCGGGCCAACTCACCCGAGCAAAAGGAGCCACTCGGCCCTCGTCGAGGAACTTGTAGGCGATCACCCCGTCTTCCAACCTCTGAAGACGTCGATCAGCGCATCCTGGAATCGGGGGTCGAGGCCCTCCTCCCGCAGTCGACCGGTGCTGCCGATCGTCTGCCGCATCTGCTCCACGTACGTGGCGCACAAATCGCAGACGCCGAGATGTTCCTCGAAGCGCTCGCGTTCGTGCGAACTCAAACCGCCCTCGAGGTACTCGGTCACGAGTTCGACGACTTCGGCACAGGTCAGGTCGCGGGACAGCTTCATCGGGCGTTCGTATCTCCCATGTAGTCCTCGAGCGCCTGCCGAACGCGGGATCGGGCTCGGTGCAACAACACTCGCTGGTTCGTCAGGCTGATATCCAAGACGTTACAAACCTCTTCCGGCTCGAAGCCTTCGATGTCGCACATCGTGATGACGATCGCCTGGGCCTCCGGTAGCTGCGCGATCGTCCGGTCGATCACCTCGCGTGCCTCCGCCTCCAGCAGCCGCGGCTCGGGAGACGCCCAGCTCTCGGGCGGAACCACCCAGTGACCTGCCCACCGGCCCGCTGTGCTGAAGCGGCCGGGATCGACAACGGGCTCGTCGCCGCCCGCGTCACCGGCGAGGTTCGCAAAGGAGACGGTTCGCGCCTCGCGTTCGCCTCTCGACATCGCCGTGTTCATCAGGATCCGGTAGAGCCAGGTCTTGAAGGACGAGCGGCCTTCGAACCTGTCGAGACCCTGAAGGACGCCAAGCCATGCCTCTTGAACAACTTCCTCGGCGACCGCCTGGTTCGAGACGTACTTCCGCGCGACTCGGAGCATGCCGGGTCCGTGCTCGCCCTGGCGGACGAAATCGGATGATGGCAGATGCGGCAACGAACGGCACGGCGTCGGCGAGCTCACGGTGCGAGGCGTCACCAGCCATGCAGCGCAGCCGACGGACGGAAGCATTCGCATCCATTCGTGATGGCCGGCCGGACGATGCATACGGGCTGGAGGCCCTCCAGCGGCGTGCGTCGAATGTGCGGGAGGAGTACCGCTCACAGCTTGCGGCTCACCCGGATGCGATCTCGCCGCCGCACCGGGCAATCGCCGAGGGACGAGTGCGAGTCGCCGTCGACGAGACCGACCGTCGTCTCGGCTTCTCCGTGGTGTTGCCTGTCCAGAACAGGAGGTGCGAGCTCGACGACCTCTTCGTCGAGCCCGATCGCATGCGCATGGGAGTCGGTCGAATGCTCGTCCACGACCTCGCTGGACGCGCCGCGGCGGCGGGTGCGAGGTACGTCGACGTGATCGCGAATCCGAACGCGCTTGAGTTCTATGCGGGGCTCGGCTTCAAGATCACCGGTCATGCCTCGACCCGGTTCGGCAGTGCCCCGCGCATGACACTCGACCTGTCGCGCGAGGCCAACGCTGAAGC
>JBKOVL010000230.1:0-10317 GCA_046723895.1 Actinomycetota bacterium | reverse complement strand
CTTCGTCCAGCAAACCTTCCATATACTTGAGCTTTCACCGACCTCTGCACAGAGACATAGGATGGATCAGGAGACGATCACATCAGGCGGACGCCGTGGCGGGGGCGTCACCGACGAGGCGATCGAGCGCATCCGGGAGCGCATCGCCTCGGGTGCGTGGGGACCAGGCACCCGCCTACCGCGCGAGGCCGACTTGGCCAAGCAGCTCGGCCTTTCGCGGAATTCGCTGCGCGAAGCGGTTCGCGCACTCTCGCTTGCCCGTGTGCTCGAGGTCCGCCAGGGGGACGGCACGTACGTGAGCAGTCTCGAACCCGACGAGCTGCTCGAGCCGACGCTCTCCGCCACCTACCTCCTTCGCGGCCGGACAGTCCTCGAGCTGTTCGAGGTGCGGCGAATGCTCGAGCCCGAGGCGGCCGCGATGGCGGCGCTCCGTGCCGACGCCGACGTGGTCCGCGCGTTGCGGACCGAGCTCGATCGCATGGTCGCCGCCGGCGACCGCGCCGACGATCTCGTCGAGGCGGACGCCGCATTTCACGACGTGATCGCCCGCGCGCCCGGCAACGGCGTGCTGCGCGCCCTCCTCCGGAGCCTCTCGACCAGCACCGTGCGCGCCCGACTATGGCACGGCATCGCCGACCGCGGCGCGCTCGACCTCGCACGCGAGGAGCACGCGCGTATCTACGAGGCGGTCGCCGCAGGCGATGCCGACGTCGCGCGGGCGGCGGCGCTGCTCCACATCGTCACGAACGAAACCTGGCTGCGAGAGCATCTCGATCCGGCAGACGACGTGCCGCTCGACGGTGACTGAGCGCCGCGGGCTGCACACGCGCCCGGTCGCGCGTCGATGATCGAGCTCGGCCGCTTCGGACTGGGGACCGCGCCCATCGGCGGCCTGTACGCGGCCGTCGAGGACGAGACCGCTCACGCCGTAGTCGAGCGCGCCTGGGCGCTCGGCCTGCGGTACTTCGACACCGCGCCCCTCTACGGTGCGGGGCTCGCCGAGCGCCGTCTCGGCGCGGCGCTCCGCGGGAGGCCGCGCCAGGAGTTCGCGATCTCGACGAAGGTCGGACGGCTGCTCCGGCCCGGCCGGTCGACGTGGCACGGCGCGCCTACGCTCGTCGACTACTTCGACTTCTCGTCCGAGGCGGCGCTCCGCTCGCTCGAGGAGAGCCTCGAGCGGCTCGGTCTCGACCGCGTCGATGTCGCGTTCGTGCACGACCCGGACGACCACTTCGACGAGGCGCTGGCCGGTGCATTCCGCGCCCTGCAGCGGCTGCGCGACGAGGGCGTTGTACGCGCGATCGGCGTCGGCGCGAATCACACCGAGGTGCTCTGCGGGTTCGCGCGCGAGGCCGATCCCGACTGCTTCCTCGTCGCCGGCCGGTACACCGCGCTCGACCGCAGCGCGGCCGATGAGCTCCTGCCGCTCTGCGAACAGCGCGGCATCGCGGTGATCGTGGGCGGCGTCTTCAACAGCGGCGTCCTCGCGGGCGGCGACACGTTCGACTACGAGCCTGCGCCGCCGGAGGTGGTCGCGCGCGTCGAGCGTCTTCGCGAGACGTGCGCGCGCCACGGCGTGCCGCTGCCGGCGGCGGCGGTGCAGTTTCCGCTGCACCACCCCGCCGTCGCCACCGTGCTCGTAGGCTGCCGCACGCCGGAGGAGGTCGCCGAGGACGTGCGGCTCGCGAACATCGACGTGCCGGACGCATTGTGGGAGGAGCTGGCGTGATCGTCGACTCGCGGCATTGCCCCGACTCCGGCGGGCAGCGATCGCTCTCGGGCGGTCAGGGCTCGACGGTGACGAGCGTGCCGATTGGGGTATACGGCCAGACCTTGGCGGCTGAGGCGAGAGGGAGCTCGACGCAGCCGAGGCTCTGCGGGGTGCCGAAGGAGGCACGGTTGAAGGCGTGGATTGCGTCGCCGCCGTTGAAGTAGCTGATGTAGCGGATCCCCGGATCGTTGTAGTGGGAGCCGTCCGGGTTTGTCCCGCTCATCGTGCCGACGGGGATGTGCTCGAAGACGGGGAAGGTGCCGAGCTGGGTGGGGGCCGCAGGGACACCCGTGTTTCCCGGGGAGGTGAGGATCGTGCTCCCGTTGTGCCAGAGGTTCAGCGACTGGGGGACGGCGGAGTGCACGTAGACGTAGCTGTATCCGCCGCTGCGGGGCTTGCCGGCGATGACGTCGGCGATCAGCGCCTTCCAGACGCGCCGACCGGCGAATCCGTCGACGGTGAGGCCGTGCTCGTCCTCGAAGGCCATGACGGCGCCGCGGACGACGACGCTGTACCGGCCCTCGTGCCAGAGCTCGACAAGCGAGGAAGGCGTGCTCGGATAGCGCCACTCGAACCGCCCGGCGGGTGGATCGACCGCGGCGTGGACCTGGCTCGCGACCGTCCTCGCTGCATCCGCCTTGTCGGCCGTCCAGCGCAGCGGCAGGTACCCAAGAAGCGCAAGCAGCTCCTCCAGGCGAAGCTCCGCGCCCACCGGCGTTTCCCACGCGATCGTCTTGGTCGCCTTGCCCGTGGGGGCGGGTTCGACCGCCACCGGCAGCTTCAGCCGAACCCGGGTGTCGACTCCGAAGCCGTAGCCTCGTGGGGCGAACACGAGCGTGTGGCTGTCTATGGTTCGCCAGCGGCCGGCCACGGCCGGTTGCAGCAACGGCGTCCGCCCGTCCAGCAGCTTGCCCACCGGCTCCGAGAATCGAAGCCGGATGGGCATGGTCGAGGCGAGCCGCTCGCCCGGCGCAGGCCAGGCAAGCAGCTTGGGCGCCTTGCCCGGCGGAAACCAGGTGACGATTGTCGGATGCGGCAGGGCTTCCCACCCGTGCCTGACGGCGCTCACCCCGACCGAGCCTGCGACTCCGAGACGGCCAAGCACAACCGTGCGCGCCGGGTGCTGCAAGCGGTGCAGCCGGGGCGCGCCGACTCCCGTCACTTCGACCTCCCGCACGGAATGGTCGAAGCTCACCCGCACCGCGGCCCCCGGCCTCACCCGCAGCCAGCGGCGCTCGAGCCGTACGCGCGGCGCCGTCAGCTCCAGCCGGAGGGTCTGCGTGCGCCCGGCGATCCACCCGACCCAGCGCGGGCGACGGAAGACCGCCTCCACGAACAGCCTCGTGCCCGGCGCCACTGCGCGTGTCGGCCGCAGGATCCCGTTCGCCTGAACACGAACCGGGATCGCTGTTCCGCTCCCATCCCGGACGGAGACGCGCTCCAGCCTGCTGCCAAAGCTCGGCGATCGCACTTCGGGAAGGCCGTTGTCGGCGACTGCGATCACCGCACTTGGCCACGCAAAGAAGGCGAACGCGAGCGCGGCGAGAACGAGCACGGCCACTGCGCCCAGCACCCAGGGCCAACGGCTACGCCGACCGCGTCGCACGCCCGCCAGAACGGCCGGGCGCGACCCCCCGCGGGTCCGACGCGTGCGCGTCTTCAGGTCCACCCGCCCAGTCTGACAACCCGGCCTCGCCCGCCGGGCGTCCTACCGCACTTCTGCCGACCCTCGAGGGCCGCCGCGCTACGCACATTCAATCCTCGAACGGACGCTCACCGTTCACCGCGTTCGAGCCTGCAACAACTTCCCTGCGCAGATCACTTACGCTTGACGGGTCGACTCAGAGGAGGCACCGATGTATGCCGTTGTCACAAAGGTCACGATCAGCGACGTCGGGAGCGCGGAGGAAGGCTTGCGCCGGCAAGTGGTGCCGGCGATGTCGCAGGCACCGGGTTTCGTCGCGGGGTACTGGACTCGATCTGGCGACGGGAAGGATGGTCTTTCGATGGTCGTCTTCGAATCGGAAGATGCGGCTCGGGCGGCGGCAGAGCGGCTTCGCAGCGGAGTGGAAAGGCCCGATGCGGTCACGCTCGACAGCGTCGAGATCCGCCAAGTGGTCGAGCATGCATAGGGGGGCTTGATCCTCCGCGGAAGAGCCAAGGACCCCGCGCGAGGCGTGCGCTGGCTGACGGGCGGGAAGGCTCGGACTGTGATCGTTTCTCTCCATGTCGCGACCGGTGCGGCGCTGGGTGCGCTGACGGGCTCACGGTCCGCCGCGCTGACCCTGGGGCCTCTGCTGCACCTTGCAGGTGACCGAGTGCCGCACGAGGACTTCGCCGAGCGTTCCTTTGAGATTCGAAGCGGCTTGTTCGCACTGGGCCTGCTCGCGCTCTGTCGTGGGCCGCTCGATCCAGCCACGCTCGGGGCGTGCTCTGCCTCCGCACCCGACCTCGAGCACGTCTTCCCGCAGTTGCGTCTGCGCGGCCGCAAGCTTTTCCACAGGCGGGGCTGGCATCGCTCCGGACGGTTCCGCGCCGACGTTCAGCTCGTCCTGGCAGGCGGAATTCTCGGGCTGCTGCTGAAACCGCCCCGATGGACGTCGACGTGCAGCCTCGAGCACCGGCTGGGTGGCGCCTGGAACTCGAACGAAGGGAGGCTGAGATGAGGTATTCGCTGCGTCGGGTGCTCGTGGTGCCCGCACTCATGGGGGCGGGCGCGCTTGTCGGCATGACGCTCTTCGTCGGTGCGGCGGCCGCAGCAACGAAACCCCGAGCTGGGCATACAGGGCTGTTGCAGCCGGACTTCGGCACGAACGTCGTGCTCTTCGATCCGAGCATGCCGACGAGCCAGATCCAGGCAACCGTGGACGCGATCGCCGGCCAGCAGGTCGACAACGAGATGGGCTCGGAGCGCTTCACACTGCTGTTCGAGCCCGGTGTCTACGGCAGTGCCGCGAACCCGTTGATCATCCGGGTGGGCTACTACACCGAGGTGGCCGGCTTGGGCGCGTCGCCCACCGACGTCGTCATCAACGGCCACGTCGACGTGTACAACCGGTGCTTGACCCCCGACAACTGCATTGCGCTCGTGAACTTCTGGCGCTCGGTCTCCAACCTGACGATCAACGTCATGGGGTTATCCGGCTGTCGGTCCTCGGGGGACTTCTGGGCTGTGTCGCAGGCGGCGCCGATGCGACGAGTGAAGATCACCGGCGGCAACCTCACGCTGATGGACTACTGCACCGCAGGTCCGCAGTACGCGAGCGGCGGTTTCATCGCCGACTCCCAGACGGGCTTCGTCATCAACGGATCGCAGCAGCAGTTCCTCGTGCGGGACAGCAGCATCGGTGGCTGGTCGAACGGCGTCTGGAACCAGGTCTTCTCCGGTGTCCTGGGAGCACCGCCGCAGTCTTTCTCGACCACGCCGTACAACCCGCCGCCGTACACCACCCTGCCGACCAGTCCGGTGACGAGGGAAAGGCCGTTCCTGTACGTCGACTCATCCGGTCAGTACGACGTCTTCGTTCCGGCGCTGCGCCGCGACTCGAGCGGCACGACCTGGGGCGGCGGGCCGGCGGCCGGTTCCTCGATCCCGATCGAGCAGTTCTTCGTCGCGAAGCCAAGCGACGGCGCGAAGACCATCAACGTCGCCCTCGCCCGCGGTCAGAACGTCATCTTCACGCCCGGTGTCTACCACCTCGACCGGAGCATCGACGTCAAGCGTGCCGACACCCTCGTGCTCGGTCTCGGCTTCCCGACATTCGTGCCCGAGAACGGAGCGAAGGCAATGACAGTCGCCGACGTGAAGGGTGTGAAGCTCGCCGGGCTCATATTCGACGCCGGGCCGGTGAACTCGCCGGTGCTGCTGCAGGTCGGGAAACCGAACGCCCACAAAAGCGACCCGGACGACCCAACGTCGTTGCAGGACGTGTTCTTCCGCATCGGTGGCGCGGGCGCCGGCAAGGCGACAACCAGTCTCGTCGTCAATAGTGACAACGTCATCCTGGACGACATCTGGGCGTGGCGTGCCGACCACGGCAGCGGCGTAGGCTGGACGGTGAACACAGCCGACACCGGCCTCGTCGTCAACGGTGACGACGTGACGGCGTACGGTCTGTTCGTCGAGCACTACCAGAAGTACGAGGTGATCTGGAACGGCGAGCGGGGCCGCACGATCATGTTCCAGAACGAGATGCCTTACGACCCACCCAACCAGGCGGCCTGGACGCACGACGGCGTCAATGGGTACGCCGCCTACAAGGTGGCCGACACCGTCACGACGCATGAGGCCTGGGGCTTGGGCAGCTACTGCTTCTTCAACATCGACCCGTCGATCCACGCGACCCGTGCCTTCGAAGTGCCGGTCACCGCCGGCCTCAGGTTGCACGACATCCTGACCGTCTCCCTCGGTGGGGTCGGAACCATCGACCACGTCGTCGACGACACAGGCGCGGCGGCCCAGGGCCCCGGCACGACTCCTGTGAACCTCGTCAGCTACCCGTGATCGGCACGCCGACGCACGGGAACCAACAACAAGCAACTACGATCGAAGGCCCGCCCCGGCGGGCCTTCGGGCGGATCCTCGTTGCTCGGTCAGGCCTTGACTGCTCCGACGAGCAGTCCACGTGAGATCCGGCGTTCCAGCGCTACGGCCAGCACGATCACCGGCGCGATCATGATCATGATCAGCACGGACATGTACCACCACTGCGGCCCCCGCGTTGCGTTCTGGGCCGCCACCGTTATGGGCATCGTCTGCGCATCGGCACTCGTCAGGAACAGCGCAAGCAGATACTCGTTCCACGCGAAGACGAACACCAGCAGGAATGTCGCGACGAGGCCCGGGATCGACAGCGGGAGCAAGATCGAGCGAAAGATTCGGAAGTGCGAGGCCCCGTCGATCGCTGCCGACTCGTCGAGCTCGAGCGGGATCGTGTTGAAGTAGTCCCGCATCAGCCACACGACGATCGGAAGGTTCACCGCTGTGTAGGTGATCACGAGTGCGGTGCGTGTGTCGAGCAACCCGAGGTTCTGGAAGAGGACGTAGATCGGGATCACGACCGCGACGGGAGGCAGGATCCGCTGCGAGACGATCCAGAAGGCGATATCGCTGTTGCCAATGGCGCGCTTGAAGCGACCGACCAGCACCTTGCCCAGCAGCGCGAAGCAGGCGAGGCCGACTGCAATCACGACAGGGAGGGGCACGCCGAGGTACACCGCCACCGCGCCTAGGGCGAAGCAGCCGAAGGCGAGGCCGATCATGCCGATCTTCGGCCGATAGCGGAAACGGGCGAGTGCGTAGGCCGCCGACGATCCGATCACGAGAGCGAACGTCGAGCTCAGGGCAGTGACGACGATCGAGTTGTAGTAGGGACGGAGCGTGTCGTTTCGCAGCGGACCGAAGATGTATCGCCAGGCATCGAGAGTGGGCTGGAAGTCGACGAATGGGATGTACTTCGGTCCGGTGTCGACCTGGATCGGAAGCTTGAACGAGGTGACGACGAGCCAGTAGAGGGGGAAGAGCACGATCAGCGACCAGAAGCCCAGGATGAGGTAGACCCCAACCTTGGCCCTGGGCGAGAGGGCGATCGCCGAGCGACGAGCGACTGCCTTCACCGTGTCCCGCCTCTGCTCATTCCTCCGCGACCTTCCGCCGGAGGAGAGTCACGTAGACCACCGCGATTATGGTCACGAGGACGAGCAGTGAATTTGCGGTGGCCGCCGAGACGCCCAGGTCGAGGGAGCGCCACTGGAAGTAGGACTGCAACGTGAGCGACTCCGTCGCGGTTCCGGGCCCGCCGCTCGTGAGCACGTTGGGGAGGTCGATGACCTTGAAGGCCTCGATCAAGCGGAGCAGGATGATGGTCAGGGCGACCGGAAAGATCGCCGGCATCGTGATGTACCGGAAGATCTGCCAGCGGCTCGCTCCGTCCACGGTCGCGGCCTCGATGGGCTCGAGATCCTGGCCCTCGAGCGCGGCGAGCAGCACGATGAACATCAAGGGCGTCCACTGCCACGTGTCGCCCACGATGACCGCGGCCCGCGCACCCCACGCGCTGTTCACCCACGACCAGTTGCCGAGACCGAGAGCGGAGAAGATCGGCTCGAGGGGGCCCTTGTCCGTGTCCATCATCATCCGGAACATGTAGGCGACCCCCACCGGCGTGATCGTCATCGGCAGCAGGAACACGACCCGGAAGAACCGTTGTCCGGGCAGACCCAGCGTCACGAGATACGCCAGCCCCAACCCGAACGCGAACTGCAGCAAGACCCCCGTGACGACGAAGACGATGGTGACGACGATCGTTCCCGGGCGCCCGCCATCCGCGAACAGCGTGTGGCCGATCAGCCACACCAGCAGCGCTCCGAAGAGGGCGGCCAGAGCGCGGAAGATCAGTCCCGGTATCCCCACGCCTCCTCTCGCCCCCCGCGCCAGCCCCCAGGCCATCGCGGCGAACCCCGCCACGATGATCAGCCAACCGACGGGCGTCGGCGACCCCGAGACACCCAGGAACTCCGACTTCAGGGTCCCGCTGAACAGCTCGCGGAAGTTGTCCAGCCCGATCCAGTGGATGTCGAAGCCGCCCCGAACGAGCTCGACGTCGGAGAAGCTCATGTAGACGGAGACGAACAGCGGAAAGATCGAGATGAAGAGGAGCACGAGGAGCGCCGGCCAGATGAACGCCGACCTGGTCATCACCTCGGACCGCGCGCCCAGCCATGCCCCTATCCGGGACCGAGCCGAACCGGGCGGCCTGGCCGCCCGGTTCGCGCTCGTCGTCTCTGACGTCACCGCCTGATGTTCAAGCTAGCGGCGTACGCGGTGCGCTGCTTGTCCCTTCCCTCTTTGTCGGTGATCTGGTTCCAGCCGTCTGCGATCTGCTTCATCGTCGCATCACGACTGATCTCACCGGCCAGGAACTGGGCCAGCGCGGTGTCGAGAACCACGCCCTCGTACTGGGCGCTCTTGGGAACCCGCAGGTCGAGGATCATGTTCGGGCTCTGCAGGCTGTCGCGGATCGCGCCCAGGTAATCCCTCGCGGCCGGCGCGCTCATCCCCGCCTTGAGCCAGAGGCCGAGATTCGCGAATTGCGACCTTCGATAGGGGTTGAAGCCGGTCTTGCCCAGCGTCACGTCGACGTTGGACTCGGCGGGCTGGCTCATGTAGGAGAGGAACGCGTACGCCGCGTCCTTGACCTTGCTGTCCGACGCGGCGTTGATGGCGCCGGACCAACCGCCGTAGGCGGCGAAGGGCGCATGGTTCACGCCGCGGATGGCATACGGGCACGTCCGCTTGGTGCACGGAACGAGCCGGCCCGTCGCGCGGTTCAGCACCTGTCGGCTACCGGGCAGGATCACGGCCCCGACCTTGTTCTGCACCGTGGAGGTCTTGGGGTCGATGGCCAGCGTGCCGATGTCGCCCCAGTCGATCGACAGTGCGCAGCGCCCGGAGGTGAACAGCCCGCGCGTGTCGCCCACGTCGAGGTTGCGCTCGCTCGGAGGGGCGTAGCTCGTGGTCTGCTTGTAGATGTCCAGGGCACGGGCGAAGCCGGGATTCCTGACCAGCGGCTGCATGTTGCCGACGTTGAAGAAGGAGCCCTGCTTCGTTCCCTGGGACTGCAGGAACGAGCCGGCGATCGACCACAACATCCAGTAGGACTGAGCGGCGCGCTTCTTGGCGATGCACGACCCGTAGTCGCCCTTGCCGTCGCCGTTCAGGTCCTTGCCCTGGTAGCGCTTCGCGATCGCGAGGTAGTCGTCCCACGTAGCGGGCGGAGCGACGTGGTCCCGCTTCAGGATGTCCTTCCGGTAGTAGACCATCTGGAAATCGCCGTCCACCGGCACCGTGTAGATGCGCCCCTTGTAGGTGGCGCTGAAGTTGCGGAAGAAGGGTGCGATGTCGAGCCAATTGATCTTCTTGTCGGCCCTGACCCGGCTGGTGAGATCCTCGAGGTAGCCCGGTGGGACGAAGTCGCCCATCCACTGGGGGTCGAACACGAACGCGTCATAACTGTTCGTCCCCGTCGCTACGTTGCTCAAGATCTTCTCGTAGAGGTCGCTGAAGGGGACGGTGATGACGTTGATCTTCGCCCCTGTGAGCTTCGCGAAGTCCGGGGCGCGCCGCTGCAGAGGCTCTGCGATCTGCGGCCCGGTGAACGTCACGACGTTGACGGTGACGCCGTCGAAGGGCTTCTGTGACTTCTTGCTGCCACCACTGCTCCAGGCCGCGACCACGAGCATCGCGACCACGAGGACCACAAGCAATCCGTATCGCTTCATTCCCTGTCCTCCAGTCTCCTCGGCGCCCTCGAGCAGCCGGCCGCCCCTAGGCCTTGGCCCTGACGCCTGATTGGACGAGACCTTTCCTGACCTCCCGATTCGCAAGAAAGATCGGATGTCTTTAGTATGACAGGTGGCTGATCAGGCGACAAATCACTACTTTCCGGCTGATGGATCCGATGTATGCGGCGGGAGTAGGGGCCCACGAGAGATGTCGATCACAACCGAAGCGATCGAGAATGTCAAGCAGATGATCCTGTCGGGAG
>JBKOVL010000041.1:0-10594 GCA_046723895.1 Actinomycetota bacterium | reverse complement strand
GACTTGCACGACCGGCTCGCCCGCTACTGCGAGACGAGGGGGGCGGTGATGAAGCGTGATGGCGCTCGCCTTGCGTGAGTACCTCGACGACGAGCCCGCCTCGCGCCTCGTGCTCACCCCTCCGGAGCCCCAGGAGGCGGACGTGCCCCACCAGCCCTGCGGAGCCGAAACTCTGGCGTTAGCAGGGGAGACGTGGAGCGGGAGCGACGGGACTCGAACCCGCGACCTCCGGCGTGACAGGCCGGCGTTCTAACCAGCTGAACTACGCCCCCGTGGGCGAGACAGTGTAGCCGTGCCAGGGAAAGATTCAGGGGGTGCCGCCGTTTGATCCGGACAGAAGATGAACGAGCTCGCGCGACGGATCCAGCGCGTCTACCTGACGCTCCAGCTCGGCAACACGCTCGCGGCCTCGTTCATCTGGGGAATCAACACGCTGTTCCTTCTCGACGCCGGCCTCAGCAACCTCGAGGCTTTCGCCGCCAATGCGTTCTTCACCGCCGGGATGGTCGTCTTCGAGGTCCCGACCGGCGTCGTCGCGGACGTGTGGGGCAGGCGCGTCTCCTACCTGCTCGGCACGCTCACGCTCGCGGGCTCGACCTTCCTCTACTGGCTGCTCTGGGTGACGAAGGCGCCGTTCTGGCCGTGGGCGATCGCCTCGATGCTCCTCGGCTTGGGGTTCACGTTCTTTTCGGGAGCGGTGGAGGCGTGGCTCGTCGACGCGCTCAAGTTCGCGGGCTACGAGGGCGGCCTCGAGACCGTGATGGGGCGTGGCCAGATGGTCTCCGGTGCCGCAATGCTCGGCGGCTCCGTCCTCGGCGGCGTGATCGCCCAGGCAACGTCGCTGGGGGTGCCGTTCCTGATGCGCGTCGGCGTTCTCGTCGCGATGTTCTTCGTCGCGCAGCGGATGATGCAGGACCTCGGGTTCACGCCCGAGCCTTCGGCGCACCCGCTTCAGGACATGAGGAAGCTCTTCGACGAGTCGATCGATTACGGTCTGCGGAACCCGCCCGTGCGGTGGGTGATGCTCGCCGCGCCGTTCGCCTCGGGTGTCGGGATCTACACGTTCTATGCGCTGCAGCCGTACCTGCTCGAGCTGTGGGGCAACCCGAAGGCATACAGCATCGCCGGCCTGGCGGCGGCGATCGTCGCCGGCGCGCAGATCCTCGGCGGCTATCTCGCTCCGTTGTTCCGCCGGATGTTCCGGAAGCGGACGAGCGCGTTGATCCTCGCGACGCTCGCGAGCGCGGCGGTCCTGGCCGCGCTCGGGCTCACGAACAGCTTCTGGGTCGCGCTCGTCCTGTTGACGGTCTGGGCGATGGTCTTCGCCGCGGAGATGCCGATCCGGCAGGCCTACGTGAACGACATGATCCCCTCCCGGCAGCGCGCGACCGTCCTCTCGTTCGACTCGCTGATGGGGAGCAGCGGGGGCGTCGTCATCCAGCCCGTGCTCGGGAAGGTCGCCGACGTCTACAGCTACTCGACGTCGCTCGTCGTCGGCGCGTTCGTGCAGCTCGCAGCTGCGCCGTTCCTCGTTCGCAGCCGGCGCGAAGGTTCGGCTGCCGACGTCGCGACCAGCCTGACGCCGGTCGCCCCCACCGATGCGGCCTAGGGCCCGCCCCTGATGTAGATCACCTGGCCGCTGACGTAGCTCGCGTCCTCCGAGCACAGGAACGCGATCACGCCGGCGACGTCCTCCGGCTCGCCGACGCGGCCGAGCGGGGTCTGCTCGGCGGCGGATTTCTGGAAGTCCTCGAAGGGGACGCCGATGCGCTCCGCGGTCTGCCGCGTCATCGCCGTCGAGACGAAGCCCGGGGCGACACAGTTGACGTTGATCCCGAACCGACCGAGCTCGATCGCGAGCGTCTTCGCCATTCCCTGGATTCCGGCCTTCGCGGCCGAGTAGTTGAGCTGGCCGCGGTTCCCGAGCGCCGAGACCGACGAGATCAGGACCATCTTCCCGCCGCCGTGCTGGGTCATGTGCGTCTGCGCGGCCTGGGTGGCGAGGAACGTGCCGAGCAGGTGGGTCGCGATCACGGCCTCCCAGTCGTCGTCGGTCAGCTTGTGGACGAGGTTGTCTCTGATGATCCCTGCGCTCGTCACCAGGATGTCCAGTCCGCCGAGCTCCTCGACCGTGCGCGAGACCGCGGCCTCGACCTGGTCGCGCACCGTGACGTCGGTCTCGAGGTGCAGGCCGGGGGCGTCGTCGTCGAACGCGAGGTCGGCAGCGGCCACCTTCGCGCCTTCGGACTCGAACCGAGCGAGTGTCGCCTTCCCGATCCCGCGCCCTCCCCCGGTGACGAGCGCGACCTTGCCCTCGAAGCGATTCACGCCACGTAGCGTATGTGGCCGTGAGCCTCGAGCGAGAGCTGCGCGCGGACTTCGGCCCGGCGGTACTGGAAGGCGCGCCGGCGGAGTACTTGACCGACTTCACGCGCCTGCCCGGACACGCCGACGCGATCGTCCTACCTGAGACAGCCGAACAGGTCGCCGCCGTGGTCGCCTGGTGCTACGAGCGGGAAGTGCCGATCGTCCCCCGCGGGGGCGGGACGGGAGCGGCCGCGGGTGCCGTCCCGAACGGAGGCGTCGTCCTCGCCCTCGACCGACTCGACCGCATCCGCTCGTTCGACCCCGAGCTCTGGCGCATTCACGTCGAGGCCGGCGTTCCGACCGGGCGGCTCAAGCAGGTGGTTCGGGAGAGCGGCCTCATGTTCGCTCCCGACCCGGGCGCGCCGGAGCAGTCGCAGATTGGCGGCAACATCGCGACAAACGCCGGCGGGCCGCACGCGTTCAAGTACGGCGTCGTAGCGGACTGGGTAACCGGGCTCGAGGCGGTGATTCCACCCGGCGAGCTGGTCTTGGTCGGCGGGGCGATCCGCAAGGACGTCGCCGGCTACGACCTCAAGCGCCTGCTCGTCGGCTCGGAGGGCACGCTCGGGATCGTCACGGCCGCGTGGCTGAAGCTCCTGCCGGCACCGGAGGCCGTACTCCCGGTGGCGATCTTCCATCGCGGCACAGCTGAGGGGTGCGCGGCGCTCCTGAGAGTGGTCGGAAGCGGCATCGTCCCGGCCGCGCTCGACGTTCTCGACGCGGAGACACTCGACTGCGGGCGCGCGTCGTTTCCGGGCGGCGTGCCGAAAGGTGCCGGTTTCGTCCTGCTCGCGGAGGCAGATGGTTCCCGTGACGAGGCCGAGCGGATCCAGGCCGAGCTCGTGGAAGCGGCGGGCGAAGGCGCCCTGGGCGTCCACGCGCCGAGCAACCGGGACGGGGTCGACGCCTTCTGGCGCTGGCGGTCGGGGCTTGCCTTCGCCGTCCTCGCGCGTCGGGGTGGGGTGGTGGCCGAGGACATCGTCGTGCCGCTCGACCGTGTGGAGGAGGCGATGGAGGAGACCGTGCAGATCGGTCGCCGCCACGACCTCGTCGGGCTCTCGTTCGGCCACGCCGGCGACGGCAACCTGCACGCGGCGTTCCTCGTCTCGCCGGACGAGCCCGACGAGCTGCGCCGGGTCGAGCTCGCCGTCGAGGAGCTGTACGAGCTGACGGTCCGGCTCGGCGGCTCGGTCTCGGGCGAGCACGGCCTCGGGCTGCTCAAGCGCGGTCGGCTGGCGCAGCAGTGGTCGCCGCGCGCCCTCGACCTCCACGAGCAGATCAAGCAGATCTTCGATCCGAAGAACCTCCTCAACCCGGGGAAGAAGCTCGCGCGGCCGGTGCCCGGCGAGCCGAGGGTGATCGCGACACGGAGCTGACCCGGCCCGGCCGGCTCGCCCGTTTAGCATCGCGCGTGTGCGGCTCGGGCTGACGATCGGCTACGCGACGCCGGGGACGAATCCCGTCGAGCTGGTCGAGCTCGCCGTCGAGGCGGAGCGGCTCGGGTACGAGTCGGCCTGGGCGGCCGAGGCGTGGGGGACGGACGTCGTCACCGTTCTCTCCTGGCTCGGGGCGCGCACGACGACGCTGAAGCTCGGGGCCGGGATCATGCAGATCCCGGCGCGCACGCCCGCGATGACGGGGATGACGGCGGCGACGCTCGACTTGATGTCGGGCGGCCGATTCCTGCTCGGGCTCGGGACGTCCGGGCCAGCGGTCGCGGAGGGCTGGCACGGCCAGGTCTCCGGCAAGCCGCTCGCGCGCACCCGCGAGTACGTGGAGATCGTGCGCTCGGTCCTGCGCCGCGAGGCGCTCGAGCATCACGGCGAGCACTACGACATCCCGCTTGGCCGCCACCGGCCGCTGAAGCTGATGGCGCGGCCGCTGCGCGCGGAGATCCCGATCTACCTCGCCGCGATCGGGCCGAAGAACGTCGCGCTCGCCGTGGAGATCGCCGACGGATGGCTGCCGATCTGGACCTCGCCGGAGCGCTTACGCGACGTCTTCGGCGAGGCGCTCGCGGACGCGCGCGAGGGATTCGACGTCGCCGCCTTCAGCGTCCCGGTCGCCTTGACCGACGACGTCCAGGCGGGGCGCGACGCGATCAAGCCGGTGCTCGCGCTCTACGTCGGCGGCATGGGGACGTACTACAACCGGCTCGTCGGCCGCTACGGGTACGAGTCCGAGGCGGCAACGATCAGGGAGCTCTACCTCGGCGGCCACAAGCGAGACGCGGCCGCCGCGGTCCCCGACGCGCTCGTCGACGAGGTCGCGCTCATCGGCCCGAAGGAGCACCTCGGCGAGCGCCTCGACGCATGGCGGGAGTCGGGCGTGACGACGCTGCTCGTCCAGACCGCGGACCGTGCGACGCTACGCACGATGGCGGAGCTGCTGCTGTGAACACCCGTGAGCTCTTCGACCTGACCGGCAAGGTCGCGATCGTCACCGGCGGCGGGAGCGGGATCGGACGCCAGATGGCCGAGGGCCTCGCCGAGATGGGCGCCGACCTCGTCCTCTGCGCCCGCCATCGCGACCGCTGCGAGGCGGCGGCCGCCGAGCTGCGCGCCCTCGGGGTGAGAGCACTCGGCCTGCGCTGCGACGTCCGCGACCCGACCGAGGTCGAGGCGGTCGTCGACCGGACGCGCTCCGAGCTCGGCCGGATCGACGTCCTCGTGAACAACTCGGGCACGATCTGGGGCGCATCGCCCGAGGACACGCCGCTCGAGGGCTGGCAGAAGGTCGTCGACGTCAACCTCACCGGCACGTTTCTGTTCTCGCAGGCGGCGGGCCGCGTGATGATCGACCAGCGCGGCGGCAAGATCGTCAACATCGCCTCGGTTGCGGCGCTGACCGGCTCTCCGCCGGAGATCATGAACACGATTGCCTACAACGCGACCAAGGGCGGTGTCCTCTCCTTCACCCGCGACCTGGCGTGCAAGTGGGCACGGCACGGGATCACGGTCAACGCGATCGCGCCCGGGTGGTTCCCATCGGACATGTCCAACGTCGTGTTGGCGAAGCACGCAGACGAGCTCCGCGACTCGATCCCGCTCCATCGCTTCGGCGGGCCGGACGACCTGAAGGGCGCGATCGTCTTCCTTGCCTCGGCGGCCTCCGACTACGTCACCGGCCAGACGATCGTCGTCGACGGAGGGCAGTCCGCGTGGTGACCGGCTAAGGTCCGGAGATGGCGGTCGCCCCCGAGGTCCGCGGCTGGGAACGGCTCTTCGCCGCGCGCACTCGCAGTGAGGTCGGCGAGGGGATCGCGTTCGTCCTCGGATTCCTCGGGCGGTCCGACCTGATCTCGTTCGCCGGCGGGTTCCCGGACCCGCTGACGTTCCCGCGCGAGCGCGCGGCCGCGCTGCTCGCCGAGTTCGCCCAGACCGGGGAGGCGACGGCGTTCCAGTACACGCCGACGCGCGGGCTCCCCGGCACGCTCGACGCCGTCGCCGGTCGGCTCGAGCTGGTGCAGGGCCACCGCCCGGCCAAGGACGAGCTCATGATCACGAGCGGCGGCATCGAGGCGCTCGAGCTGATCTGCAAGACGTTCCTCGACCCGGGCGACCCGGTGGTTGTCGAGGCGCCGACCTACCTCGGCGCGCTCATGGCGTTCCGAGGCTTCGAAGCGGGGATCGTCGCCGTCCCGCTGGACGAGGACGGCCTCCAGGTGGACGAGCTCGAGCATGCGCTCGCCGGCCAGCTGCGGCCGAAGCTCCTCTACACGATCCCTGATCACCAGAACCCTGCCGGAGTCAGCCTCTCCGTCGAGCGGCGCGAGCGGCTCGTCGACCTGGCGCGGCACCACGACTTCCTGATCGTCGAGGACGTCGCGTACCGCGAGCTCCGCTTCGAAGGCGAGTGGCCGCCGAGCCTCTGGAGCATGGCGCCGGACGCGGTGGCGCAGGCGGGGACGACGTCGAAGACCTTCCTCCCTGGCGTGCGGCTCGGGTGGGCGGCCGCGCCCGCCGAGATCTCCTCTCAACTCGTCAATGCGAAACAGAACACCGACCAGTGCTCCGGCGCCCTCGGGCAGCGGATGCTCGAGGAGTACATCCGCCGCGGCTGGATCGAGGAGCAGCTGCCGCTGTCGCGGGCCCTCTACAAGCGCAAGTGCGAGCGCCTGCTCGCCGCGCTCGAGCGGACGATGCCCCCGGGCGTGGGCTGGACGCACGCGGAGGGCGGCTTTTTCTCGTGGCTGACGATCCCCGGCGGCGACTCGGAGGCACTCGCGGCGAGGGGCGCCGACAACGGCGTCGGCGTCGTCCCGGGGACGCTTTTCTATCCGGACGGCCGCGGCGCCGAGAACGTTCGGCTTTCCTTCAGCATGGTCGACGAGTCGCTGATCGACGAGGGCGTCGAGCGCCTCGCGTCACTGCTCGCGTAGGTACGCGTCCGACCCGTCGAGCCAGTCTTGGCGTGGCGGGCAGAAGACGTCGACATCGAGCGTGTTCTCGAGCGCCTCGGCTCGGTGCGGGACGTGGGGCGGGATGTGCAACACCTCCCCGGCGCGGACGTCGAACACCTCCTCGTCGTCGTCCTCGCCGAGCCAGAGCCGCAGCGTCCCCTCGAGGACGTAGGTGAGCTGCTCGTTCTCGTGCGAGTGCCTCGGCACGATCGCCCCCTTCTCGAGGTAGATCTGCGCGAGCATCAGCCGCTCGCCCGTGACCAGCCGCCGCCCGAGGTCGGGCTTCAGCTGCTCGAGCGGCAGCTCCTCCCAGCGGTAGTGCGTCCCTCCCGAAGCGCCCATCGCAACCGGATCCTCGCACGTCGGACCGTCCAGGTGCGTCGCTAGCCTGACCTCGCGTGGCCGGCCTGGACTGGATCGCGCTCGGCCTGGTCGCTCTGACCGGCCTCATCGGGCTGAGAAAGGGGCTCGTCGCGAGCGCGCTCGCAATCATCGGCGTCGTCGCCGGTGCGGTTCTGGGCGCGCGCGTCGCGCCGCTCCTCCTGCCTGGCGGCTCGCACTCGCCGTACACGCCGCTCGTCGCGCTCGGGGGAGCGGTGATCGGGGCGGCCGTGCTGGAGGCGCTCGGCTCGATGGTGGGCTCGTTCTTCCGCTCGGGCCTACGCTTTACGCCGCTGCGCGCACTGGACAGCGCGGGTGGCCTCGTCGTCGGCGCCGCGGCGGGTCTCGCGCTCGTCTGGATCTTCGGGGCCGCCGCGCTGCTGCTGCCGAACCAGCGCTCGCTGCGTCAGAGCGTCCAGCGCTCGGAGGTGCTGCGCCGGCTGAACGACATCGTCCCGCCGGAGCGGCTCCTGAACGTCCTCGCGCGCGTCGATCCGTTCCCGTCGATCGTCGGGCCGCCGATCCCGGGCGAGCCGCCGACCCCCGCCGTCGTCGACGACCCGGTCGTCCGGGCCGCTGCGCCGAGCGTCGTTCGCATCCTCGGCACCGCGTGCGGCCTCGGGATCTCCGGCAGCGGCTGGGTCGCCGCGCCCGGCGTCGTCGTCACGGCGGCACACGTCGTGGCCGGCGAACGTGCCACCTACGTCGTCCAGTCGCAGTCGGACCGTCGCCTCACTGCCACGCCGATCGGATTCGACTCGCGGAACGACGTCGCCGTGCTGCGCGTGCCCGAGTTGACCGCGCGCCCGCTGCCGACGGTCGAGCCGCAGGACGGTGACTCGGTCGCGATCGTCGGCTATCCCCTGAACGGCCCGCTCGACTCGGAGCCGGGCCGGATCGGGCGCACGGCCACGATCCTCACCGACGACGCCTACGGGAACGGGCCGGTGAGGCGGACGGTGACAAGCCTCGGCGGATCAGTCCGCCACGGGAACTCCGGTGGGCCGGCGATCGACACGCAGGGCCGCGTGCAGCTGACGGTGTTCGCCGCCCGCATCGGCGGTGACGGCGGCTACGGGATTCCGGCGCAGGTCGTGCAGAAGGTGCTCGCGTCAGCGACCGGGCCGGTCTCGACCGGCGCGTGCGCACCCTAGGCGAGTAGCTCGAGAACGCTGAGCGGCTTCCGGTACGGAGCGACGACGTAGACCCCCGCCGCTCGGTCGCGCACCGCCGCGAGCAGCTCGCGCGCGTGCGCGAAGCCGACCTCGCGCTCGTTGGCGCCCGCGTCCCGCAGGGCATCCTGCAACGGCTCGGGGACGGCGATCCCCGGCACCTCGTTGTGCAGGCGGAGCGCAAGCCGGTAGCTCGTCAGCGGGAAGATCCCGACGATCAACGGCACGGGCGGCCGGCCGCCGAGGCGTGCGAGGAAGCGCTCGAGGTGCTCCACGTCGAAGACGATCTGGGTCATCGCGAAGCGCGCCCCGGCCTCGAGTTTCTGCTCGAATCGCTCGAGCTCGAGATCGAGGTCATCCGCGGTCGGGTTGACGGCGACCCCGACGAAGAACGAGGTCGGCGCGTCGATCGCCTTGCCGTTGTAGTTCTCGCCTCGGTTCAGGTGGGAAATCAGGTGCGTCAGGCCGATCGAGTCCACCTCGTACACGCCCCCAGAACCCGGGTAGTCGCCGACCTCGGGTGGGTCGCCGGTCACGGCGAGCACGTTGCGGATCCCCTCGGCATGGGCCCCGAGCAGCAGGGATTCGAGCCCCATCACGGACGTGTCCCGCGGCGTCAGGTGTGGGATCGTTTCGATCGCGACGGTGCGCTCGATCGCGGCGGCGACGATCATCGGGTTCATCCCGACCCGGGCCGTCGCGTTGTCGTTGATGTCGACGTAGGCACCGATTCCCGCGTCGCGGACCGCCGTCGCCACCTCGAGCAGGCCGGCGTAGTTCGCGCCGAGCGGGGGATCGATCTGAACCGAGGTGACGAAGCGGGCCTCGCGCAGGTCGGCGGCGAGGCGCGGCTCCCGGTCGTCGCGCGTGACCTCGGCGGCGAGCTCCCGGTCGGTGACGTCGAGCGGTGCGCGCGGCGGCCGCTTCTGCTCGATCGCGCTCCGGATCGCCGAGATCTCGGTCGGCGTCGTTCCGCAGCAGCCGCCGATCACCCTCGCGCCGAGCGAGCGGGCGTGCGCGGCGAACTCGGCGAAGTAGTCGGGCGTCGCGTGCGGGTAGACGATCCGACCGCCGGACATGCTCGCGAGGCCGATGTTCGGCATCGCCGCCAGAGGCATCGAGTCGCCCATCGCCTGCAGCGCGGCGAGCGCCGAGTTCGGGCCGGCGCCGTGGTTCGTCCCGATCGCCGCGACGCCAAGGGCGGCGAGCCGCTCGGCTGCCGCCGTCGCCCGCACGCCGCCGATCGTCTCGGCGTCGTCCCCGAAGGTCATCATCGCCACGATCGGCAGCGTCGAGACCGAGCGGACGGCCTCGATCGCGGTCACGAGCTCGTCGAGGTCGAAGAAGGTCTCGACGGCGAACAGGTCGACCCCCCGGCCGGCGAGGAGCTTTGCCTGCTCCGCGAACAGCGGGCCTCGATCCTCGGGCCAGGTCTCCTCGTGCTCGCCGAGCGGTCCGATCGAGCCGGCGATGAAGACCTCGCGCCCGGAGACCTGACGCGCGTCACGCGCGAGCTTGACGCCTGCCTCGTTGATCCGGACGAGCTCCTCCTCGAGGTAGCGCGTGGCGAGCTTCGGCCGGTTCGCGCCGAACGTGTTGGTCTCGATCAGCTCGGCGCCGGCGTTGATGAAGCTGACGTGGACGGAGACGACCGTGTCCGGAGTGCGGATGTTCGCCTCCTCGGGGCACCGGAGCCGTTGCGCAGCGGCGGAGACGAGTGTTCCTGTGCCCCCGTCGGCGACGATCGGAGGTCCCTCGCGCAACCGGTCGAGGAAGCTCGCTGCCACCCGACGGACTGTAGTGACTCAAGTCCGGGGGCAGGTCTGCCGATCAGGAGAGCGAATCTCCTCCGCTGCCGAGGGACTGACGGCAAACTTTCCTGCGGCACCAAGGAGTCGCGACGGCGGCCCAAAGCCGCCGTTCGCCATTCTGGGGTTGCGTTCGCCGCCGCGACCGACATGGCGGGCGCGGCAGACCACGCCGCTGAGGTGCGTTGCGATGCGAGCGAAGCGAGCGAGCTGAGGAGGGGGCTCGTGGGGGAACCATGGGTTCCCCCACGCCAAAAGAGTCACTTCCCAAAACGCCGATCGCGTATTAGGATCCTCGTCCACAGGTGAGCCGGGGGATTGTGTTTCCCGGCTCTTTTGCGTCGCAGGTAGGTCCACCGACAACCCGCCAGTTGCGCGAGAAAGCCGAGGGACAGGTGCTCACCGTCGATATCGCTCTCCCGGACGTCGAGGAACTCCAGAAGCTCGTCCAGGACGGCCTCGAG
>JBKOVL010000260.1:0-3911 GCA_046723895.1 Actinomycetota bacterium | reverse complement strand
GCCGAGGGCGCGGAGATCATCTGCCTACCCGAGCTCGCGACGAAGTGTACTTTCCGTTCGAGATCGACCCGAAGTGGGGCGCGCGCGCCGAACGGATCCCCGGGCCCGCGACCGAGACGATCACGGCGGCCGCGCGCGCGGCGAACGCCTACGTCCTCTTCCCGCTCTACGAGAAGCAGCAAGACGGTGAGCTGTACAACACGGCCGTCTTCATCGACCCGAGCGGGTCGATCATCGGTAAGTACCGCAAGAACAGCATCCCGCTCGTGAAGATGGCCTCGATCACCGGGATCGAGAAGTACTACTTCCGCCCCGGGAACCTCGGGTACCCCGTCTGGCCGACAGAGACGGGGGTCAAGGTCGGCACCGTCATCTGCTACGACCGTCATTTCCCGGAAGGGCCGCGCGCCCTCGCGCTGGGGGGCTGCGAGCTCATGTTCGTGCCCACCGCGACAGCGGCCGGCAGCGCCTTCTGGGAGCTCGAGCTGCGTGCCCACGCGGTCGCGAACTGCATGTGGGTCGCCGGGATCAACCGGGTCGGCGTCGACAGCGGCGGCGGCCCCACCGACTTCTACTGTCGCTCGTTGTTCACGGATCCCGGGGGCGAGATCGTCTGTCAGCTCGGGAGCGAGCAGGACGCGATCCTCGACTGCGAGATCGACACCGAGGTCAGTGCGATGATGCGCGACGAATGGGGGTTCTTCCGCGATCGGCGCCCGGACACCTATTCCGCCCTCGTCGCCCCGTAACGACCTGAAAGGGAGGGAGCACAGTCATGTCAACCCTGATCACCGGCGGGCGAATCGTCACCGCCGCCGACGACTACGTCGCCGACGTCTACATCGAGAACGAGCACATTGCGCTCATCGGCGGAAAACGGCTCGATCGTGATGATCCACGCGGAGAACGCGGATGCGATCGACGTCCTCGTAAAAGAGGCGCTCGCCAAGGGCAACGGGGCACCGAAGTACCATTCGCTGACCCGCCCGCCGGAGACCGAGGGCGAGGCGACCAACGGCGCGATCCAGCTCGCGCACATTGCGGGCTGCCCCGTCTACATCGTTCACGTCTCCTGTTCGGACGCGATAGAGCCGATCGAGCCTTCCCGCGAGAAGGGCTGGAAAGTCTGGGGCGAGACGTGCACGCAGTACCTGATGATCGACTACTCGAAGATCGACCAGCCCGGGTTCGAGGGGGCCAAGTACGTCTACACGCCGCCGCCCCGTGAGCCTCAGCACGTGGAAGCCTGCTGGGACGCGATCAAGTCCGACCGGCTGTCCGTCGTCTCCACCGACCACGCGCCCTACAACTGGAAGGGCCAGAAGGACATGAACGGGACGGACGACTTCTCGAAGATCCCGAACGGGCCGCCCGGGGTCGAGGAGCGGCTGAAGATCCTGCACGAGTTCGGCGTCCGGTCCGGCCGGTTCGACCTGAACCGGCTCGTCCAGCTCTATGCCACGGCGCCGGCGAAGCTGTTCGGCCTCTACCCCCGAAAGGGCACGATCGCCGTCGGGAGCGATGCAGACATCGTCGTCTTCGACCCCGATAAGAAGCACACGATCTCGGTCCAGACCCACCACTCGACGTGCGACTACAACCTGTTCGAGGGCACCGAGGTGACCGGTGTGCCGGACTCGGTGCTCGTCCGCGGGCAGCTCGTCGTCGAGAACGGTGAGCTCGTCGCGCAGCCCGGAACCGGGCAGTTCGTCAAGCGCGCCCGCTTCGGCGAGAAGCTGCAGCCGGCGGTTGCAGTCTAGGATGCAGTACGCGCGGCCTGGACGGGACCACTCGTTCGGGCCGCGCGAGGCAGCGAGCAAGCCGGCGCCCGATGGCTGAGGTACGAATCGACCCCGAGCTGGTCGAGCGGTGCATCTTCGAGCTCGCGCAGCACGGAGCGCACGGCGAAACCGGCGTCTGGCGCACTGTCTACTCGCCGGACTGGGTCGCGGCCCAGGAGCTGGTCTCGTCATGGTTCGCCGCGGCGGGAATGGACGTTCGCACCGACGCGGTCGGCAACCTGTGGGGCCGGCTCGAAGGAACGGAACCGGGACGAGTGATCGCGTCCGGCTCGCACATCGACTCTCAGACGCCGGGCGGCCGCTACGACGGGGCGCTCGGCGTGATCGCCTCTTTCGTCGCGATGCGCGCGCTCCGGGAGCAGTTCGGGCGGCCCCGCCGGACGCTCGAGGCGGTCTCGCTGTGCGAGGAGGAGGCGAGCCGTTTTCATGCCACGCGCTTCTGGGGCTCGCGGGCGATCACCGCCCGAATCGCACCCGACGAGCCGGACCGGATCCTCGGCTACGACGGCGAGACGATCGGCGACGCGATGCGCGGCGTCGGCCTCGACCCGACGCGGATCGCCGAGGCCGCCCGGGACGATCTCGACACGTGGATCGAGCTCCACATCGAGCAAGGGCCGATCCTGGAGGACCAGCGGCTCCCGGTCGGGATCGTCTGGTCGATCACGGGCATCCGGCACTACGTGGTCGAAGTCGTGGGGCGATCCGACCACGCCGGCGCTCGGCCGATGGACACGAGGCTCGATCCGATGGCGGGTGCGGCCGAGATGATTCTCGGCGTGATCGGCATCGCCCTCGAGCTGGGCCGCCCAGCGGTCACGACAGTCGGGAAGCTAGGCGTCGAGCCCAACCTCGCGCCGGCGGTTCCGGAGAAGGTGACCTTCACGGTCGACACGCGCCATCCGGACCCCGCCGAGATCCAGCACCTGCACGCGCGGCAGGAGGAGCTGATGCGCTCCGTCGCCGAGCGGCGAGGGCTGGGCATCTCCTGGACCATCCCGCTCGACCTGCCTCCGTGCGTGTGCGATCCCGGCGTCGTCGCCCTGCTCGAGAACGTCGCCCGAAGCCGGCAGATCCCGTTCATCACGATGCACAGCGGCGCCGGCCACGACACGCAGAACATGGCCGCCGTTGCGAAGGTGGCGATGATCTTCGTCCAGAGCGAGGGCGGCCGCAGCCATACCCCCGCGGAGTTCACGCGGGTCGAGCACGCGGTGGAGGGGATTCGCGTCCTGGCCGCGGCTCTTCACGAGCTCGCCTACTGAGCGCGGGGCCGAGGTCGAGCTCGACGCGGCCGGCAATCTCATCGGTCGCTGGGAAACAGGGTCCGGAAAGCCGATCGCATTCGGATCTCACCTCGACACGGGTAGCCCAGCTCGATGAGTTCGTTCGTGAGCCAGTTCAGAACCTCGCGGAGCTCCTGCGACCACGCGAGCCGCGTCACGCCGGTGCCGTCCCCGCCGTAGCGGGCAGCGGCCTCGACATCGGCGGTGACCGAACCAGCCACCGGTCCCATTATCCCTCTCGGCCGATACCTACGCCGACGCGTCCGCCTCCGTCACGCGACCACTCCCGGCATCAACCGCTGAAGGCGCGGCGGGAAGATCAGGGTCAACGGCATCGGCTTGACTCATCGCATGTTCCGCGGCCAGACGGTCTCGCCGAGCTGCCGCCTCCTCCTGGCTTGCCGCGGCCTCTCGCCGGGCTGCAGACGCCAACTTCTCTCCTGCTTCGTCGCGGAGCTCAGCCGCCTCGTCGCGCTTTGCAGCACGACGGCGAGCCGGAGTTCCGATCATGAAGACGAGCAGGGCGACGGCGAGAAGGACACCGGCAACGACTGCAACCCATACCCACGAAGCCACGATGATCCTCTTACCTCGAACCTGACGCCCAAAACAGGCGACGGGCACGACGGCTGGGTGCGGGCGGTCGCGCCTCGCAAGGCACGGCGAGGGCCGGCGGCACTCGGGCCCCCAGCCCTCGCCTGTATCGACTCAGCCCTTGAGGTTGACGCGGATCGACATCAGCCGCCGTGTCGAGATGCCGACCAGCACGTTCTCGGTGGACTTGCGGGCCCGGACGAACACCGTGATCAGCCGCTGTTGCTTG
>JBKOVL010000270.1:0-10421 GCA_046723895.1 Actinomycetota bacterium | reverse complement strand
CGCCGCGTAGAGGAGCGCGGCATAGATCGCGAGGCCGGCGACGGCGATCAGGCCGAGGAACCGGTAGAAGACGAGCAGGAAGAGCGCGACGACGAGGAGGCCGATCAGGGCCGCCTTCTTGGCCTGCTTGAGCGAGTCCTTACCGAGCGTCGCCGAGACATCGGTTCGCTCGATCTGCTTGAACTCGACGGGCAGCGCACCGGTTTGGAGGACGAGCGCGAGGTCCTTCGCCTCCCCCACGCTGCGGATGCCGGTGATCCGCGCGCCGTTCACCGGGTCGATCCCGCCCGGGAATTCGTTGAAGTCGATCGAGGGGAAGGACTTGATGTCGCGGTCGAGGACGATCGCGAAGTGCTGGTTGAAGTTGTTCGGGTCGCTTCCCTGCCCGAAACGGGCGTAGGCGGTGCGGCCGCGGACGGCCTCGGCCTTCGTGATCTCGTGGAACCGCTTGCGCCCCTGCCCCGTGAACGCGAGCAGCACCTCCGGCTGAGAGGTCTGGGGATCGAAATCCTGGCGGGTGCCGGAGAGCTTGAGGTCGCCGCCCGTCATCTGCGGGATCGGGTTCGCCTTGTCGCCCGGCTTGTACTTCATCAGGTAGTAGGAGGTGTGAGTCGGCGGCGACTCGTTGACGCCCGGGCAGACGACGGCGCTGTCGCCGCAGGTGACGACGATCATTCCAGCCGGGACGCCGAAGATCTTGTAGTCGTTCGGGTTCGTCGAGCGCTTCGGCGGCGCCGGCGCACCGGGCGTCGCCGGCTTCTTCGCGGCGTTGATCACGCTGTCGCGGGCCTGCAGTGCCTGCGCGCGCGTCTGGAGCGGCCCCGCGACGAGCCGCTGCTTGTCGTCGAACACGTAGAAGCCGGTGGGTGTGCCGTTCCGGGCGCGCGACTGCTGCCCGGCGAGCAGGTCGAAGAGCTTCGTCGAGGCGACCGGGAAGCCCTGCGCGCTGATCGACGGCCCGGTCAGGTCGGCCTCCAGGTCGAAGAGCTCGAGCTGCGCAGTCTTCCCGATCAGCTCTGCCGCCTTCTTCGGGTCGTGGACGCCGGCGAGCTGGATGACGATCTGGTCGGAGCCCTGCTTGCGGATCTCGGGCTCGGAGACGCCGAGCTTGTCGATCCGGTTCCGCATGATCGATACCGAGCGGTCGAGGTCGGCGGACGTGATCTTGTGTCCCTTCGGCGGCACTGCCTTGAGCACGACCTCCAGGCCGCCCTGGAGGTCGAGGCCGAGGCGCGTCTTCTTGTGGGCCGGCGACCCCGGCACGATCAGCAGGACCGCGCCGACGACCGCGGCCACGATCAGGCCCATCAGAATCAGGTAGTTACGTCGGTGACGCACGGTCGATCAGCTTAGCGGCGAGTCTCGCCGGTTGGTTCCTGGACGGGCTCCGGCTCCGCGCCTTCCGGGGGGAGCACGGCGGCGATCGCGCGCTTCGAGAGGCGTGCCTCGTTCCCCGGGCTGAGCTCGACCGTCACCTCGTCCTCCGAGATGGCGCGGACGGTCGCGAAGAAGCCACCGGCGGTCAACACCTCGTCGCCGACGCGGAGCTCCTCGACCATCGACTCGTGGGCCTGGCGCCGACGGCGCTGCGGCCGGACCATGAACAGCCACACGAGGAACAGCACGAGGATGATCAGGATGAAGAAGCCTTCGTTCACAGCGCTTCGCGCGCGGCGCCCGCCAGCGCGTCCGTCGTGAAGTCTGCCAGCCGGCCGGCCTCGATCGCTGCCCGCGCGCCCGCGGTCAGGCCGAGCAGGTGGCACAGGTTGTGCAGCGAGAGCAGCCTCAGGGCCAGCAGCTCCTGCTGGTTGACGAGGTGGCGCACGTAGGCGCGGGAGAACCGTGTGCACGCCGGACAGCCGCAGCGCTCATCGAGCGGGCGGGGATCGCGGGCGAAGCGCGCGTTCCGCAGGTTGAGGCGGCCGTGCGAGGTGAGCGCGGTGCCGGTTCGCCCGAGCCGCGTCGGCAGGACACAGTCGAAGATGTCGATCCCGCCGGCGATCACCTCCAGGATGCCCTCCGGGTCGCCGATCCCCATGAAGTAGCGCGGCTTGTCCGCGGGGAGGAGCGGAGCAGCCCAGCCGACCGTGTCCACCATCTCCGGCCGCGGCTCGCCGACCGACAGACCGCCGAGCGCGTAGCCGTCGAAGTCCAGCGCGGTCACCTCCTCGATCGAGCGCGTGCGCAGCTCTCGGTCGGAACCGCCCTGCGCGATTCCGAACGCGAGCTGACCCGGCGCACGCGGGGCCTCTCGTTGGCGGGTCGCCCACAGGGTCGTCAGGCGCACGGCGGCCTCGGCCTCTGCCCTCGGCACGCCCGCCGGCGGGCAGACGTCGAGGCACATCGCGATGTCCGAGCCGAGCTTGGCCTGGATTCCGGCGACGAGCTCTGGCGTGAAGCGGGCCGCCGTGCCGTCGTAGACGGACCGGAACGTGACCCCCTCGTCGTCGACGGCGGCGATCGTGTCGCGAAGCGAGAAGACCTGGAATCCGCCCGAGTCGGTGAGGATCGGCCCGTCCCAGCCCATGAAGGCGTGCAGCCCGCCGAGCTCGGCGACGAGCTCCTCGCCGGGCCGGAAGTGGAGGTGGTAGGTGTTGCCGAGCAGGATGTGCGCGCCCGCCTCCCGCACCTCGTCGGGGTGGAGGCTCTTGACGGTCGCCTTCGTCCCCACCGGCATGAACGCCGGCGTCGGCACGTCGCCGTGCGCGGTGCGGAGCACGCCCGCGCGTGCCGCCCCGTCGGTCGCTACCACTTCGAAGCTCACCGATGCCCCCTTGTGGGGCACCCCGGCCCACCACCCGCTGCGAGCGTAGCGAGGAAGCAGTGACGCGTGGGAAACGCAAGTGCGCCAAGACGGTGACGACGGGGCGAGCTCACAGGACGAGCATCGCATCGCCGAAGGAGTAGAAGCGGTACCGCTCGGCAATCGCGGTGCGGTACAGCTCGCGCGTCTCCTCCACGCCGGCGAACGCCATCACGAGTGCGAGCAGCGTCGAGTGCGGCAAGTGGAAGTTCGTCAGCAGCGCGTCGACCCGGCGGAACTCGAAGCCGGGCGTGATGAAGAGGCGGGTCCGGCCGGAGAGTGGCGCCCCGAGCGCGAGCGTCTCCAGCACGCGCACCGTCGTCGTCCCGACGGCGAGCACACGCGGCGCCTCCCCAATCCGCCGCCACGCCTCCTCCTGCACCTCGTAGCGCTCCCCGTGGAGCCGGTGCGCGCCGAGGTCGTCGACGGCAATCGGGCGGAAGGTGTCGAGCCCGACGTGCAGTGTCACGCGCTCGACCTCGAGGCGTGCAAGCAGCTCGGGCGTGAAGTGCAGGCCCGCGGTGGGCGCGGCCGCCGACCCGGACTGTCGCGAGTAGACGGTCTGGTAGCGCTCGGGATCCGCGAGCCGCTCCGTGATGTAGGGCGGCAGCGGTGCCTCCCCGGCAGGCTCGCCCTCGAGCCGCACGCGCCAGCGGCCCTCGCCGAGGTGCTCGAGCAGCTCGACCGCACCGTAGCGGCGCCCCGGGCGCAGACGTCGTGTCGGCCGTGCGAGCGCCTCCCACACGCCGTCCTCGAGTTGCTCCAGCAGAAGCACCTCGCCGCGCGGCCGCTCGATCGGGATCCGCGCCGCCACGACCCTTGTGTCGTTGACAACGACCAGCGCGTCGCCTATCTCCCCCGGCAGATCGGCGAATTTACAGTGCCTGGCATTGTTGAGGGTGCGGTCGTAGACCAGCAGCCGCGACTCGTCCCGCCGCTCGAGAGGGTGCTGGGCAATCAGCTCGGGTGGCAGGTCGTAGTCGAGCTCGGATGACTTCATCCGGCGGACACGCTATCGTCGCCCCTCGTGCACGAAGGTGCTCTCGATCGCGCCCGCGAGCGGCTCGCACAAGCCGCCGCGGGGAGACCGGAGCCGGGCGAGGTGGAGGCCGCGCTGGAGCGGGCTCGGGCGCAGGTGGAGTCCCTGGCCGCCACCGCAGCCGAGCTCGAAGGAACCCTCCCGGACCGCGTCGGCGAGGCCGTGCGCGACGGGATCCGCATCGAAGCGCGACCCGTCTCACGCCAGCTTGCCGAGGTCCGCGGGCTTGCGAACCAGACGATTCGCCGTCTCGAGCGCATCGAGACCGAGTTGCTCGCCGAGCGGAGCTCCCGCGTCGACGACCTCGGCCTGCTCGTCGACTTGATCGACTCGGGGTGGCGCGCCGTCGACGAGCGCCTGTGCCGCATCGAGGAGGCGCTCCGGCAGCCCCGCGGCGCGACGGTTTACCGGCTCGGGGAAGCCTCCTAGCAGCCCACCAGGTCTCGCGGCTTCCTAGGTCAGTGCGAGGATGACCGCGCAGGTCGCCGCCCAGGCGGCGATCGTCAGCAGCAGCGGCACGTCGGTGAGTAGCACGCTCTCGGGCTCCTCGCCCAGGTCGTGCCGATGGAGCAGGAGCAGGTAGCGGAAGACCCCGTAGACGACGAACGGCACCGTCGCCATCATCGCCTTCGAGTCCCGAGCGGTGAAGGTGTAGAGGGAGTACGCGATCACCGTCGAGGCGGCGACGACCGAAACGAGCTGGTCGACGAGCGCCAGCGAGTAGCCCTCGAGCACCGGCCGACCCGGGGTCGACCCAGGGGCGCCCTCGGCGCCCCAGCCGCGCGGCCGGGCGTCGCCGGCTGTGTCGGCGACGCTTCCAGCCGTCGCGCCGACGAGCACGAGCTCTGCGCGGCGCTTGGCGAGCGCGAGGAACAGCGCGAGCAGGCCGGTGCAGATCAGGAGCCAGGGCGAGATGCGCACGTCGACCGCCTCGGCCCCCGCGCTCGCACGCACGACGAAGAGACCGGCGATCACCAGCACGTCGATCAGCACGACGTGCTTCAGGCCCGCGGTGTAGGCAGCCTGAAGGACGACGAACCCGGCGAGAAACGCGATCGAGCCCGGGCCGAGGAGGGCCGCACCCGCGAACGCCACGACGGCGAGCACCGCCGCAAGCACGAGCGCCGGCCGGACCGACAGCTCGCCGCTCGCCACCGGGCGGAGCCGCTTGACCGGATGCGCGCGATCGTGAGCGGCGTCGCGCACGTCGTTGACGAGGTACGCCGCGCTGGAGGCGGCGCAGTAGACGGCGAAGGCGGTGAGCGCCTCCAGCCAGCGGGTCGCGTCGCCGAGCTTCGCCGCGAAGAGCAGCCCCGCGAAGAGCAGCAGGTTTTTCGACCACTGCCGCGGCCGCAGCGCCGCGAGCGCCACACGCGCGCGCGAGCGCGGCGAGTCGAGAACGGCGACGGCCACGCCGGGACGCTACTACGACGGGGGAGTCGCGGGCAGCAAGAGGTCGAAGCGGCTGCCCTCGCCCGGCTCGCTCTCGAGCACGATCCGACCGCCGAGCGCGACGGCGAGCTCGCGGGCGATCGCGAGGCCGAGGCCGGTGCCCCCGCCGTCGCGTGACCAGAACGGCCGGAAGATCCGCTCCTGCTCGTTCGGCGTGATCCCGGGACCGGTGTCGGCGACCGAGACCGAGATCGTCCCGTTGTCCGCGGCCAGCGCGAGCGAGACACGGCCGCCGTCCGGCGTCCAGCGGAACGCGTTCGCGACGAGGTTCGAGACGATCTGGAACACGCGGTCGCCGTCGGTGACGATCACCGGGCTCGCGTCGGCGTCGCACTCGTAGTCGATCCCCCGCCGTCGCGCCTCCTCGCCGAAGGCGGCGTAGACCTGGTCGACCAGGCGACCCATGTCGACCTCCTCCTTCAGAAGCGTGAACCGGTGGGCATCGAGTTTCGCGAGGTCGAGCACGTCGCCCACGAGCCGCTCGAGCCTGTCGGCCTCCGCCGCGATCACGTCGAGTGATGCCGCCCGCGACTCCGGATCGTCGACGACACCCTCGCGCAGGGCGTCGGCGTGGCCGCGGATCGCGGTCAGCGGCGTCCGCAGCTCGTGCGAGACCGACATCAGGAAGTTCCGCTCCTGCACCTCCGCCTCGGCGAGGCGCGCGGCCATCTGCTTGAAGCGCTCCGCCAGGTGGCCGACCTCGCCGCTCCCCGGCACCTCGGGGACGGCGATGTCGTACTTGCCCTCCGCGACCTGGTCGGCCGCCTTCGCGAGCGCGAGCACGGGGGTTGCGATCCGGCGCGACAGGTACCAGGCGAGAACGGTCGAGACGACCAGCCCGATCCCGAGCGCGACGAAGAGCAGCTCGACGAGCGAGAGCCAACCCTGCGTCAGCGCGGTCTTCGGCTTCGCGACGATCAGGGCACCGAAGGTCGGGCTCTTCCCGCCGGCGAGCTTGAGCGGCTGGCCGACCGCGAGGAAGCTCTTGTGCTCGCCCGGCGGCGTGAAGTCGAACGTGAGCACGCGGCCCTCCTGGAGCGCACGCCAGTCGACGGAGGACTGCGGCAGCTCGCGCAGGCCGGAGGCCTGACCCGGGAAGATCGGCACGCCGACGTAGAAGAGGCGTGCCCCGGTCGCCTTCTCCAGCTCGGCGGCCGCAAAGTCCGGCGCCGACCGGCCCTCGTCGCTCGAGCGAATCGCCTGCTTCGCGTACAGCTCGGTCAGCCCGAGCGCCTCACGCTTGAGCTGGGAGAGGTTCTGCGAGCGGACGTGCTGCTGGAAGAGCCGGCTCGCGACCGCTATCGAGATCAGCCCCGCGATCACGACACCGGCGAGGAAGAAGGCCGGCAACCGGAATCGCAGCGAGCTGAACATGGTCGAGCCCTAGGCTGCGACGTCCTTCGCCGGGGCGACCTTGTACCCCACGCCCCACACGGTCACGATCGGAGAGGCGTCGGCGAGCTTGCGGCGGAGCTGGCGCACGTGCACGTCGACCGTGCGCGTGTCACCGGCAAACGTGTAGCCCCAGACGCGTTCGAGCAGCTGGTCGCGCGTGAGCACGAGCCCACGATGGTCGAGCAGTTCCCAGAGGAGGTCGAACTCCTTCGGCGCGAGCTGGACCTCCCGGTCGCCGACGCGCACCTCGCGACGGCCGGCATCGACGAGGAGATCGCCGTGGCGGAGCTGCTTGCTCTCGATCTGCCGCCGCTCGGGAGCCGCGCGGCGCAGGATCGACTTCACGCGGGCGACGAGCTCGCGGGGGTTGAATGGCTTCGTCAGATAGTCGTCGGCGCCGACCTCGAGCCCGATGATCTTGTCGACGTCCTCGTCTCGCGCGGTCAGCATCAGGATCGGCACGTCCGAGCTCTTGCGGATGCGCCGGCACACCTCGATCCCGTCGATGTCCGGGAGCATCAGGTCGAGCACGATCAGGGCGGGCGTCTCTGCGGCGACGTCGGCGAGCGCCTCGTTGCCGGTCGCGGCGGTCTTGACGCCGTAGCCCGCGTTCTTCAGATAGAGCGCGACGAAGGACGCGATCGAGCTCTCGTCCTCGACGACGAGCACGGTCTGGTTACCGGCTGCGCTCACTGGCTCCTCAGTATTACTGTCCGTGCGGAACGGACGGGCCCTGCGGCCTCTCCTGGCCCGGCGGGCTCTGCGGCGGGCCTGCCCCGAGCATGTACCGCGTCGCGTCGTCCGGCATCGGCTGCCACTGCCCACCGTTGATCTGGAAGCGTCCCGGCTGCTCGGCGAAGCCGCTGCCGTCGAGCAAGGCGATGCCGCGGCCGACCGCGCTGATGTCCATTCCGTACGCGTTGACGGAGATGCGGTAGGAGCCGCCGATCAGGCGGAAGCGGACGTCCTCCCCGATATAGAGCGTGGTCCTCGGCCCCAGCTCCCTGATCCGATCTGCTCCGTAGACGATCGGCCCGCTGCCGTCACCCTCGACTGGATCGTCGACAACGAGGCGCCCGGAGTCGAAGCGGCCGATGATGCCGCCGCGGGCGCGCACGGTCACGAGACCGCGCGCGTTGTCGACGACGAGGCTCCCGTCGCCCGGCAGCTCCTGCACCGCAGAGGCCCCGGCAGGGAGGCCGAGACCGGCTGCGAGCACGATGAATACGAGGCGCCGCATCGGCGACATCAGTATCGCCGTCCCATGGGTGAACGGTCTAATCGGGATGTAAGGAGACTGTAAAAGGGCTGCATTCTTCCTTCAACAGCGGGGCTCGACCAGCCGCGCCGGCGGTCCGAGTGGGACGCCGTAGCGGCGGGCGAGCGCCGCGAGTCTCCGGCGGTACACCTTCATATCCCCACTTGTCCAATCTCCATGCGTCTGGCAGCGCCAGGCTGCGACCCGCTCGTGATGGTAAGGGCTCGTCAGGCTCTCGTTGTGCCCGATCACGTTGCGCAGCTGGATCCCGTACCGATTCATCAACCACGCGGTGAGCGCGAGCGACGCACGGAGCTGCCGGGGGTTGCCGAGGATCTGGGCGTCGCTGGTGCCCACGTGCTCGATGCCGATCGCGGTGTAGTTCAGCCCGACGGTGTGCCGGCACATCGTCGAGAGCGGGACGAGCTGGTAGATCGTCCCGTCCGTGTCGATTACGAAGTGCGCGCAGGTCCCGGGCAGCTCGTGCAACTCGGAGTCGGCTGCGTCGGCGGCGAACGTCGAGTACGCCGAGGAGAAGCTGTTCGACGCGGTGTAGTGCTCGACGATCACATGCGGGTGGACGAGCCGCCACGTGTCGAGGCCGTAGTGCCGCCTCGAATACGCCGCCGTCTCTGCGCGCCGGGCCGCGCCGAACGGGATCGGCTCGACGACGATCGCCGGCTTCGGAGGCGACGCCTTCACAGTGCCCGGCACCGCGAGGACGAGCGCGAGCAGCAGACCCCGCACGGCCCACACCGTAGCTACCCGAGCCCCGGAATGCGCTCGAGCGTCACGCGCGCGATCCGCGCCGCGAGCAGGGTCCGAGGCAGCGCCGACCCCGTTCCCCCTCGTCATGACCGCGGCGGCGCGTTGGTCACGAGTAGCCGTGCGCGCGCAGCGCGCGGTCGGCGGCGTCGCGGCCGAGAACGATGAGCTTTCGCTTCTCCTCCGCCGTCCACGGCTTCGGGTTCCGGAACCCGGGATCGAGGCTCGCGCCGTCCGCCTCGCCGACGACCGTGATCCGCGGGATCACGCGATCGTGGCGGAATGGGAACCGCGCCTCTCCGAAGCGGGCCTCGACCCTGCCCGCGAGCTCGGGCTGGTCGGCGACAAGCCTGAGCACGTCGTGCTGGAGCGCGCGCAGCTCCTGCACCGACCGGTCGCGCCACTCGGCGACGACCTCCTCCAGCTCCGTGTTCCTGATGATCGAGACCCGCGAGAGCCGGGAGAAGATGTCCGCAATGTGGGCGGGCAGCCCGCGCTCCTCGCGGGCGACCGCCTCCTCGAGCTCCTCGACGAGCCGGCGTGCCGCGGGCAGCTTGGAGTAGCGGCGCAGCCTTTGCGCCGCCGTGCGAAGGACGCCGGCGCCGAGCACGAAGTAGCGTGGGATGTAGCGAAACCCGACGATGAGCTCGACCTCGGGCCGGTCGTACGCGTACCCAAGCGGGTAGTTGCGGACCCAGCCACCGTCCGTGCCGATCCGGTTGCCTACCGGGACCGGCAGGACGAGCGCGCTGATCGCGGCCGACGCGAGCACGGCCTGCGCCATCTCCTCCGGCGGTGTGGTGCGCGACGAGTACGCGCGCTCGAACAGCGGGTCGGTTACCCGCTCGTCCGGGGGCGGAGTCACGTCGGTGACGATGGCGACCAGCTCCCGGTCGGCGGCCGCGACGTCGCGTGCGAGCTCGTCGAGCTCGCCGATTCGCTCGCCGATCGTCCTCGGCAGCACGTAGTCGTGCGTCCCGAGCAGCGGCAGCCGCCAGAGCCGCTGCGCCCGGAAGGCGTCCTCAGGCCGGAGCTCGAGGAGAAAGTGCTCGAGGTCGTCCAACCGGTCGAGGACGGCCATACAACCGGCGAGCGCGCCCGCGGAGGTGCCGAAGAATACGCCCGTGCGCTCCCAGAGCTCGCTCGCGCGCAGGCGCCGCAGGAAGCCCAGCTCCATCACGATTCCCGTCATTCCGCCGCCGGAGAGCACGACGGCGACGTCCCTCGACCCGACCGCGCTAATCCGAGAGCGCCTCCGTGGTGTAGACCCCCTCCGGGTTCCAGAGCAGATAGCCCGCCGTGTGCTGGCGCCTCGCCGCGGCGATCTGGTCGGTGACCTCGATCAGCGTGTACCGGCGCGCGAGCGAGAAGTCCTGGAGCCACGGGATCAACGTGAGGTGTGTCCCCTTCACCTGGCGGCGGAAATCGAGCAACGCGCGTGCGACCGTCCGCCCCGGGTAGGCGTCCGGATCCTGGAGCCCGAGCTCCCCGGACGAGAAGTGCGAGGGGTACACCATCGGGTAGAGCGCGTCGACGTACTTGGCCACGCGCTTCGGCACTTGTCCGATCCCCAGATCGTGAGACGCGGCGAGGCCGAACACGGCGGCCGAGACCCGCACGTCGAGCGGATGCAGCCGGGAGGACGCGTAGCGGAGGAAGCGCGCGATCGTCGTCCCCTTCGGCTCGGCGCGCTTGTGGCGGTAGACGAT
>JBKOVL010000290.1:0-6161 GCA_046723895.1 Actinomycetota bacterium | reverse complement strand
GCCCTGCCCCGGCGACGATCAGCCCGGCGACCGCCGGCCCGGCCACCCACGAAACGCTGCGCGAGAGGCTGGTCAGCGCATTGGCTTGCTGCAGCCGACCCGGCGACACGGTCTCGGGCACGAGGCCGGTGGAGGCGGGCGAGAAGAATGCGTCGGCCGCGCCGAAGAGCGCGAAGAGGACGAGCAGGTGCCAGACGCGCGCCTCGCCGGAGAGCAGGAGCATCGCCACGATTCCCTGCGTCACCGCGCGCAGCGTGTCGGAGGCGAGCATCACGCGCTGCCGCGGCACGCGGTCGGCGAGCACGCCGCCGAAGAGCAGGAGCCCGACCCGCGAGACGAGGCTGACCGAGAGGATCAGGCCGAGCGCGGCCGCCGAGTCGGTCAGGTCGACGACGGCGAAGGCGAGCGCGACCGGCACCAGGCTCGAGCCGAAGGCCGAGGCCGCCTGGCCGAGCCACAGCAGCCGGAAATCCCGCTCTCCGAGAACGCCGAGGCTGATGGCCGCGAGCATCGCGCCGTAGCGTGAACCCGTCTCCCTAACCGGCCGCTAACGTCTCCCGTCATGGACCCGTTCGCGTGTGAGCATCGATCCGCGAGTCGACCTCGGCCAGAGTGCACCTGACCAAAGGCTCCATGCTCGCGGCCGTCTGAGTCGGCGAGGCGGAAGCTTCAGCTGCTTGCGGCGCCGCTGCGGCCGCGGGGCGCGACCTCGACCGACCAGATCAGCAGATCGAGGATTCGCACTTCGGTGAGCCCGTAATTGCGCTGCGCGAGCTCTTGCCGACCGTTCGCACCGCCGCCCGGTTGCCGGTCGAGGTCGCGTTTGTAGCCGCGTACGAGCTCGAGCGCGCGCTCTCCGAAGGGAGCCTGGGCTCCGGGGTCGTCGTCCTCCAGGTACTTCTGGACGACGCGGTCGAGCATGGGGATCAGCGCTGGGCGCTTGGGGTGCAGCGCCTTCGTCATCTTCGAGCAACCGACTCCCCGGATATCGGCAAAGGTGTCGAAAAGGTGCCTCAGCGGCAGCCACGGCACTGCGTTTGCCGCTGTCGCCAGCGAAGCAGAGGGAGCGATCGCCCGCAGGGCTCGCTCGATTGCGCGGCGCCGCTCGAGTATCGCCGCGATCTCGGCCGCCGAGATTCGGGCGCCGCCCCTGTTCGCCCGCCTCAAGTCCGGCTCGGCGAACGATGCCGGTGGCGAATGGTCACCGACATCGAGAGCCCAGCCGGCCTCGACTGAGCCGAGAACCACTCTCAGGGGGTCCTCGACCTCGACGCGGTTCCGAAGGACGACCGGCCGAACCAAACTCACCGTCCGGGCCCCAACATCTGAGTTTGCGACCCGCAGAAGTCAACGCAGCATCCTCGGTGGAGGCGGTTGCGCCCCGCCCGTCTGCGCCGCGTCCGTTCTCGTAATCTCGCGTTTGTGAGCTGGGAGATCAGAGCGAATCTCGGCAGGCGTGTGCGCACCGGTGTCGACGCGCGCGGTTGGCTCTGGGAGATCACCCGAGGTGAGCAGGCTGCGCAGATCGTGATCGAGATCAGCGGTGCGGCTTGGTCGAGCGATCCTCTGGATCTTCCGCAAGACACGCGGCAGGCGCTCGAGACCGACGGACGTACCGAGCTATTGAAGATCCTCGACCAGGACAATCCACCGCGCCTCATCCGATGTGGCACTTCCGGCTGCTCGTATCTGACTGCCGACGAGAGTCGGTAAGCGGCCTCAATTTCCTGCTGGCGACCGACCCTGATCATCTGGGGGTAATCGTCGTGTGCTTGCCCAAGCGAAGAGCCGGACAATCGCAAAGCTTGAAGAGGCTGTCGAGTTTCTCTCCACAGAACTCACGGGTGGTCCGGCCAGGCGAACGATCTTTTCGCGGCCGCAGCCGGGCTCGGAATCAACGGCTCGAGGCTTGGACGCGCCAAGCACCAAGGAGCCGCAATAAGATGGGCGACCGTAATTGGATGTTCCCGTACGGTCGCCCTTTTTCTGATTCGGAATGATCGACGAGAAGCTGTCAGGCGCTGTCAGTCTTCGGGCGGCGGCCGCGCCGGGCCTGCCGCTGTCCCTTCCGAGCGAGGTCGTCGACTTCGTCGGCGTTGACGTCGAGGACGACTTGGCCGCGGCGCGCATCTTGGTACTTGATGACGAGTTGCGCGCCCTTTCCGTCCTCAATCTCCTTTCCCGTAAGGTCGGAGACAAGAACCGTCCTACGTGCCATGCGCTTCTCCTTTCGGGGTCACCAAACCGATCAGAATAGAGTCTTCCAGTTGCGCCATCGTCTTGGCAACTCTGGACAACGAATCTGTGACTGTCACGGCGATGGAGAGGTTGCCACCGGCGAGATTTGCCGGCTCCGCGTCACGCCGTCCAGGCACAATCCCTCTTATGGAGGTGAGCCGTCGGAGTTGGGGGCGCGGGTCAATCGATCCGAGTGTGGAGATCGGCCACGTTCACCTGAAGGTGGCGGACATCGACCGCTCGCTCGCTTTCTACTGTGATGTGCTCGGGTTCGAGCTCATGCTTCGACTTGGCGATCAGGCCGCCTTCATCTCCGCAGGCGGCTACCACCACCACATCGGGCTGAACACGTGGGAGTCCCGAGGCGGCTCGCCGCCTCCGCCGGGGACGACAGGGCTCTACCACGTGGCCATCCGTTATCCCTCACGTGCCGCCCTCGCCGATGCGCTGCGGCGGCTATTGGAGGCGGGGATTCGGCTGGAGGGGGCGTCCGATCACGGGGTGAGCGAGGCGTTGTACCTGCGCGACCCTGACTCGAACGGAATCGAGCTCTACCGAGATCGGCCGAAAGAGGAGTGGCCCCGGACTCCAACGGGCGACCTTGCGATGTATACGGCGCCACTCGACGTCGAGGGTCTCTTGACCGAACCGCAGCCGCTCGCCGAACCGGCGTAGTGCGCTATACCTGTCAGTAGATGGCGAAGGCAGTCGAGCGCGTCGACCAGGTGACGATCCGGTTCGCGGGCGACTCCGGCGACGGCATGCAGCTGACCGGGGCTCGCTTCACGAGCGAGACGGCCGTGCTCGGGAACGACCTCGCGACCCTGCCTGACTTCCCGGCCGAGATCCGCGCTCCCGCCGGATCGCTCCCCGGCGTCTCCGGCTTCCAGATCCACTTCGCCGACCACGAGATCCTCACGCCGGGCGACCGGCCGAACGTCCTCGTCGCGATGAACCCTGCGGCGCTGAAGACGAACGTCAATGACCTGCCGAAGGGCGGGACGTTGATCGTCAACTCGGACGCCTTCAGCGAGAAGAACCTCGACAAGGCCGGCTACCCGTCGAACCCGCTCGAGGACGGGTCGCTCGCCGACTACCAGGTGCACGCGATCCCGCTGACGACGATGACGCAGGAGGCAGTCAAGGAGACCGGCGTGACGAGCCGCGAGGCCGAGCGCTCGAAGAACATGTTCGCGCTCGGGCTGATGTCCTGGCTCTACACGCGGCCGACCGAGTCGACGATCGCCGAGATCCGCACGAAGTTCGTCAAGAGGCCCGAGATCGCCGAGGCGAACGTCCGCGCGTTCCAGGCCGGCTACGCGTTCGGGGAGACGACCGAGTCGTTCGCCGTCCAGTACGAGGTCGCGCCGGCGAAGATGGCGCCCGGCGTCTACCGCAACGTGACCGGCAACCAGGCGCTCGTGCTCGGGCTGGTTGCTGCGAGCGTCAAGAGCGGGCTGCCGCTCTTCCTCGGGGCGTACCCGATCACTCCCGCCTCGGGGATCCTCGAGGAGCTCGCCGGCTACAAGCAGTTCGGCGTCCGCACCTTCCAGGCGGAAGACGAGATCGCCGCCTCCGGGGCTGCGCTCGGCGCGTCGTTCGGGGGCGCGCTCGGCATCTCCACCTCGAGCGGCCCCGGGATCGTGCTCAAGCAGGAGACGATCGGGCTCGCAGTCGCGCTCGAGCTGCCGCTCGTGATCCTCGACATCCAGCGCGCGGGCCCGGCGACGGGCATGCCGACGAAGCCGGAGCAGGGCGACCTGCTGAACGTGATGTTCGGGCGGAACTCGGAGTCGCCGGCACCTGTCGTCGCCGCGTCGACTCCCGGTGACTGCTTCGACGCCACGCTCGAGGCGTGCCGGATCGCGCTGAAATACCGGACACCGGTCTTCATGCTCTCCGACGCCTACCTCGCGAACGGTTCCGAGCCCTGGCTGATCCCCGACCCGGACTCGATCCCCGAGATCGGGGTCGAGTTCGCGACCGGGCCGAACCAGGGCGGGTCGTTCATGCCGTACCTCCGCGACCCGGGGACGCTCGCGCGGCCATGGGCGGTGCCGGGCACACCGGGGCTGGAGCACCGGATCGGCGGGCTCGAGAAGGCCGACGTGACCGGGAACGTCTCGTACGACCCCGAGAACCACGACTACATGGTCCGCGTCCGCGCGCAGAAGGTCGCCGGGATCGCGGCCGACATCCCCGAGCTCGAGGTCGACCACGACCAGGGCGCGAAGCTGCTCGTCCTCTCGTGGGGCGGCACGTACGGGCCGGTGACGGCGGGGGTGCGCCGAGTCCGCAAGGCGGGCGGGAAGCTCGCGCAGGCGCACCTGCGGCATCTGAACCCGTTCCCGCGGAATCTCGGCGACGTCCTGAGGAGCTACGATCGCGTGCTCGTCCCGGAGATGAACCTCGGCCAGCTGCTGAAGCTCGTCCGCGCCGAGTTCCTCGTCGACGCGGCCGGCTACAACCGTGTCCGGGGGCTGCCGTTCACCTCGGCCGAGCTCGCGGAGGCGATGGAGGCAATGCTGTGAGCGCTGGGAACGGCAAGGGAAACGGCAAGCTCGAGCTGACCGCCAAGGATTTCAAGACCGACCAGGAGGTCCGCTGGTGCCCGGGCTGTGGCGACTACGCGATCCTCGCCGCAATGCAGGGGTTCATGCCGGAGCTCGGGATCGAGCGTGAACGCCTGGTCTTCGTCTCCGGGATCGGCTGCGCCGCGCGGTTCCCCTACTACATGCAGGTCTACGGAATGCACTCGATCCACGGGCGCGCGCCGGCGATCGCGACGGGACTGGCTGCGTCTCGACCGGACCTGTCTGTCTGGGTTGTGACCGGCGACGGCGACGCGCTCTCGATCGGGGGCAACCATCTGATCCACGCGTTGCGCCGCAACGTCAACCTGAAGATCCTGCTCTTCAACAATCAGATCTACGGGCTGACGAAGGGCCAGTATTCGCCGACGAGCGAGCTCGGCAAGGTGACGAAGTCGACGCCGATGGGGTCGCTCGACCACCCGTTCAACCCGGTGTCGCTGGCGATCGGCGCAGAGGCGACGTTCGTGGCACGCTCGATCGACACCGACCGCAAGCACCTGACCCAGGTGCTGCGCCGGGCGGCGGCCCACAAGGGCACCGCCTTCGTCGAGATCTACCAGAACTGCAACATCTTCAACGACGGCGCCTTCGACGCCGTCAAGGAACACCCCGAGAGCCAGATCCGCCTCGAGCACGGGCAGCCGATCAGGTTCGGCGCCGAGGGCGAGCGCGGAGTGCGCCAGCGGCCGGACGGCTCGTGCGAGCTGGTCGACGTCGCCGAGGCGGGTGAGGACGCGCTGCTCGTCCACGACGAGCATCACGAGACCTCGAGCCTCGCCTTCGCGCTCTCCCGGATCGCGCACACGCCGACCGGGCCGACGCCGGTCGGCGTCTTCCGCGACATCGAGCGGCCGGTCTACGACGAGCTGATGGCCGAGCAGATCGCGACGGCGAAGGAGAAGCGCGGGGAAGGCGACCTCCGCGAGCTGCTCCACGCCGGCGACACCTGGACGATCAGCTAGATATCTCGTGGCCATTTCGGCGGATATACGCCGCAGCCTGGAGGAGATATACTATGAGCCGTGTCGCGCAAAACCACGATCGCCGTCGACGACGAGCTGCTGGCGCAGGCTCAGAAGGCGCTCGGCACCGTCGGGCTCAAGGACACCGTCGACAAGGCGCTGAGCGAGGCGGTGCGCGCGGCGCTCCGGCGTGACTTGGCACGCCGCTTGAGGACGGGCGAGGGGCTCGACTTCAGCGAGCCGGTGCGGCGCGCGGCTCGGCAGTGGCGGACGTAGGCGCCCTTCTCCTCGCCGACACGAGCGCGTGGCACCACAGCGCTGCCCCCGCAGTGGCGGACGCGTGGGAGCACAAGCTCCTCGAGGATCA
>JBKOVL010000030.1:0-13203 GCA_046723895.1 Actinomycetota bacterium | reverse complement strand
TCGTCTTCCTCTCGGATGTCGCGGGCGTCCTTCACGACGAGTCGGTACTGCCGCAGATCGACGCCGACGAGGCTGACCGGCTGCTCGACGACGGCGTCTTCGAGGGCGGGATCGTTCCCAAGCTCCGGGCGGCGGTGCGCGCGGCCAGGTTCGGCGTGCGGGCCGAGATCGGCCTGACGGAGGTCGTGGCGTGAGAGCCGAGGCCGGCAGCGTCGCCGTGCGACCGCCGGTTCTGCCCGCGTATGCACGCGCCGACGTCACGTTCGTCGAGGGCGAGGGCGCCTGGCTGACCGCGGCGGACGGGCGCCGCTTCCTCGACTTCGCCGGCGGGATCGCCGTCGTCGGTCTCGGTCACGGACACGCCGCTCCGCTCGCGGCGGCGCACGAGCAGCTCGACCGGCTCTGGCACGTCTCGAACCTGTACTGGACCGAACCGATGGCGAGGCTCGCCGCGCTGCTGTCCGAGCGCTTCGGTGGTGCGGCATCCTTCTTCTGCAACTCGGGCGCAGAGGCGAACGAGGCGGCGATCAAGTACGCGCGCAAGGCGACCGGCAAGCCCGGGATCGTCGCGCTCGAGGACTCGTTCCACGGGCGCACGACCGGGGCACTGGCGGTGACCGGCCAGCTGGAGAAGCGCGAGGCCTTCGAGCCGCTGCTGCGCGGCGTCAGCTTCGCGCGCCTGAACGACGTCGACTCGCTCGAGCAGGCGGTCGGCGCCGCCACCGGGCTGATCCTGATCGAGCCCGTCCAGGGCGAGGGCGGCGTACTGCCCGCGACGCCGGCCTTTCTCGGCGCTGCGGCCGAGCTCGCCGCCGACCGCGGCGCGCTGCTCTGCTTCGACGAGGTGCAGACCGGCGTGGGCCGGACCGGGTCGTTCTTCGCCTTCGAGCAGCTCGGCGCCCGCCCCCACCTCGTCACGCTGGCGAAGGGGCTCGCCAACGGATTGCCGGTCGGCGCGCTGCTGGCCGCCCACGATGCGCCGGTCGGGTTCGAGCCGGGCGACCACGCCTCCACCTTCGGCGGGAACCCGGTCGTCTGCGCCGCCGCGTGTGCCGTCGTCGAGACCGTCGACGACGCCGTGCTCGGGAACGTCCGCGACCGGAGCGCGCAGCTCGCGGAGGCCCTTCCGGTGCGAGGCAGCGGACTGCTGCTCGGCCTCGAGTGCGGGCGGCCGTCGGCCGAGGTCGCCGCCGGCTGCCTCGAGGCCGGCCTGCTCGTCACGTCGGCGGGCCCGAGGACACTTCGCCTCACCCCACCACTCACCGTCGGCAAAGCGGAGGTCGCGCAGGCGATCTCGATTCTCCAGGGGGTACTTGCATGACCGCGCACCGCCGCGAACGCCAGGGCGCGATCCTGCGCCTGATCCGCGAACGTCCGATCTCGACGCAGTCCGAGCTCGCCGATGCCCTGCGCGACGCCGGCTACGAGGCCGTGCAGACAACGGTCTCCCGCGACGTCGCCGAGCTCGGGCTCGTCAAGGTGCGCGCGCCGAGCGGCCGGCTCGTCTACGCGCCCGCCGGCGCCCCCGACCTCGACCGGCTGCGCGAGCTCGAGAGCGCCTTCCGGCGTTGGGCGCTCGCGATCGACGCGAACGACTCGCTCGTCGTCGTCTTCACCCCGCGCGGCTTCGCCGCCGCGCTCGCCGAGGCGATCGACGAGTCCGCCCACCCACACGTCCTCGCCACCGTGGCGGGTGACAACACGATTCTCGTCATCCCTGCCGCGGGCGTCTCCGCCCCGGCCCTCCGCGACGAGCTGAGCAGACACCTTCTGGAAGGAGTGGCGTGAACCGTAGGCTCGACGGAGGTTCCCAGGGAGCGCAGGTGCCGGCTTGGCCGGCGCCGGAGCGGGGAAGAGCCCTCGCAGTTCTCGCCTACAGCGGCGGCCTCGACACGACGTGCATCATCGCCTGGCTGAAGGAGGACTACGGCTTCGACGAGGTCGTCGCCGTCCTCTGCGACGTGGGCCAGGAGTTCGACCTCGAGGCCTCGCAGGAGCGCGGCTATGCGGCCGGTGCGGACGAGGTCGTCCTCGTCGATCGGCGCGACGCTCTCGCGGAGGAGCAGGTCGCCAAGGCGCTGAAGGCGAACGCGCTCTACGAGGGCAAGTACCCGCTCGTCTCTGCTCTCTCTCGCCCTGTGATCGCGGGCGCGGTCGCGGAGCTTGCGCTCGAGCTCGGCGCCGAGGCCGCCGTGCACGGCTGCACCGGGAAGGGGAACGACCAGCTCCGCTTCGAGCTTGCCTTCCGGGCCAACTACCCGGGCGTCCGCGTGATCGCGCCGCTCCGCGACAAGGTCTGGACGCGTGACGAGGAGATCGCCTACGCGCGCGCTCGCGGAATCCCGGTGACAGCGACGAAGCGCTCGCCGTTCTCGGTGGACGAGAACCTGTTCGGGCGGTCGATCGAGGCCGGCGTCCTCGAGGACCCGTGGGCGGCGCCGCCCGAGGAGGCGTTCCTGCTCACAGCCGATCCGAACGCGGCACCGCCTCCGACGGAGGTCGTGATCGGGTTCGAGGGCGGGCTGCCGGTCTCCCTCGCCGGTGAGGAGCTCTCGCTCGCCGAACTGATCGCGTCGTTGAACGCAAAGGCCGGGGTCTACGGGATCGGCCGGATCGACATGATCGAGAACCGCGCCGTCGGGATCAAGAGCCGCGAGCTCTACGAGGCGCCGGCGGCAATGACGTTGATCGCGGCGCACCGCGCGCTCGAGGATCTCGTCCTGACGAGGGCGGAGCTCGAGACGAAGCGCTGGATCGAGGACCGCTGGGCGCGGACCGTCTACGACGGGCTCTGGTTCTCGCCGCTGCGTGAGGCGCTCGACGCCTTCGTCGAGAGGACGCAGCAGCTCGTCACGGGCGAGGTGCGGGTCGAGCTGCGGCCGTCGGCGGCGGTCGTCAACGGGCGGCGCTCCGAGCACGCGCTCTATGCAGAGACGCTTGCCTCCTACGCGACCGGCGAGAGCTTCCCGCACGAGGCGGCTGCGGGATTTATCGAGATCTCAGCACTGGAGCTCGAACTGGCTGCGACTCGCGCGAGAAGGCGAGTAACAGCATGAGCAGCCGCGCGGAGGGGGCCGGGGGGAACCGGGAGGTTCCCCTGGAAAATCGGCCTCTAGAAGAAGGGGGTCCGTGGGGGAAACATGGTTTCCCCCCCGGGAGCGAGCCGCAGGCGAGCGACGCGGCGGAGGGTTTCATCAAGCTCTCGTCGCTCGAGGCCGAGCTCGCTGCCGCCCGCGGCCGGAAGGTGCCTGTGTGACGCTCTGGGCCGGACGCGTCGAGGGCTCGCTCGCCCCCGAAGTCTGGGAGCTCGTCAAGGCGGCCGACGCCGAGCTCTTCCCCTACGACGTCGAGGGGACGCGGCTCCACGCGCGCCGCCTCGCCGTGGCCGGGATCATCGACGCCGACGAGCTCGCCGAGGTCGAGGAGCGGCTGTCGTCGCTCGACCCGTCGATGATCGAGGAGACGGACGAGGACGTGCACTCGGCGATCGAGCGCCTGCTCGGCCGGATCGGGCGGAAAATCCACGCGGGCCGGTCGCGCAACGACCAGGTCGTGACGGCGTTCCGCCTGTGGACGCTGGACGCGTGTGCCGACGCGACGGCCGGGATCGAGGCGCTCGCCGCCGCCGTGCTCGACCGCGCCGAGGAGCACGCCGAGACGCTGATGCCGGGCTACACGCACCTCCAGCGCGCACAGCCGGTGACGCTCGGCCACCACCTGCTCGCGTGGGTCGAGATGCTCGCCCGCGACCGCGACCGGCTCGCGCTCGCCGCCTCGCACGCCGAGTCGATGCCGCTCGGGGCGGGCGCGCTCGCCGGCACGACACTCGCGCTGCCGAAGGTGCGGAACTCGCTGGACGCGGTCGCAGACCGCGATTTCGCGCTCGATTACCTGTACGCGGTCGCCGCTCTCTTCGTCCACCTCTCGCGGATCGGCGAGGAGGTCGCGCTCTGGGCGACTGCCGAGTTCGGCTTCGTGCGGCTTCCCGAGTCGGCAGCGACGGGCTCCTCGATGATGCCGCAGAAGCTGAACCCGGACGTCGCCGAGCTCGCGCGCGGCAAGGCCGGGACGGCGATCGGGCGCCTCACCGGGCTGCTGGCGACGGTCAAGGGGCTCCCGCTCTCCTACAACTCCGACCTCGGCGAGGACAAGCCCGCCGCCTTTGCAGCGCGCGCCGACGTCCGCCGGGTGCTCGCGGCGCTGACGGTGCTCGTCCGCGACCTCGTCTTCGTCGAGGATCGGCTCGAGGAGGCTGGGCGGGACCGCGTGCTGCTCGCGACGGACGCGGCGGAGGCGCTCGTCGCGGAGGGCGTGCCGTTCCGCGACGCTCACGAGGAGGTCGCGCGGGCGGTTCTGGAGGGTTCCTTCGATCCTGAGACGACAACGGTGGAGAGCGTCGCGGCGCGCCTCGAGGATGTGCGGGCGGCGGTGGTTGCCGCGCGCGCGCGTTTTCAGGCGCAGTAGGCGATCGCGTCGGCCAGGCCGAATCGACCCGACCACAGGGCGCTGCCGACGACTGCGCCCTCGCACCCGAGGTCGCGGAGGGTCGCGAGGTCGCCGAGGCTCGCGATCCCGCCCGCGGCGAGGACGGGCAGGCCGGCCGCGAGCACCTCGGTGAGGAGCTCGGCGTCCGGCCCGGCGAGCGAGCCGTCACGGCGCGTGCTCGTGACGAGCAGCCGGCGGACGCCCGCGTCGGCGCAGCGTCGCGCCAGCTCACCGGGTGAGACCTCTGACACCGCGACCCAGCCCTCGGTCACCACGCGGCCGTCCTTCGCGTCGACCGCGACCACCAGTCTCTCGCCGAACCGCGCGGCCAGACGGGTCAGGCTCGCGCCTGGCCCGCCGTCGACTGCGCTCGTGCCGACGATGACTCGCGCGGCACCGGCGTCCAGTGCGGCCTTGATCGAATCGGCTTCGCGGAGCCCGCCCCCGACCTGAACCGGCACGCCGCCGGCGGCGGCGGCGACTTGCTCCACGAGCCCCGGAGTCGGCCGACCCGAGAAGGCGCCGTCGAGGTCGACGACGTGGAGCCGGGCCGCGCCCTGCGCGGCGAACCGCGCTGCGGCCGCGGCCGGGTCGCCGCCCTCGATCGTCACATGCTCGCGCCTACCCTCCGAGAGCCGCACGCAGCGTCCTTCGAGGACGTCGATCGCCGGGATGACGGTGAAGGGTGCCATGGTCGCGTGTTAGCATGCTAACATGACAGCATGAGCGTGACCCTGGGCGAGACCACCCCGCGACATGAGGTCGAGGAGGTCCTCGGGCTCGACCAGCTCGCAGACGCGATGCTCACTCTTCGCACCCGCGACGAGCTCAGGCGCTTCCTCCGCGACCTGTGCACGCTCCGCGAGCTCGAGGCGCTCGCCCACCGCTGGCAGATCGTCCGCCTTCTGGACCAGGGCCTTCCCTACCTCGAGATCGCAGATCGGGTGCACACGAGTACTGCGACTGTCACGCGGGTGGCCTGGTGGCTGCGCCACGGCGCAGGCGGCTACGCACTCGCGCTCGAGCGCACGCGCTCGGAGCATGAGCCGTAGGCTGGACAGAGGCTCCAATGCGCGGAGGCGCCGGGTTTGCCGGCGCCGGGAGCGGGGCGCGTGAGCGGCCCGGACGAACGCCTGCTCGTCGCCGTCCCCTCGAAGGGGCGGATGGCGCCTCCCGCGCTTGAGCTGCTGGCCGCCGCCGGCCTTCGCTTCGAGGCGAGCGAGCGCGCGTTGCACGTCCCCTCCCAGAACGCGCCGGTCGACCTCCTGCTCGTCCGGCCGCACGACATCCCCGAATACGTGCAGGACGGAGTCGTCCACGCCGGGATCACGGGCGCGAACCTCGTCGTCGAGGCGCAGGCCGACGTCGTCCGACTGGCCGAGCTCGGGTTCGCGCGGTGCACGCTGGAGGCGGCGGTGCCGAACGGCGCGCCCCAGCAGGCGCTCACCGATCTCGCCGGTCTCCGCGTCGCGACCGCCTACCCCGTCTCGACCCGTCTCGCGCTCGCCGAGCGCGGGGTCGAGGTCGAGCTCGTCCCGATCTCCGGGTCGGCCGAGGCGGCGCCGCGGCTCGGGCTCTCGGACGCGGTCGTCGACCTCGTCTCGACGGGGTCGACCGCCAGCGTCAACGGCCTCCGCCGGATCGGCCGGCTGCTGTCGTCCGAGGCGGTTCTGATCGCCAACCACGGCGCGCTCGACGACGGCCGGCGCGAGCTCCTCGAGCGACTCGAGCTCATGGTCCGCGGGGTCGTCTCGGCGCGCCGCCGCAGGTACGTCATGCTCAACGCTCCCGAGCGGGCGCTGCCCCGGATCCGCGAGCTTCTACCGGGCATGGACGCGCCCTCCGTGCTCCAGCTCGCGGAGCCCGGCCAGATCGCAGTGCATGCGGCCGTCGACACGGACGAGATCTGGGACCTGCTGCCGCCGCTCAAGGCCGCGGGAGCGACGTCGATCCTCGTCGTCCCCGTCGAGAGGCTGGTCCCGTGAGTGACGTCTCCGGGATCGTCGCCGACGTCCGCGCGCGCGGGGACGCGGCCGTCCGCGACTGGGCGGAGCGATTCGGCGACTCCCCGCCCGCACGTGTCGCGGTCGAAGGCGAGCTGGACGACCGGTCGCTGCGCGCGATTCGCGCGCTCGCTGCGGCGGTCGAGGCCGTGCACGCTGTGCAGCGGCCGGCGGACACCACCGTCTCGCCGATCCCGGGGATCGAGGTCGAGCGGCGCTGGCTGCCCGTCGACTCGGTCGCGATCTACGTCCCCGCCGGCCTCGTCTCCACGCTCGTCATGACGGCGGTTCCCGCACGCCTGGCAGGCGTGCCCCGGATCGCCGTCGCGACCCCGCGTCCGTCGGGGGCGCTGCTCGGCGCGGCCCGCGAGCTCGGGATCGACGAGGTCTACGCGGTCGGCGGCGCTCAGGCGATCGCCGCGCTCGCCTACGGCACCGAGACGATCCGGCCGCTCGCGAAGATCGTCGGCCCCGGCAACCGATTCGTGACCGCGGCGAAGCTGCTCGTCGCCGCGGACGTCGCGATCGACCTCCCGGCCGGTCCTAGCGAGGTGCTCGTCATCGCCGACGACACGGCCGACGCCGAGGAGTGCGCCGCCGATCTCCTCGCCCAGGCCGAGCACGGCCCCGACGGCAAGGCAATCCTCGTCACGACCAGCAGCCGGGTCGCCGACGAGGTCCTCGCTCGTACGAACGGGCAGGTCCGGATCGAGACCGTCGCCTCGCTCGCGGACGCGGTGCGGCGTGCGAACGAGGTGGCGCCCGAGCACCTCGAGCTGCTCGTCGCGCAACCCGAGGCCCTCGCATCTGGGGTGCGGAACGCCGGCGCCGTGTTTCTCGGCACGACCGCCGTCCTCGGCGACTACGCCGCAGGCTCCAACCACGTCCTCCCGACCGGCGGCCTCGCCCGCGGCAGCGGCGGCCTCGGCCTCGAGGCGTTCCTCCGCCCCGTGCAGTTCGTGCGCGCGACGCGCGAAGGCATCGCCGCCGTACGCGAGACTGTCGAGACGCTGGCCGAGCTCGAAGAGCTCCCGCTCCATGCGCGCGCCGTCGCGGTGCGGCCATGAGCACACGGCCGCTCCCGGAAGGGTTCGAGCCGTACGTCTGGGCGTCGACGGCCGAGGAGGTCGCGCGCCGCCGGGGGCTGCACCCGGCGCAGGTGATCCGCTTCGACGCCAACGTGCCGCCCCTCCCGGGTGTGCCGCAGGTGCCCCTCGGCGAGAGCTTCGCCCGGCTGAACGAGTACCCCGAGGGGACGTACCGCGACCTCCGTGACGCTGCCGCCGGCTACGCCGGCGTGGAGCCGGAGCAGGTCGTGGTCGGGGCCGGTGCGGACGGGCTGATCGGCCTCGCTGCGCGCACGTTCCTCGCGCCCGGGCGTCGCGCGTACGTGAAGCGGCCGACCTACCCGCTGTACGCGATCGCCTCCGGCATCGAAGGCGCCGAGCTCACCGATGATCCGCTTCAGGCGGACCTCGTCTGGCTGTGCAACCCGAACAACCCGACCGGCGAGCTCGTCGAGCCGGCCGAGATCGCGGCACTCGCGTGCTCGGTGCCCGGCGCAGCAGTCGTCGTCGACGAGGCCTACTTCGAGTACGGCGGCAAGTCGGTCGTCCCGCTGATCGAGGAGGCTCCGAACCTGGTCGCCCTCCGCACGCTCTCGAAGGCGTTCGGGCTCGCGGCGCTGCGGGTGGGCTATGCCGTGGCGTCGCCGGAGGTCGCGCGCGAGCTCGACCGCCGTCGCGAGCCCGCGCCCGTTGCGGCACCGGCGGCGCGAATCGCCGCTGCCGCCCTCCGCGACCCGCGCCTCGACGTCGAGCAGACCCTCACCGAGCGGGAGCGGATGCGCGCGGCGCTCATCGCAGCCGGCTTCGACTGCCCGCCCTCGGCCGCGAACTTCGTCCTGCTGCGGGGCGCGGGAGACCATGCCGAGAGGCTGGAGGCGCAGGGCCTCGTCGTCCGCCGCGTCCTGGAGGCGATCCGGATCACCGTCCGGCTACCTGCGGAGAACGACCGGATTCTCGCCGCCCTCGGCGCGGCGCCCGCCACAGCCGCGTCCCGCTCGGCCCTCGTCGTCCGGACATCGGCGGAGACGGCGCTGCGGATCGCCCTCGCCCTGGACGGGCAAGGTCGCGTGCGTGCGCAGACCGGCATCGGCTTCCTCGATCACCTGCTCGCGCAGCTCGGGTTCCACGGCGGCCTCGACCTCGAGGTCGTCGCCGGCGGCGATCTCGACGTCGACGAGCACCACACCGTCGAGGACGTCCTCGCCGCGCTCGGCGACGCGCTCGGGGAGGCGCTCGACGGCCGGGCCGGCGTGCGGCGGTACGGCTCGGCGACCGTGCCGATGGACGAGGCGCGCGCGACGGCGGCCGTCGATCTCGTTCGGCGGCCGCACGCCGAGGTCGCCCTCGGCTTCCACGGCGACCGCGTCGGCGGGCTGCCGTTGACGCTCCTCCAACACGCGCTCGAGCGGTTCGCGGTTCAGGCCGGGCTGACGCTGCACGTCCAGGCCGCGGGCGAGGACGACCACCACGTCGCCGAGGCGGCGTTCAAGGCCGTCGGCCGCGCACTTCGCGAAGCGTGCTCGGTCGACGGTTCCGTGTCGAGCTCGATCAAGGGCTCGCTGTGAGAGACGAAGCCGAGTACAGAGGCGACAGCGCAGCTGTCGGCCTCGGTGCGAGGCGATGTCGTGACGCCGGAGGCGTCAACGCAGTCCTCGTCGACTACGGCGCCGGCAACCTGCGCAGCGTCTTCTCCGCCTTCGAGCGCGCCGGTGCGACCGCGACCGTCAGCGCCGACCCGGGAATCGTGCGCGAGGCGCGGCTCGCCGTGATCGCCGGTGTCGGAAACGCGGAGGCCGCCGCCCGTCGGCTCGAGGCCCACGGCCTCGCAGAGGCGTTGCGCGAGCGGGCCGACGCCGGTCGACCCCTGCTCGGCATCTGCCTCGGCATGCAGCTCCTGTTCGAGGAGAGCGAGGAGGGTGGTTCCGGCCTCGGGCTGCTCCGGGGTCCGGTCCGTCGCCTGCATGCGAGTCGCGTACCGCACATGGGCTGGAACACGCTCCGGCTCACGGCGCCCTCTGCGCTGCTCGACGGGGTCGACGGCGCGGACGTCTACTTCGCCCACTCGTTCGCCTGCGCACCGGCCGAGCCGGTGGCCGTTGCCGAGGTCGACCACGACGGCACGGTCGTCGCCGCCGTCGAACGCGATGCGGTCGCGGGTGTCCAGTTCCACCCCGAGCGGAGCGCGTCGCCCGGCGCGCGAGTCCTCCGGAACACGGTCGCGTGGTCAAGAAGCGCGTGATCCCCTGCCTCGACGTCGCGGGTCGGCGCGTCGTCAAGGGCGTTCGCTTCGAGGGCCTGCGCGAGGTCGGCGACCCGGTCGAGCTCGCAGGCCGCTACTCGCAGCTCGGTGCCGACGAGCTCGTCTTCCTCGACGTGACCGCATCGATCGAGGGGCGACGGCCCATGCTCGACCTCGTCGAGCGCGCCGCGGCAGAGCTGGAGATCCCGTTCACGGTCGGCGGCGGGATTGCGACGCTCGAGGATGCCCGCGGCCTGCTGCGCGCGGGCGCCGACAAGGTGGCCGTGAACAGGGCGGCGGTCGACCGGCCGGAGCTCCTCACCTCGCTGGCGGACGAGTTCGGCGCCCAGGCGATCGTCTGCGCGATCGACTCCCGCGGCGGCGAGGTGGTGACGGACGGCGGCCGGTCGCCCAGGGGTCGCCTGACCGTCGAGTGGGCGTGCGAGGCCGCGGAGCGCGGCGCCGGCGAGATCCTGCTCACCTCGATCGACGCCGATGGGACCCGGGCCGGCTATGACCTCGAGCTGACCGGCGCCGTCGCGCGCGCGGTGACTGTGCCGGTGATCGCGTCCGGCGGCGCCGGCCGCTCCGACGACCTGGCAGAGGCCTTCGAGGCCGGCGCGGAGGCTGCGCTCGTCGCCTCGATCGTCCACGAGCGGCCGGAGCGTCTGCCGGAGCTGAAGCACGAGCTGAAGGAGGCCGGGTGGCCCATTCGGGGATGACGGAGCCGGACCTGACCGGGGACAGTCCCAGGACACGGCCGGAACTGAGGCCCGCGATCGTCCAGGACGCGGACGGCGGTCGCGTCCTGATGCTCGCCTGGATGGACGAGGAGGCGTTGCGCCGAACGCGGGAGACGGGCGAGGCGTGGTTCTGGAGCCGGTCACGCGGCGAGCTCTGGCACAAGGGCGGGACCTCCGGCAACACGCTCGCGGTCGTCGAGCTTCGGGACGACTGTGACGGCGACGCGATCCTCGTCCGCGTTCGCGCTGCGGGACCCGTCTGTCACACCGGCTCGCTCTCGTGCTTCGCGCCGTGGCTCTGGCGCCGCGTCGCCGTGCGGGCGAAGGAGCGGCCCGAGGGCTCATACGTCGCCCGCCTGCTGGACGAGGGCCCGGCCGCGTGTGCCCGCAAGGTCGGCGAGGAAGGCGTCGAGGCCGCGCTCGCCGGGGCGGGCGAGAGCGACCAGCGGCTCGTCGAGGAGCTCGCCGACCTGTGGTTCCACAGCTACGTCCTGCTCGCCGCCCGCGGGCTCGACCCCGCCGCGGTCGAGGACGAGCTTGCGGGCCGGGCCAGAGCCCGACGAGCGGGCGCGGGACGGACGCCGCACCTTCCGCCCGCGCCCTAGCTGAGCGTACTGGGTTCCCCCATTTCATCTCCACCCGCGTCCGGCTGCCGAATCTACACCGCTACGACCCCTCCGTCACAGGCTGTGGGACGACCGGCGGCGTCTCTCGCGATGACCGGCCGCGCTCCCACGGCGGCGTGATCCAGGCGTCGTACCCGCCCGGCACGGGGATGTAGAACTCGGGGTAGCCCCACATGCCGTGCTCCGAGACGTCGAGGCCGGCCGTCTCCGTCTCCTCCTCGACGCGGATGCCCCAGAGCCGCTTCAGCGCCCAGAGCGCCGCGAACGACGCGGTGAAGGTGAAGCTGCCAACCGCCACGAGGCCCAGCGCCTGTACCCCGAGCTGGTGGAACGAGCCGGTGTAGACCAGGCCGCCCGTCCCGGTAGCGAGATTCTTCGCCAGCGCCGGCACCGCGAACAGGCCGGTGGCCAGCGTCCCCCAGATCCCGGCCATCCCGTGTACCGAGACAGCGCCGATCGGGTCGTCGATCCCGATCCGCTCGACCGCGATCACGCCGACGACGGCGATGAAGCCGGAGACGAGGCCGATCACGACTGCGGCCCACGGCGCGACGAAGCCCGACGCGGCGGTGATCGCGACGAGCGCCGCGAGGACGCCGTTCAGCATCATCGAGAGGTCCGGCTTCTTCAGCACGAGCCACGCCGTGAGGACGCCGCCCAGCGCGCCGGAGGCGGCCGCGAGATTCGTCGTCAGAGCGACGTACGCGAAGTAGCCGAAGCCGCCGAAGTCGACCGACAGCGTCGAGCCGGGGTTGAACCCGAACCAGCCGAACCACAGGATGAGCGTCCCGAGGACGGCGTAGGGAATGTTGTGCCCGGGAATCGGGTTCGCCCGGCCGTCCGTGCCGAACTTGCCGATCCGCGGACCGAGCAGGAGCGCGCCCGCCAGCGCGGCCAGCGCACCCTGGTAGTGCACGACCGTCGAGCCGGCGAAGTCCTGCATTCCCTTTGCGAAGAGCCAGCCGTGCGGGCTCCAGATCCAGTGCGAGACGATCGAGTAGACGATCGTGAAGTAGACCCCGAAGACGAAGTAGACCCACAGCTTCGCCCGCTCGGCCATCGCGCCCCAGACGATCGCGAGCGATACCCCCGCGAAGACGACCTCGAAGAGGTACCCCGCGGCGCCGGGGATCTCGGCGAACCAGTCGAACGGCGCCTTGCCGACCGCCGTCAGTGCGTCGACCGACGGGAAGAACCCCTCGGTGCCGATGAAGCCGTGGCCGCCGCCGAAGGCGATCCCGAAGCCGACCATCCAGTAGACGATCGAGCAGACGGCGAAGATCAGCACGTTCTTGCCGGCGATGTGGCCGGCGTTCTTCATCCGGGTCAGGCCCGCTTCGAGGAAGGCGAAGCCCGCCTGCATGAACATCACCAGCACTGCGGTGACGACGACCCAGATCGTGCTCGCAGCGATCAGCAGGTCATGGTTCTTAGGCAACGACATCCACCTCCTCCAGCCGTCTGGCCGTCCTGTTGTGGGTCACGTTCGCGACGGGGGTCGTCCACACGATCCCGTCCCCCGACTCGTTGCCGCTTCGGGCCGCGTCGACGATCGCGCTTACGACCTCGTCCGTCTTCCCGTCGTCGACCACGAAGACGAGCAACGCCTTCGGCAAGAAGCGCGACTCGAAGACACGCCCGCGGTACTCGTGGGTCACGCCCCGTTGACGCCCGTGGCCGATCGCTTCGATCACGGTGACGCCGACGTGGCCGGTGGCGTCCTCGACGGCGTCGATGACCGTCTCGACCCGCTCCCGAATCACCACCGCCTCCACCTTGGTCCAGCTCATTGCGCCCTCCTCTCCATCAGCACGGTGTCGCGCCAGATCCCGTCGAGTTGCCCGATCCGCTCGCGGACCCCGACGACCCGGAAGCCGCAGCGGCGGTGGAGCTCGATGCTGCCGGCGTTCTCGGCGAAGATCGAGGTCTGGATCGTCCAGATGCCGGCGGCCTCGGCGTCGGCGCACAGCCGGCCGAGGAGCGCGACTCCGACGCCCCGCCCCCGGGCGCCCTCCGCCACGTAGACGCTCTCCTCGACGA
>JBKOVL010000052.1:0-10129 GCA_046723895.1 Actinomycetota bacterium | reverse complement strand
CGAACACCAGCACGACCAAGCCCGGGAAGGTCACCCGCAAGACCGTCGTGTACTCGCCGCCGGGTGCGCCCAAGCGTCAGGCCGACCTCGTGCTTCCGCGCAACCACGCCGACACGATCGTCGTGCTGGTGCACGGCGAAGGCACCCGGAAGCAGCTGCGTGGCTGGGCCGACTTCTACGCCGAGCGCGGCTACGCGTCGTTCACGATCGACTACCTCGTCGCGAAGCCGAGCACGCCCTCGCCGGTGTACCCGAAGCCCGAGACGGACACGAAGGCCGCCGTCCAATACCTGCGCGGGCGGGCGGGTGTGCTCGCTCTCGACCCCGACCGGATCGTCGTGCAGGGCTTCTCGACCGGCGCCGCCCTCGGGGCCCAAGCCCTGGTCACCCCGAACGACGCGTTCTTCAACGGGCCCGCCCATTACCCGAACCAGAGCGACGCGCCCGCCGCGTTCATCGGGTTCTATGGCTTGTACGACGGTGCCCAGCGCAACCCGACGCAGTACTACGGCGGGCCTCCCGACAGCCCCGACCCGAAGGTGCAGGAGCGCTACGCCAAGGCCAAATCGACCGGGCACGCCGCCGACGCGGCCGGTCCGGCGTCGTTGTACCAAGGAGACGCCGACAGCGCAGATCTCGTCGTGTCCGCCACCGCGTTCCACGACGCGCTCCAGAGCGCCGGCAAGGACGTCACGTTGACGGTCGTCCCCGGCGCGCAGTCTGCCTTCGACCAGGAAGCGTCGGGCGCGCTCACCCCCGCCGGGCAGCAGGTCGCGCAGCAGGTTGTCACGTGGCTGCAGGCGCGGTTCCCACCGGCGTAGCGCGGGACCGGAGCTATTCGAAGCGGGGGCGGAGCGGCAGGCCGCTGCGGCCGCGGTCGGTCTTCGTCGCCAGCACCTGGTGCACCTGGGTGCGGTTCGCCTCGAACTGCAGCGCCGACGCAGCCATATAGAGACGCCAGATACGCGCCCGGCCGCGGCCGGCGTCAGCCACGCACGCGTCCCAGTTCGCCTCGAGGTTCGCGACCCATGCCCGCAGCGTGAGGGCGTAGTGCTCGCGCAGCGTCTCCATGTGCCGAGCCTCGAACCCGGTGCGCTGGATCGCGGACACGACGCTGCCGACCTCGTGCAGCTCACCGTCGGGGAACACGTACCGGTCGATGAAGCTGCGCCGGGCGAACCGGGCCCGGCCGTCGGCCGTCGAGCCGGGCGCGCCCGGCGGGCGGCTGATGGCGGGGGTCAGCAGCCGTCCACCGGCGCGCAGGAGCTGGAAGCAACGCGCGAAGTACACCGCCAGCTGCCGCAGTCCCACATGCTCGAACATGCCGATCGAGCTGATGGCGTCGTACGGGCCGTCGTCGACGTCGCGGTAGTCCTGGTACCGCACCTCCACCTTGCCGGCGAGCCCGGCTTCGGCGGCGCGCTTCTCGGCCAGCTCGGCCTGCCGCTTCGACAGCGTGACGCCCACCGCCTGCACGCCGTGGTGCTCGGCGGCGTGGAGCAGCATGCCGCCCCAACCGCAGCCGATGTCGAGCAGGCGCATCCCCGGCTCGAGACCGAGCTTCCGGCAGATCAGCTCGTGCTTGTTGGCTTGCGCCTCTTCGAGCGTGCTCGGGGGGTCGGTCCACACCGCGCACGAGTACGTCATCGACGGGCCGAGCACGCGGCGGTAGAAGTCGTTCGAGACGTCGTAGTGGTGGGAGATGGCGGCGGCGTCGCGCTGCTTCGAGTGGCGCCGGCCGCGCAGGCGCGCCTCCTCCGGCGGCTTCGGCACCGGCTTAAGCGCCCCGGGCCCGACGAGCCGGAGCGCGGCTATCCACTGCGCGGGTCGCAGCTTCACGTCCGGCAGGTGGTCGCGCAGCTCGAGGGCGGCGAAGATGTCGCCCTCCAGGTCGAGGTCGCCGGCGACGTAGGCGCGCCCGAAACCGAGCTCGCCCGGTGCCTGCACGATGCGGCGCAGCGCGGCGGGGGAGCGGATCTGCAGCGTGGCCGGCGCGTCCGCCGGCCCCAGCCGGCTGCCGTCGTACGCCTCGATCGCGATCGGCAGGTCGGGTCCGAGGAGCTGCTCGAGGAGCGTTGCGAGTTGCGGTGTCATGCGCGCCAGTGTTGCCGGGGCCGCGTCAAAAGTCGACCGCGCTGAGGTCGGGGATCCAGCGAGCGGCGCGCCGCGACGCCTCGCGCCAACGATCGCGGTCGAGCTTGCGTTGCGGCTCGACGCGCTGGCGCGGCGACCAGGTCGCGGCCAGCTCGCCCTCGTCCTGCCACGTGCCCACGGCGAGCCCGGCGAGGAACGCGGCGCCGAGTGTGGTCGCCTCGATCACCGGTGAGACTTCGACGATCCGCTGACCGGCGTCGGCGAGCGCCTGCACGAACGTCGGGTTCGCGCTCATGCCGCCGTCGATGCGCAGGCGCGGGACGGCGATGCCCGAGTCGCCCTCGGCCGCCTCGACCAGGTCGACGCCTTGGTGCGCGACGCCTTCGAGGACCGCCCGCACGAGCTGCGGACGGCCCGTGCCGCGCGTGACGCCGAGCAGGGTGCCGCGCGCGCCGTAGTCCCACGCCGGGGTGCCGACACCCAGAAGCGCCGGGACGTACCAGACGCCGTCGGTGTGCTCGCACTGCGACGCGACCTTGTGGCTCTCGGCCGCGCTCGCGATCACGCCGAGGTCGTCCCGGAGCCACTCGATGTTCGTGCCCGCGGCCAGCATGATCGCCTCGACGCCCCACGTGTCGGTGCCGCCGACGCGCCGGCAGATGATCGGGAACGTGCCGCCCGGCCCGCGCGCCTCGAACGGCGGGCGGGTCCCGCCCAGGACGAGGTCGAGCATCGCACCGGTGCCGAACGTGATCTTGCCGTCGCCGCAGTGCACGCAGCCCTGCCCGAGGAGCGACGCCTGCTGATCGCCGGCTATCCCGGCGATCGGCGGCGCGCCCGGCAGTGCCGCCGCCTCGCCGACGATGCCCGACGAGTTCACGATGGTCGGGAGCAGCGACGCCGGGATGCCCAGCGGGTCGCGCGCCTCCTCCGTCCATCCGGACGCGTCTGCGGCGAGGAGCCCGGTGACGGCGGCGTTGGTCGCGTCGGTCACGTGCAGCACGCCGCCGGACAAGGTCCACGCCATCCAGGTGTCGACGGTGCCGAAGCAGAGGTCGCGACCGCGCTCAGGGTCAACGTGCTCGAGCAGCCACTCGAGCTTCGTCGCCGACGCGTTGGGCGCCAGCCGGAGGCCCTCGTCGCGCAGCTCGAGGCAGCGTCCGACCGTTCGAAGGTCCTGCCAGCCGAGGGCGGGCCCGACCGGTTCGCCCGTGGCACGGTCCCATACGACGGTCGAGCAGCGCTGGTTGGCGATGCCGACGGCGTCGACGGGACCGGCGGCGTCGAGCGCGGCGCGGGCGGCGTCCAGAGCAGTCGCCGCCATCTGCGTCGGGTCGAACTCGACCAGGCCGGGCGCCGGCGACGACGGGAGCAGCGGCCGCGTCTCCTCGTGCACGACGCGGGCGTCCCCGTCGACGACCGCCGACCGCACCGACGACGTCCCCACGTCGACGACGAGGATGCTCACGGCCAGCCCACGTCGCCGAAGGGATCGGGCAGGGCGAGCTTGCCCGGGTTCAGGATGCCGTGGGGGTCGAGGGCCGCCTTCGTCGCCGCCAGGACGTCGAACGCCTCGCCGAGCGCCTCCCGGACGAAGCGGGCCCGGTTCAACCCGACGCCGTGGTGATGGCTGAGAGCCCCACCGGCGGCGAGCACCGCACGGGTCCCGGCGTCCCACGCCGCCCGGTAGTAGGCGTCGCGGCGGTCGGGCTCGACCTGTCCCGCGAAGGTGAAATAGAGACAGGCCCCGTCCGGGTAGGAGTGGGACAGGTGCGCCGAGGCCGCCAGGGTTCCGTCTACCGCCTGGATCGCCTGCGCGGCCCCGGCGTACATCTTCGGAAGGTCCCGCCATCGGGCGGCGACCTCCATCGTGTCGACGACGAAGCCGCGGGAGATGACCGCCTCGAGGGCGGCGACGTCGTTGCGGTGCTCGAGCCACCGGCCGACGAGCTCGTCGTCGAGCCGCGCGGCGCCGGCGTCGACGCACTCTTCGAGCACGACGTTCAGGGCTCCCTCGACGAGCTCGCGGTCGCCTTCGTCCAGCGCGAGCAGCACATGGCGATCGCGCGTCTGATAGGTGCGATCGGCCTCGGTCGCGTCGTAGAGGCGCAGCACGGCCGGAGTCGCGCCGCGGTGCAGTACGCGCCGGCACGCCTCGATCCCGTCGTCGAACGACGAGAACCCGAACGCGGCTCGCTGCTCGACCCGGGGTGCCGGGTGCAGCCGAAGCCGTGCGCCCGTGATCACGCCGAGAGTCCCCTCGCTGCCGACGAACAGCTGCGTGAGATCAGGCCCGACGGCGGCACGCGGGGCGCCGCCCGTGTGGATGACGCGCCCGTCGGCGAGCGCGACGTCGAGGCCGACGACCATGTCCTCGATCTTCCCGTAGCGCGTCGAGTACTGGCCCGCGCTGCGACAAGCGAGCCAGCCGCCGACCGTCGACAGGTCGATCGACTGGGGCCAGTGCCCGAGGGTCGCGTCGTGCTCGTGGCGCAGTGTGTCCTCGAGCCAGGTGCCGAACGTGCCCGGAAGGACGTCCAGTACGAGCGACTCGCGATCGACGTCGACGATGCCGGAGAGCGCGCAGAGGTCGAGCACGACGCCGCCGTGCAGCGGGACACTCGCGCCACACACGCCGCTGCGCCCGGCCGCCGGAGTCACCGGGACGCGCGCGTCGTTGCATACGCGCAACACGGCAGTCACCTCATCGGCCGTTTCCGGTCGCGCCACCGCGCCCGCGCGCGCCGCGACTTGTCCGTCGAGCGCCCAGATCATCGCCAGCGGCCACCAGTCGCGGCTCGCTTCAGTGACCGCGGCGGCGTCGACGGTGACGTCGGCGCACGCCGAGCGCAGCCGCGCCAGCAGATCGTCGTCGACGCTGACGGCGGGAGTCGAGAGGTGCGCGCGCACGTCGGTCGGAGCTGCACCGAACGCGATCGGTGGTGTCGGCTGCCCGGTCGCGCCCATCGCGCCGGCTAGGTCCCGAGCGCGGTCTCGGGCAGGTCGGCGGCGTCCCGCTCGGCGGCCACGGCCGCCCGGTACTCCTTGACCTGCCGGGCGCGCTCGGCGTCGTCCCAGCCCAGCTCGCGACCGACGAGCGCGGCGGCGTCGTCGGCCGCCGCGGCCGAGTCGTCGCGGGCGAGCAGGCGCGCCCGGGTCCGGCGCGTGAGCACGTCGTCGAGCGTGCGGGCCATCTCGAGGCGCACTGCGTGCACAGCCTCGGCCTTGAGGTATGGCAGGCCTGGGACGAGCGGCTCGCCCAGCTCGGGGTCGTCGTCGACGAGCGCCTCGACGAACGCCGCTTCCGTGCCGTAGCGATGGGCGAGGTGCACGTGACGGCTGGGCTCGTTGGTGTCAGGCGGCGCCTCGTACCCATCCGCGCCGAGCAACCGCAACCGCCTCGTGCGGCAGCGGCGCCGCTTCCCGAGCGTCGCGTCGACCTCGTCGACCGTGTCCGCCGCCATCCGCCGGTACGTCGTGAGCTTGCCGCCGGTGACCGTCACCACGCCGGCTTCGGATCGGCGCACGGCATGCCGCCGGGACAGGTCGGCGGTGCGATCGTTGGCGGCGGTGCGCAGCAGCGGGCGGAGCCCCGCCCAGGTGCCGAGCACGTCGTCCTCATGGACCGGCTCGGTGATCACAGCGTTCAGCGCCCGGAGCAGGTAGGCCACGTCCTCGGGTGTGCACTCGGGATCGTCGAGAGGACCGTCGTAGTCGGTGTCGGTCGTGCCGACGTACGTCAGGTCACCCCACGGCACGACGAACACCGAACGCCGGTCCTTGGCCACGGGCACGACGACGGCGATGTCGTTGCGCACCTTGCTCCACGGCACGGTGATGTGGATGCCCTTCGCTGGCCGGATCGAGTGCGGGTGAGTCGGCTCGTCGAGCGCGCGCACCTCGTCGGTCCAGACGCCGGCCGCGTTCACCACGACGTCCGCCCGCACCTCGACTTCCTCCCCGTCGGCCTGCACGCGCGCCCCTCGCACGCGACCCCGGTCGTCCTTACGCAATGAAGTCACGCCGGCGTAGTTCGCGACCACCGCGCCATGCGCGGCCGCGGTTCGGCACAGGGTGAGCGTGAGGCGGGCGTCGTCGGTATGTGCGTCGTAGTACAGGTAGCCGCCGGCGACGCGGTCGGCCCGCAGCGTCGGCATGTGCGTGACCGCCTGGTCGGAAGAGACGCGCCGGTGCCGCTTGCCGATACGCAACCCGCCGGTGAGGTCGTACATCCACAGGGCGCCGCCGAGGGCGCGTGCGAGGCGCCGGCTGATGACACCGTCTTTGGTGAGGACCGGGATGAGGAACGGAAGGACCCGCACCAGGTGGGGGGCGTTGCGCAGCGCGATCTGGCGCTCGGCCAGGCCCTCGTAGACGAGGCCGACCTCGCGTTGCTGGAGGTAGCGGAGCCCCCCGTGTACGAGCTTCGAGCTCTTCGACGACGTCCCCGACGCGAAATCGTCCCGCTCGACGAGCGCGGTGCGCAGTCCCCGGGTTGCGGCATCGACGGCGACGCCGGCGCCGGTGATCCCGCCGCCGACTACCAGCACGTCGAACTGGTCTGCTGCCAGGCGTCCGAGCGCCTCGGCCCGATCGAAGGCCGGCGGCCGGCTCGGCGTGTCCATTTGTCCGAGGCTACCGCCGGGTCGTGCAGGCGGCCCGGCCCCGACCCCGTGGCCGCGACGAAGTTGTGGCACTGTGAGTGCATCAACCGGAGAGAATCTGCCCGGAGCGGAGCGGTGCCGAGACAACTGTTCACCACCACCGACGACGTCGTCCTCGCCGGGCGTCACTGGGTGCGTACCGACCCGCCGCGGGCGGCCGTCGTCCTCGTGCACGGATTCACGGCGTCGGCGAACGACCCCGCCGTGTGCGACGTGGCGGAAGCACTGCACGCCGATGGTGTCGACGTCGTTTGCTACGACGCGCGGGGCCACGGCACGTCGGAAGGCCATTCGACGCTCGGTGACCTCGAGCGTCACGACGTGGAAGCGGCGGTCGAGGCTGCGCGCGAGCGCAACGACCGCGTCGTGCTCGTGGGCGCGTCCATGGGCGCGATCGCGGCCTTGCGGTACGCCGCCCATGCCGACGGGCTCGTCGGGGTCGTCTCGGTGAGCTGCCCGGCTCAGTGGCGCCTCCCCCGCAACTTCCAGGGCGTGCTCGCGGCCGGGCTCACCCGCACCCGGGTGGGGCGGGCGGTGGCGTCCCGCTGGATGGGCGTCCAGGTCGCCCCCCGCTGGACGAACCCCGAGCCGCCGATCGCGCTCGTCCCGAAGGTGCAGGCGCCGCTGGCGTTCCTGCACGGCGCCGCCGACCGGTTCGTGCCCGCGTCGGATGCCGCCGAGCTCTACGAGGTCGCGGGTGAGCCGCGCCGGCTCCGCATCGTGCCCGGCATGGGCCACGCCTTTGCGCCGCAGTCCGTCGCGGCTATCCGCGACGCCGTCGATTGGGCACTCGCGCTCGACCTGTCGATGCGTACCTGAACGACGGTCACTCGGTCCGGCCGTCCGGCTCCCACCACCAGGCGAGGCCGTAGAGGCCGGGACCCGTGTGCACGACCATCACGGATCCGAACTCGCCGACGAACTTCGTCGCCGGCGTGACCTCGGCTTCGACCCGCTCGAGCACACCCTCGGCGGCGTCCGGCGCCAGCGCGTGTAGAGCCGCGAGGTGCAGCCGGGTGTTCGGTTCGCGGGATCGCAGCAGCCGTCCGACCATTCGTTCGGCGGCCGCGGGGGCGCTCAGCGCGGGCCGCAGGCGATGGACGCTTCCGCCGCGGAACTCGAACAGCGGATTGATGCGAAGACGCCGACCGGCCCAGCCCGCGATGCCCGGGACGCGGCCGCTGCGTACGAGGTGGTCGAGGCTCGGGACGGCGGCGACGAGCTGCACCCGTTCGACGACGTCCTTGGCCTCGGCCTCGACCTCGTCGAGCGACGCGCCGCGTTCGGCCGCGGCTGCTGCCGCCAGCACGACCAGTGCCTCGGCGCCCGCCGCCGTCGCGGTGTCGACCACGCGCACGCGGTCGTCGAGCTGACCGGCGGCGATCGCTGCCGCCTCGTGCGTGCCGCTCATGCTGGCCGCGATCGTGAGGACGAGGACGCCATCCTCACCGAGGCGCGACTCGATTGCCTCCTCGAACTCACCCGGCGCGGGGCCGGATGTCGAGACGCGCTCGTCACCCAGCAGCTCGCTCAGCGGTCGCTCGCCTTCGCGGACGGATTCGCCTCCGATCGTGAGCCACATCGGCACCACCGTGATCCGATGCTCCGTCACGAGCTCGGACGGCAGGGCGGCGGCGCTGTCCGTGACGATGGCGACGGTCACTGCGCCCGACGCCGATCGCGCACGGCCGCTGCGCTCGCGACGACGAGGAGTCCCGAGCACAGCAGCACGACTCGCGACGGTTCGAGCCGGCCGATCAGCGGCCACGTCACGGCGTCGAGCAGGGCGGCGGCGAGACCTGCGCCGACGGCCGCCAGGGCCAGCGCCACCCTGATCACGACGTGGAACGCGGCGAACGCGAGGACGCGCTCCTGCCCGTCGAGCTGCGACTGCAAAGCGCCCATCCCCGCGGCGAGCGTGTAGGCGGCGGCGGCGCCAAAGCCGACCGCGCCGAGGTACGCGACCCACAGCGCCGGCGACAGGCTGAAGACGGCCACGACGACCCCGATCACGAGCGTCCCGAACGCGGTGCGCTGGATCGCATCGCCACCCGGCGTCCGCTGGAGCGCGGCGATACCGAGGACCGCGCCCGCGCCGAACAGCGCGATGAGCCATCCGAACTCGGCGTCGCTGGCCCCGAGCACCTCGCGCACGAACACGATGCCGGTCGAGAAGAGCGCGCCCAGCCCCAGGGCGACGGAAGCTGCCGCCGGCATCACCGTCCGTACCAGCGGGATCCGGAATGCGCCGCGGAAGCCGGCGTTCTCGGTCGGTTCGTCGGCGGCCGCCGCGCCGGCGAGGCCGGGGGCGCGGGCGATGCAGGCGAACGACACGAGGAACGTCAGCGCGTCGATCCAGAAGACCAGGGCATGCGTCCGGCCCCCGATGTCGCTCCCGGGGAGCGCGGCAACGGCGGCGAACGCGGCCGCGCCCAGCGGGATGCTCCCGTACGACGAGCCGAGGATCAGGCCGTTGGCGAGCGGGAGCTCGTTGCGATCGACGATGTCGGGGATCGACGCGTCACGCGCTGGGAGGAACACGATGCTCGCCACCTCGACCAGGAATGCCCACAGGTAGATCCACCACAAGCCGCGCACGAACGGAACGAGGGCGATCATCGCGGCGCGGGCTGCGTCCATCGTCAGCATCGTGCGGCGGCGGTCCCAGCGGCTCGCCGCGCGCGCCGCGAGCGGGCCGCCGATCGCGGCCGGGATGAGCCGCAGCGCGAGGATCCCCCCGACGGCGGCGGGAGACCCGGTGATCGCGAGGGTCAGCGCCATGAACGCGACCGTGCCCATCCAGTCGCCGAGCGCGGAGACGGCCTGCCCGACGAGCAGGTCTCGGTAACTCTGGCGGCGGACGAGCGTCCCGACGCTCACGGCGTCTGGGGGGCGACGCGGTCGTCGCGGTCGTACAGGATGCGATTGCGGTACGTCTCGCCGCGGGGCGGCTTGGCGCGCGTGTTGCCGACGACGCGCTTCACGAGCATCGGGATCGCGATCGAGATGCCGGCGAGCGCGCCGACCGCGCCATGCGTCACTGCCAGCACCGGCGTCAGCGCGACCTCGGCCACGAGCGCACCAACCGCGGTCTCGCCGAACACCTTCCCGAGGATCATGCCGACGAGCAGCATCACCGTGCCCGGCCATGCGACCACGAGTAGCGCACCGAGCGCCGGGGAGATGCCCCGTCCACCGGCGCCCCGGAGGAACGGCGACCAGTTGTGCCCGGTGACGGCGACGCCGCCGGCCACCGTCGCCAGCGCCGGGTGCCCCGCCGCCATGGCCAGGCCCGGGCCCGCCGCGCCCTTGGCGACATCGAGGACGCCCGCCGCCGCCAGTGGCCCGAAGCCGGCGACCCGGTACAGGGC
>JBKOVL010000024.1:0-8295 GCA_046723895.1 Actinomycetota bacterium | reverse complement strand
GACTTGCCGCCGCCCTCCCCGATCCGCGGATCACAGAAGAATCCGCGAACGGCGTGCTGGCGGTCGAACGGCCGCACCGGCCACGGATACGCAGCCACCGCGCGGCCAGTCTCGTCGGCGCGCCGCACGCCTGTCAAGGCGAGGGACATGCGGGCGCGGCGGCGATGCGACGCTTCGGGAGCTGCCCACGACGGCGCGAGCTCGAGCGCGCGCCGGCCCGCTTGCTCCTCGAGCCACGCAGGAGCCTCGATGAGCTCGTGAGGCGGTCGTAGGCCCGCGCCTTGTTTCCTTGATACTTCCGCCGGTGGATGAGGAACGGCTCGCCCAGGTCAGGCGCTGGGCGCGGGGGTGTCGGAGCAGGATTCAGGAGCGGAGCTGCGCGCGGCCGCGCGCGCGATCCTCCAGCAGCCCTTCGGCATCCGGACCGCCCCGAGGTTCCCCGCACAACCAAGCCGATCCGCCGAGTTTCTACCCCGCTTTCTACCCCGACCCCTCCTCGCGCGACAGAGGGCCTGAACGCGCTCGGTGAGGAAGCGGGACTGCTCCAGCGCAGCGCTAGAACCACTGCACGGTCGACCGCGGCCGTCTCGCGCGCGGCGTCCGGCGCCGCGGCGAAGCCGCCGTGGCCTTGCTGCGGGAGGGCCTCGGCGACTACGGTGTGAAGCCGACCTAGAGTCGACCTGCCGCCGTCTTGTAGAGTCGCGGGGCAGGCAAGAAGGGTGGAGTGATGGGCGACTACGTCGCGTGGCTGCTTGAGGTCTCGCTGAAGGGCGACCTCGAGAGCCTGAAGGCGCTGATGCAGGAGATGATCGACTCGACCCAGGGCGAGGCCGGCACGCTGGTCTACGAATGGTCGCTCGACGAGCAGAGCGGAATCATCCACATCTACGAGCACTTCAGGGACTCGGCGGGCGCGGTCACGCACCTCGCTACGTTCGGCGAGAAGTTCGTCGAGCGGTTCCTCGCCGCGGTCTCGCCGACGCACCTCTGGGTGTACGGCAACCCCGACGACGCTGCGAAGGAGGCGTTGAGCGGGCTCGGCCCCGTGTACATGTCGCCCCTAGGCGGCTTCGCGCGCCGGTAGGGCGCCCACGCCTGCTCGTACGGTGCAAACTCCACACCCAGTACCACTGCGGCGACCATCACATCGTCATCGGCGCAGTCCGATCAGCGGACACAACCGCCGACCTTCATCCTCTCCTCCAGCACAACGGCGTCTACCACCAGCGACGCTCGCGCGATGCCGCCTCGACTGTCGTTTCGCCCCGCGGACATTCCCCACCCGCGCTGCTTGCCAGGCGCTTGGCCCGCGCTCATACTCCGGGATGGGACCGATACGAGGTGAGGTTGGCGACGGAATCGACAGAGCGTCCGAAACGGTCGTCTAGGTCTGGGCGACGGTCGAAGCCTGATAGCGGATGACACCTTTAGACAGGCGCGCACCTTTCCTCGAGACCTCGAGGTTCACCCCCGGCGCCTGGGCTCAACCCCCAACTCGGCGGAATGACGTTGCACTGCTCTGCATCGAGTGCGGCGCAGTGAGCACCTTTGGCGCGAAGGGCTGGCGCTGCTACCACACCTACAGGCGCGAGGCGGTGATGTTCTGCCCTGCCTGTGCTGCCCGCGAGTTCGGCTAGCAGCAGTAGTGGACCAACGATCAGGCGCCAGAGGAGCCTGACGAACGGCCGGGCGAATTTTGGGGGACCCGCCCATGCGGGTCCCCCAACTGTGACCGCTCAGCCGACCGTCGTCGAGAAGACGTCGGTGCGGTTCGAAGGGTTCCCGTTGTTCACGGCTACGAAGACGGGCACGAACAGGTTGCCGATGTTCGTCAAGCCCTCGTACTCGCCGAGGAAGTAGCCGAACGGCCCGCGGGCCGCCGGCGCCTGCTCGATGTCGAACGATGAAGTCGTGAGCCGGTTCTCGTTGCCTGCCCAGCTCGCCGGGCTGGTGCAGTCCGAGGTGCAGTGGACGATCCAGTAGTCGGTCGGCACGCCTGGGCTCGCGTCGTTGTTCCGGAAGTCGTAGTACGTGACCGCGACCGTCCCGTTCGGCGTGACGTGAACGCCGTCGACGAACGCCTGCTGGTTCGCGGCCGTGGAGCTGCGCGGCGTCTGGTTGACCTTGATCGGCATCGACCAGGTCCGGCCGTTGTCGGTGGACATCGAGAACGCGATCTCGTCGACGCCGCTGAAGCTCGCGTCCTGCCAGACGATGTAGAGCGCACCGCTCGCTCGATCGATCGCTACCTCCGGGAGCCCACCCTCAGCGCGAATGTTCCGTCCCGTGTCGGGGTCGAAGGCGATCCGCTCGCGGCTCGGCGCGATCTTGGTCGAGTACCTCGACCAGGTCACGCCCTTGTCCGTGGAGCGGATGACCGACATCCATTCACCGCGCGAGGCGCCTTGATTCTGGTGGATCAGGAACTCGTCGAAGAAGTTGAGCAGGTCGCCGTTCTTCGCGACGAGGATCTGACTGCCGATCGTCCCGTTGAACTGGCCGCGGTCGTAGATGTTCCGCGCCGGCTCCCACGTCAGGCCGCCGTCGGTCGTGCGCGAGAACCAGATCGGCTCGCGGAACGTGCGCGAGTTGATCAGGCCCTCGATGCTTTCCCTCGCGGTGCCGGTCGGCGACACGAACCGGTCCCAGACCGCGTACGCATAGCCGGCCGTGAGCGCGTCGGCCGTGACCGACTCTTTGTCGTTGAACGCGTAGGCGACGTCGCGGTCGCCCGAGTCGCGGATGATCGTCCACGGCTCGCTCCAGGTGTCGCCGCCGTCGGTGGAATAGCTGGTCAGGACTGCGTTCGCATTGTTCGTCGCGTTGAACGAGAAGGCGACCTGATAGGCGGTCCCGTCGGGCCCGAACGACACCCAGGGATCGGAGGCACGGTCGTAGTCGCCCCCGTTCTGCGCCGTGCCCCCGGCGCATTTGCTGAAGTGCGCAAACGTACGCGTCCACGTCAGCCCGCCGTCTTTCGAGACGGCGGTCACCAGGCCGTGTGCGCCGCCGTCAGACCACCGGTCTTGCTGCCAGACCGCGATCAGGTTTTGCTGATTCGTCGGGTTGACGTCGACCCAGGGCTCCTCCTCCGCGTCCGTGGGTCAGTCGAGCTCGGCGAGCGCCCGCGCGGCCTCGTCGACGGCCTCGCGGGCCCGCTCGACTGCCTCGCGGGCCTTGTCGGCCTCGCGCTCTGCGGCAGCGGCACGACGCTCCAGCGTGCGCAGCTCGCCCTTCAGCCGGCGCCGCTCGCGCTCCCGCTCCTGCTTCGCGCGCCGCGCCTCGGCGAGCTCGTCGCGGGCGGAGGATTTCCGGGGCGCGGGCGCCATCCCGACCAGGGCCTCGAACCCGGCCGGCTCCAGCTCGGCGCTCAGGCGGCCCGACCGAAGCGCCGCGCGTCCCGCCGGGCTCTTCGACCCGGCGGAGAGCGTCTCCGAGATCCGCTCGAGCGTCTGCGCCGTCGCGCTGCGTCCGGCTTCCTTCAAGAGCGCCTCGGCCGCGCCGACGAGCTCGCGGAGTGACTGCCGTTCCGCCTGCTGCGCCGCGCGGAGCGCATCGACTCCGCCCCGACCCGCGACGAGCTGCTCCTCGAGCGCCTCCCCGCCCTCGATCAGCCGGTCGACGCGCTCGGGCTCGCGCCGGACCAGCTGGTTCACTGCCCACGCCGGCACGGTCGGCTTCGGGAGCTTCCGCACCTCCTCGGCCGACTCGCCGTCGCCGTCCTTCGCGAGGCGCTTCGCGAGCGCGTTCCGGGCGGCGGTGAACTCGTCGAGCGGAAGCGCGAAGAGCGCGTCGAGGTCGGCGTCGGACTGGAAGTCCTCGTAGCGGCCCACCACCCGATCCTAGTTACCATGGCGCCGTGCTCATTTACCTGATCCCGGTCTTCATCCTCGGCTTCCTGCTGTTCGTGATGGCGACGATGGCCGGCCTCAGCCGGTTCCGAGGAGGTAAGTACCTACGGCCGGTCATCGCCTTCCTGATGAAGGTGCCGGTGTTGAAGGGCCTGATCCAGAGAGCGTCCGAGAAGGCGGTCGAGCGTTACAACCCGGAGCTCGCCGGCGCGATGAAGAAGCTGCAGCGCGCCGGGGCCGACAAGGATCCGATGCGGGCGCAGCAGGCGCTCAGCACGCTCAGCGCCGACGAGCGGAAGGCGTGGATGGAGGCGGCCGGCCAGCAGGGCGCGACCGACCAGCAGCCGGTCAACCGGGCCCAGCGGCGCGCGCTCGAGCGCATGCAGAAGGGCCGCATGCCGAGCCCGCAGCAGAAGCGCCGCGCGAAGTAGCGCCGGCTCTAGAGGACAGGCGGGACGAGCTCGAACTTCACGCCGTCGACGAGCCCCCGGTTCGTCAGCCGCAGCGACGGGATCACGCCGAGCGAAAGGAACGAGAAGATCATCTCCGGGCTCTCGATCGGCGAGCCGAGCTGGCGGTAGGCCTCCGAGAGCGCACGCGCCTGCTCTGCCAGCTCGGCGACCGGCCGGTCGGAGATCAGTCCGGCGATCGGGAGCTCGACGAGCGCGAGCACCTCGCCGTCCGCGACTGCGATCATCCCGCCGCCGGCCTCCGCCAGCCGCTCGACGGCGAAGATCATGTCCGCGTCGTCCGTCCCGGCGACGAGCACGTTGTGGTTGTCGTGCGCGACGGTGCTCCCGACCGCGCCGCGCGTCAGTCCGAGTCCGGTGACGAAGCCGAGCCCGATCGTGCCTGGCCCGCCGTGGCGCTCGATGCTCGCGGCCTTCACGACGTCGAGCTCTGGCGAGGCGCGCACCTCGCCGTCGACGACCGGCAACTCGAGCAGGACGTTCTCCGTGGTCACGGTTCCCGAGGCGACCCCGATCGCCCGTACTCGCACTCGCTCCCCCTCGGCCGCGATCCGCAGGTCGGACGCGGTCAGCGGCCGCGCCAGCCGGATAGAATCGTAGGCCTCGGCGGGGTAGTCGTACCCGGGCAGCTCGCCCACCTCACGCCCATCGACGAGTACCCGATGGGGGCGAAAGTCGCGGAGATCCTCGACGAAGAGAATGTCGGCCAGGCGCCCCGGCGCGATCGAGCCGAGGTCGTGCCGCATGCCGAAGTACTCGGCGCCGTTCACCGTCGCCATCTGAATCGCGACGAGCGGGTCGATTCCCTCCTCGACCGCGCGGCGGACGACACGATCCATGTGCCCGTCGGCCGCGATCGTGTCGGGGAGCACGTCGTCGGTGACGAGCAGGCAGTGGCGCGGGTCGACGCCGTCCTCGGTCAGGACGGGTGCGAGCGCGCCGACGTCGCGGAAGGTCGAGCCCTCGCGGAACTGCACCCACATCCCGGCGCGCAGCTTCGCCAGCGCATCCTCGCGTGTGGTCGTCTCGTGGCACGAGTCCACACCTGCGGCGATGTAGGCCTGGAGTCGGTGATCGTTCCAGCCCGCGAGGCTCCAGTGGCCGGTGACGGGCTTGCCGAGCGCGAGCGTCGCGGCGATCTCGGCATGCATGTTCTCGTCGCCTGCGAGCACACCCGGCATGTTCATCATCTCTCCCAGCCCTGCCGCCCCCTCCCAGCCCAACGCCTCCCGGATCTCGTCCGGGCCGAGCGCTGCGCCGGTGTCCTCGAACCCCGGCAGCGCCGGGACGCAAGAGGGAACGGCGAGAAAGACCTTGAGCGGGAGGCCGCGACCCTCGTCGAGCATCCAGCGCATCCCCTCGAGGCCGAAGACATTCGCCATCTCGTGGTTGTCGATGAAGACGGTCGTCGTGCCGAGGGGAAGGACGGCCTCGGCAAACCGCCTCACCGTCACCATCACCGACTCGACGTGCAGGTGGGTATCAATGAGCCCCGGAACGAGGTGGGCGCCCTCCGCGTCGATCGTCTCGGTCTCGGGCCCGATCGTGTGGCCGCAGTCGCCGAACATGGCGACTCGACCCTCGACGACGGCGACGTCGGTGCCGCCGAGGACCTCACGGGTGTGGACGTTGACGAGGCATCCGTTCCGGATCACGAGGTCCGCCGGCGAGCGGCCGAGGCAGACGGCGGACAGCTCACGCGTCACTTCGGAGAGCGGGCGGCGTTCGGCCATTGGCAGGAGATGCTATTCGGCGGGGCAGCCTCACACAGCGCAGTCGTGCCGCAGAGCGTTAGGCTTGTCTCGACTACGGCCGCGAGGACGCATCGGCGTACCGATGTGCGGACGTAGCAGCCGGTGCGGCCCTGCTTTCTGCCTCTCCCAGCAGGCCGCACCGGCGCTTTTCTATCGGCATGAGGCTCGGCGAGGCTGAGCGGTCAGCGACGCGTCAGAAGCGACGCTCCCAGGGAGGCTCAGACCGCGAAAGCCCGCACGATAGGCTCCGGGCGATGCTGCTGACCTCCCAGGTCGAGCGCAACACCGACCTGTTCGCCCGCCGGACCGAGCGGATGAACGGCCTCGTCGAGGAGCTCCGCGAGCGCACTGCACGGGTCACGCGCGGCGGCGGCGAGGCCTCGGTCGAGCGCCACCGATCGCGGGGGAAGCTGACCGCACGCGAGCGAATCGACCGGCTCGTCGACCCGGACACGGCGTTCCTCGAGCTGTCCCCGCTGGCCGCCTGGGAGCTGTACGACGGTCAGGCGCCGGCTGCCGGCATCGTCACCGGGATCGGCGTCGTCGAGGGGCGGGAGTGCGTCGTGGTCGCAAACGACGCAACCGTGAAGGGCGGCACGTACTTCCCGCTCACCGTGAAGAAGCATCTGCGCGCGCAAGAGATCGCCGAGCAGAACCGGCTGTCCTGCATCTACCTGGTCGATTCTGGCGGCGCGTTTCTCCCCCTCCAGGCCGAGGTCTTTCCCGACCGCGACCACTTCGGCCGGATCTTCTTCAACCAGGCGCGCATGTCCGCCGCCGGCGTTCCCCAGATTGCCGTCGTGATGGGCTCGTGTACGGCGGGCGGCGCCTACGTTCCGGCGATGAGCGACGAGACCGTGATCGTCCGCGGAACGGGCACGATCTTCATCGGCGGGCCGCCGCTGGTGAAGGCCGCGACCGGCGAGGACGTGACGCCCGAGGAGCTCGGCGGCGCCGACGTGCACACGCGTCGGTCGGGCGTCGCCGACCACTACGCGACAAGCGACGAGCACGCCCTCGCGATCGCGCGCTCGATCGTCCGGAACCTGAACACGCGTCAGCCGGAGCCCCCGTGGGAGATCGCCGCACCCGAGCCGTCTGCGGTCGATCCATCCGACCTCTACGGACTGATCCCCCAGAGCTTCCGCGAGCAAGTCGACGTCCACGAGGTGATCGCGCGGCTCGTCGACGGCAGCCGCTTCCACGAGTTCAAGGCGCTCTACGGCGAGACCCTCGTCTGCGGGTTCGGGCGAATCGAGGGCTACCCGGTCGGGGTCCTCGCCAACAACGGCGTCCTGTTCGCGGAGTCCTCGCAGAAGGGCGCGCACTTCGTCGAGCTCGCCTGCCAGCGCCGGATCCCGCTCGTCTTCCTCCAGAACATCACCGGGTTCATGGTGGGCAAGGAGTACGAGGCCGGCGGGATCGCACGCGACGGCGCCAAGCTCGTGATGGCCGTCGCCTGTGCCGAGGTGCCGAAGTTCACCGTCGTGATCGGCGGCTCGTTCGGGGCCGGCAACTACGGAATGTGCGGGCGTGCGTACTCGCCGCGGCAGCTCTGGATGTGGCCGAACGCGCGCATCTCGGTGATGGGCGGCGAGCAGGCGGCGACCGTGCTGACCATGGTCGGCGACGCCGACCCGGACGAGATCGTCGCGAAGTACGAGGAGGAAGGGAACCCCTACTACTCCACGGCGCGTCTGTGGGACGACGGGATCATCGATCCGCACGACACCCGCCGCGTGCTGGCGCTCGGGATCTCGGCGGCACTGAACGCGCCGATCCCGGAGACCACCTTCGGCGTTTTCCGAATGTAGGCATCCGGAAAGGGCAGGCACTCGCCCGCGCGGCGCGAATACATCCGGGTCACCCGTGAAGGAGGTACAGATGCTCCGTAGATTCAGACGGCCCTCACCGGCCATGATTGTCGCGTGCATCGCCCTGGCGGTTGCCCTAGGAGGCGTCGGCTACGCCGCCACGGTCCTTCCACCGAACAGCGTCGGCACGCTCCAGCTGAGGGCGAACGCCGTCAACTCGTCGAAAGTCGCGAATGGGTCACTGCTGAGGGCTGATTTCAGGCCAGGCCAGATTCCCGCCGGCCCGAGGGGCCCCGCCGGCCCGAGGGGCCCCGCCGGCCCGGCCGGCCCTGCCGGCCCCGCCGGCCCGGCCGGCCCCAAGGGGGACAAGGGCGACTCGGCAACCGCCCTCTGGGCGGTTGTGGAC
>JBKOVL010000083.1:0-7381 GCA_046723895.1 Actinomycetota bacterium | reverse complement strand
ACGATCGCATCCACGAGCGCCCACTGCGCGTCGACCTCGTCCGCGCGCGTGAAGAGCGTCGCGTCGCCGAGCAGGCAGTCGAGGATCAAGCGCTCGTACGCCTCTGGAAGCTCGGTGCGGAAGGCGCCGCCGTAGAGGAAGTCCATCAGCACGGTGCGGATCGTCAACCCCTGACCGGGCACCTTCGCCCCGATCGCAAGCGAGACGCCCTCGTCCGGCTGGACGTGGACGACGAGGACGTTCGGGCGCAGGCCCTCCTCCGCGTCCTTGGCGAAGGGCGGATGCGGCGCGCGTTGGAACTGGATCGCGATCGTCGACTCGCGCTTCGGCATGCGCTTGCCGGTGCGGACGTAGAACGGCGTGTCGGCCCAGCGCCAGTTGTCGACGTGGAGCTCCGCGGCGACGAACGTCTCGGTCGCCGAATCCGCGGCGACGCCGGGCTCCTGGCGGTAACCGGAGACGGGCTTGCCGTCGACGTAGCCCGGCCCGTACTGGCCTCGGACGACCTCCTTCGCGCGGGGCGGGTGCATCGCCCGCAGCACCTTCACCTTTTCGTTCCGGACCGAGTCGGCAGTGAAGTCGACCGGCGGCTCCATCGCCGTCAGCGCGACGAGCTGGAGCAGGTGGTTCTGGAAGACATCGCGGATCGCGCCCGCCCGCTCGTAGAACGCCGCCCGGCCTTCGATCCCGATCGATTCGGCGACCGTGATCTCGACGTGGTCGACGAACTGGCGGTTCCAGATCGGCTCGAAGATCCCGTTCGCGAAGCGCAGCGCCAGCAGGTTCTGGACCGTCTCCTTGCCGAGGTAGTGGTCGATCCGGTAGATCTCGTGCTCCTGGAAGTAGCGTGTGACCTCGTCGTTCAGCGCGCGGGCAGAGGCACGGTCGTGGCCGAAGGGCTTCTCGACTATCAGTCGCGTCCAGCCCTGCCACTCGTTACGGCGCCGGCCGAGCTTCTCGACGAGGACCGAGAACGCGGCCGGCGGGACGGCGAGGTAGAAGACACGGTTGCCGGCGGTGCCGCGTTCGCGATCGAGCCTGGCGAGGAGAGCGAGTAGCTCGTCCTCGCCGGCCTCGCTCGCGAAGTCGGCGGCGATGTAGTGCATTCCGTCTGCGAGGCGCTTCCAGATGCGCTCGTCGAGCTTGTCTCGGCCGAACTCGCGCACCGCTGCCTTCATCCGTGCCCTGAACTCCGCGTCGGTCTCCTCGGTGCGGGCGACGCCGACGACCGCGAACCGCTCCGGGAGCAGGCCACGGGCGGCGAGCGCGTAGATCGCGGGGAAGAGCTTGCGCTGGGTCAGGTCGCCCGAGGCGCCGAAGATGACGAGGGCGCACGGGACCGGGATGCGGGTGAGCCTGAGCCCCTCACGCAGCGGGTTGGACACGGTCACTTCTGGTCGACGGTCTTGACCGCGTGCCCGCCGAACTGGTTGCGCAGCGCAGCGTTCACCTTCGCCGCGAACGACTCGTCCTGGCGCGAAGCGAAGCGGGCGAAGAGCGAGAGCGTGGTCGCCGGGGCGGGGACGCTCTCTTCGATCGCCGTCAGGACCGTCCAGCGGCCCTCGCCCGAGTCCTCGACGTAGCCACGGATCTTCTCCAGGTTCGGGTCCTCGTGCAGCGCGAGGACGAGCAAGTCGAGCAGCCAGCTACGGACGACGGAGCCGTGCTGCCACAGCGACGCGACCTTGTGCAGGTTGAGCGGGAACTCCGAGGCCTGCATGATCTCGAAGCCCTCTGCGAGCGACTGCATCATCCCGTACTCGACCCCGTTGTGGACCATCTTCACGAAGTGGCCCGCACCGGATGGGCCGACGCGGGCGTGGCCGCCGGGCTCGGTCAGGTCCTTCAGGAACGGGGTGACCTGCTCGTACGCCGCGGCGTCGCCGCCGACCATGACGCAGTAGCCCTCTTTCAGGCCCCAGATCCCGCCCGAGACGCCGGCGTCGAGGAAGGCGACGCCTTTCTTCTTCGCCTCCTCGCCGCGGCGCTGGGAGTCGCGGAAGTTGGAGTTGCCGCCGTCGACGATGATGTCGCCGTCCTCGAGCAGGCCGACCAGCGTCCGGAACGCGTTCTCGGTCGGATCGCCGGCCGGGATCATCAGCCACACGACCCGCGGCTGCGGGAGCTTGCTGGCGAGCTCGACCAGCGAGTTCGCGGTGCGCTCGGGGTTCGTGCGCGCGTAGGTCTCGACGGTGTGGCCGTGCTCGCGCAGGCGCTCCGTCATGTTCGCCCCCATCCGGCCGAGGCCGACCATTCCCAGGTTCATCAGATCTCCTCGAGTTGGACTCGCGCGACCGGTCGGCCGCGCTCCTTCAGCGCCGCATAGTCTCCCGCAGCCTGCGCGCGGATGAGCCGGCCGAAGCCGAAATCCTTTCCAGGGATCGGCAGCTCAGCTCCCACCTCGTCGACGACCTGCAGGAAGCAGCCGATCGGCGGGCCGCCCTTGTGCAGCTGGCCCGTGGAATGCAGGTAGCGCGGCCCGAGGCCGAACGTGACGACGCAGCCGGTCTCGGCGCGGGCGCGCTCGACCAGTGGACGCAGCCGCTCCTCCTCGGCTGGATCGACGAAAGCCTGGATCGCGACGTAGTCGCCGGGTTTCGCCCGCGCGAGGAGGCTGTCGACGTCGCCCTCAGGGGTCAGACCCTTTACATCTTGGCCACGTCCCGAAAGGATCTGGCTCGTTCGGTCCTTCGCCTCCTGCACGTTCGGCTGGTCGAAGGGGTTGATCCCGAGGATCGCGCCGGCGACTGCGGTTGCGAACTCCCAGCGGTAGAACTCCGCACCCAGGTCGTACGGGTCGTCGAGCGCCGGCTCGTGGTACTGCCGGTCAGGACCGGCAGCGTCCTCTCCGGGCGCGGGGACAAGGCCCTTCCCGTTCTTGCCCGTCGACTCGGCCAGCAACTGCTCGAGCCACAGCCCGATGCCGTTCGCGTCCGGGAACACCACCTTGTCGCGGCGCTCCTGCCAGCCGCGGCCGAGCGCGAGCCCGAGCTCCAGGCCAGGATTGTCGTCGGCGCCGTGGCAGGCGTTCAGCATCGCCTCGGCCCGGTCGAGGAGGCGGTCGAGGTCGACCGACATCAGCGCCGCCGGGAGCAGACCGAAGACAGACAGGACCGAGTAGCGGCCGCCGATCGTCGGCTCCCCTGCGAAAACGCGCGTGCCGCGCGTTTTCGCCAGCTGTTCCAGCGGCGACGACGGATCGGTGATCACCACGAAGCGCTCGCCACGCTTGCTGCGGTCCCAGAAGAAGTCGTAGTGCGATCGCGTCTCCAGGGTTGTTCCCGATTTCGAGGAGACGACGAAGAGCGTCCGTCCGAGGTCGAGCGAGTCGGCAAGCCGGCGGATCGCCTTCGGGTGCGTCGTGTCGAGCACGTGGAACCGTGACGCGGCGAACCAGCGGCGCAGCACCTCGGGCGCGAGCGAGGAGCCGCCCATCCCGAGCAGGACGATGTCGTCGGCCTCGCCTGAAAGGCCGAGCGCGAACTCGGCGATCTCTCCGATCCGCTGGCGCATCCGCAGCGGCTCGTCCAGCCACCCGAGCCACTGCGCCTCGTCGCTGCCGGTCCAGACGGTCGGGTCTCGCTCCCAGATCCGCTCGGCCAACTCTCCTGGATCCTTCACCGGCGGCTCCTGGGGCCCCTCGTGACTATGGGGGCGATCTCAGGCAGAGACCAGCTCGCCCCGCCTGGCGCGGATGCCGTCGAGCAGCTCCTCGAACGAGTCGGTGAACTTCTGGACGCCCTCGACCTCGAGCGTCCGGGTGACGTCGTCGATCGAGATGCCCGCCGCCTCGACAGCCTCGAACACCCGGCGCGCCTCGTCGAGGTCCCGCTCGAGCGTGAGCGCGACCTTCCCGTGGTCCTGGACGGCCCTGATCGTGTCCTCCGGCATCGTGTTCACGGTCTCGGGCCCGATCAGCTCCTCGACGTACATCACGTCGCTGTAGGCCGGGTTCTTGGTCGAGGTCGAGGCCCACAGGCACCACTGCTTCGAGGCGCCCTTCGCCTCGAGCGCCGCCCAGCGCTCGCCGGAGAAGACCTCCTTCCAGTTCTGGTAGGCGAGCTTCGCGTTCGCGATCGCGAGCTTCCCCTTCAGCTCGTCGTGGCCGCCGATTTCGTCGAGCCGCCTATCCGTCTCCGTGTCGACGCGCGAGACGAAAAAGCTCGCGACCGACGAGACCGGCCGCGGGTCGCCGCCGCCCGCGACCAGCCGCTCGATCCCGCGGATGTAGGCCTCCATCACCTCACGGTGCCGCTGCAGGGAGAAGGTCAGCGTGACGTTGATCGACTTCCCGATCGCGATCATCTCCTCGATCGGCCCGAGCCCCTCCGGGGTCGCCGGGATCTTCACGTAGAGGTTCGGCTTGTCGACGAATGCGTGGAGCCGCTTCGCCTCGGCGAGCGTCGCCTCCGAATCGTAGGCGAGCGTGGGGTCGACCTCCATCGAGACGTAGCCGCGCAGTCCCTCGCCGCCGTCCCACACTCTGCGCATCAGGAGGCAGGCGTCGCCGACATCGCGGCCGGCTAGCGCGATGAAGATCTCCTTCGCGTCCTGCTCGTGCGCGACGAGGTCGCGGAGCTGCTCGTCGTACGTGGAGCCCTCCGAGATCGCCTTCTGGAAGATCGTCGGGTTGGAGGTCACGCCGGTGACGGCGTCCTCCTCCATCAGCCGCGCGAGCTCGCCCCGTTGGACGAGGTCGCGCGAGAGGAAGTCGATCCAGACGCTCTGACCGAGCGCCGAGAGTTGATGAAGTCGTGAGTCAGGCATAGGTCTTCCTTTCCAAGTCCTGGATCATCTCGAGGCGTTTCACGTACCGCTGCCCTCCCCCGAAGCGGGCTCCAAGGAACGTTCGGACGAGGTCGGCCGCCAGCTCCGGGCCGACCACCTCCGACCCGAGGCAGAGGACGTTCATGTCGTCGTGCTCGACGCCCTGGTGGGCTGAGTAGACGTCGTGACAGATCGCGGCGCGGATACCCGGCAGCTTGCACGCTGCGACCGCGGCGCCGACGCCGGAGCCGCAGACGAGGACGCCGCGCTCGGCGTCACCGCCGAGGATCGCCTCGCCGACCTCACGGGACTTCTCCGGGTAGTCGATTCGCACGGCATCGGTGTCGGTGCCCAGGTCGACGACCTCGTGCCCGAGCACGCCGAGCTCCTCGAGCACACGTCCGCGGAGCTTGACGCCTCGGTGGTCGAAGGCGACCGCGACCTTCATCTCTCCAGCTACGTTACACCTCGGTGGACGACGTTCAGCTCTGGCGTGAGCTCGGGCAGCAGTTCCGAGTCGACTCGGTTCGCTGCGCCGCAGCCGCCAAGTCGGGGCACCCGACCTCTGGCATGTCAGGCGCCGATCTGATGGCGGTGCTCCTCGCAAGGCACCTGCGCTACGACTTCGACAACCCGGACGCGCCGACCAACGATCGGCTCATCTTCTCCAAGGGACACGCGTCGACGCTGCTCTACGCGATGTTCCGGGCCGCGGGCGCGATCAGTGACGAGGAGCTCCTCACCTACCGGCAGTTCGGCTCGATGCTCGAGGGCCACCCGACCCCGCTGATCCCCTGGGTGGACGTCGCCACCGGCTCGCTCGGGCAGGGCCTGCCGATCGGGGTCGGGATGGGAATCGCCGGCAGGTATCTCGACCGCCTGCCCTACCGGATCTGGGTGCTGTGCGGCGACAGCGAATCCGCCGAGGGGTCGATCTGGGAGGCGTTCCAGCACGCGGGGCACTACGAGCTCGACAACCTGACCGCGATCTTCGACGTCAACCGGCTCGGCCAGCGCGGGCCGACGATGGACGAGTGGCACCTCGACCACTACCGCGCGCGGGCGGAGGCGTTCGGCTGGCATGCAATCGAGATCGACGGCCACGACGTCGAGGCGATCGACGCGGCGTACGCGGAGGCCGCGGCGACGACGAGCAAGCCGTCGGTCGTGATCGCGCGGACGATCAAGGGCAAGGGCGTCAAGGCGGTCGAGAACCAGGAGGGCTGGCACGGCAAGGCGCTCGACGATCCGGAAGGCGCGATCGAGGAGCTCGGCGGGCTACGGAACATCGTGGTCGAAGTCGCGAAGCCTCCCCCCGGGGAGCCCCACCGCTTCGAGACGGGCGCGCTCGAGCTGCCGCGGTACGAGGTCGGCTCCGAGGTCGCGACCCGCAAGGCCTACGGCGAGGCGCTGGCGGCGGTCGGCTCGGCACGCGGCGACGTCGTCGCGGTCGACGGCGAGGTCTCGAACTCGACCTTTGCCGAGATCTTCAAGCAGGCCCACCCCGAGCGCTACTTCGAGATGTACATCAGCGAGCAGCAGATGGCCGCCGCCGCGGTCGGTCTGCAAGCCCGCGGCCGGCGCACGTTCGCGTCGTCGTTCGCCGCGTTCCACTCGCGCGCCTACGACTTCATCCGGATGGCCGCGGTCTCGCGCGCGACGCTCTGTCTTTGCGGCTCGCACGCGGGGGTCTCGATCGGCGAGGACGGGCCGTCGCAGATGGCACTCGAGGACATCGCGATGATGCGCGCCGTCCACGGCTCGACCGTGCTGCATCCCTGCGACGGGAACCAGACTGTGAAGCTCGTCGCCGCGATGGCCGACCTGGAAGGGATCTCCTTCCTCCGCACTCTGCGCCCGAACACGCCGGTGCTCTACGGCCCCGACGAGGAGTTCCCGATCGGCGGCAGCCGCGTACTGCGACACGGCGACGACGTGACCCTAGTCGGCTGCGGGATCACCGTGCACGAGGCGCTCGAGGCCGCCGAGGCGCTGGCCGCGGACGACATCGAAGCCCGCGTCGTCGACTGCTACTCGCTGAAGCCGATCGACGGCGAGACGCTCGTCAGCGCCGCCGAGGAAACCGGCCGGATCGTCACGGTCGAGGACCACTGGCCGGAGGGCGGGCTCGGCGAGGCCGTGCTCTCTGCCCTCGCCGATCCGGGCGCGCGCGCCGAGGTGATCCGGCTCGCCGTGCGGGAGATGCCGCGCTCCGGGAAGCCCGACGAGCTGCTGGCCGCTTACAAGATCGATGCCGCCGCGATCGCCGATGCGGCGCGGACGCTGGTTCACGCCGGGGCGCCGACGGGGTAAACGGTCTCGGGGACAGGATGAATCCTGTCCCCGAGCTGCTTCTATAACGACGGCATGGCCGTCGTGATCGCAACCAACCTGCGCAAGGAGCTCGGCGCCGGGCTGCTCTTCGACGGGGTCTCGTTCAAGATCGAGCGGCGCGAGCGGCTCGCGCTCTCGGGGCCGAACGGCGCCGGGAAGACGACGCTGCTCCGAATCCTCGCCGGAGAGACAGGTGTCGACGGCGGGCAGCTCGTCTTCGACAAGGGGACGCGGGTCGCGCTGCACGACCAGCGGCCGCCGGTCGGCTCTTTCGGAAGCG
>JBKOVL010000284.1:0-4365 GCA_046723895.1 Actinomycetota bacterium | reverse complement strand
GAACTTCGCGTCCGAGCGGAAGAGCTCCGCGCCGCACGCGCCGCAGCGGAAGACGCCGTCTTCGTGCACGTAGTTCAGGTCGCCCGACCAGGGCGGCTCGGTCGCCGCGCAGCGAAGGACCGCGTAGCGGTCCGGGTCGAGGTCCTGTCGCCACTGCTCGTCTGTCTTGCGAATCTTCTCCATGCTGATCAGTCCACCGAGGCGTGGATTCGTTTCGTCGCCGTCTTCAGCGGCCCGCCCTCGCGTTGCGCGCGGACTGCGAGGATCTCCGCGAGGATCGAGAGCGCCGTCTCCTCCTGCGTATCGGCGCCGATGTCGAGTCCGCACGGGCCGGAGATGCGGTCGAAGGCATCCTCGGGGACACCCGCCTCGAGCAGCCGCTCGCGCCGGCGCTCCTGGTTCCGGCGCGATCCGAGCGCGCCGATGTAGAACGCCTCGGTCTCGAGGGCGCCCTTGAGCGCGGGCTCGTCGAACTTGTCGTCGTGCGTCAGGACGACGATTGCGGTCTGGTGGTCGGGAATCACCTTCGCCAGGGCCTCCTCGGGCCACTCGACGATCAGCTCGTCCGCGCTCGGGATCCGCTCGCGCGTGGCGAACTTCGCGCGCGCGTCCGCGACGATCACCGTCCAGCCGAGGAGCTTCGCCGCGCGGGCGAGTGCCTCCGCGGTGTCGACCGCGCCGTAGACGAAGAGCCGCGGCGGCGGGCCGTACCACTCGGCAAACACCTTCGAGCCGTCAGCGAGGTCGAGCAGGCGGTTCCGCCCGCTGCGGATCAACTCGTCGAACTGGGCGACCGCCTCGTCCGGAACGCCGTCCCCGAGGCGCTCGCCCTCCTCGACGACGAGCAGCTTGCCGCCGGCGCCGGGACCCTCGACCACCGTGAACAGCACGCCGCGCTCGCCCGAGCGGGCGAGCGCGGTCAGGCGTTCGATCACTCCACGCGCTCCACGAAGACGTCGATCTCGCCGCCGCACGGCAGCCCGACCGACCACGCCTCCTCGTCCGCGATCCCGTAGGAGAGAAGCTTCGGCTCTCCCGTCTCCAGCACCTCGCGCGCGTTCTCGTACACGTCCGACTCGACGCAGCCGCCGGAGACAGAGCCGCACATCTTCCCCGTCTCGGTGACGGCGAAGCTCGTGCCGACCGGGCGAGGCGCGGACCGCCGCGTGGCGACGACGGTTGCGACGACGACCCGCTCGCCGTTCTCGCGCCAGCGCTCGACCTCCTCCAGGATCTCCTTCACGCCGCGTGCCTCCTCTCGATACCCGCGAGGATACCGGCCAGCTCCTCGAGCGCCGCGAGATTGTGCCCGGGGAGGAACCGATCGACGTGTGGGAGCGCGGCGCGCATCCCGCCGGCGAGCGGCTCGTAGTCCGGGTGGCCCTTCAGCGGATTGACCCAGACGATCGCGTAGGCGCAGCGCGCGAGCCGCGCCATCTCCCGCGCGACCGTCGCGGTGTCCTCGCGCTCCCAGCCGTCGGAGACGACCACCACCACCGCGCCGCGCGAGAGGGCCCTTCGTCCCCAGAGGTCGTTGAACGCCTTCAGCGACGCGCCGATCCGTGTGCCGCCCGACCAGTCGACGACGCGCTTCGACGCCTCCTCCAGCGCCCGCTCCGCATCGGGACCGGAGAGCTCCTCGGTCAGCCGCGTCAGCCGCGTGCCGAACGCGAACGCCTCCACCCCGCGCCCGCTCTCGAGCAGCCCGTGGACGAAGAGCAGGATCGCCCGCGAGTACGGCTCCATCGAGCCGGAGACATCGCAGAGGACGATCAGCTTCCGGTGGGTCTCGAGCCGGCTGCGAAACGCCCGCTCGACCGGGTCGCCGCCGGTCGCGAGCGAGGCGCGGACGAGCCGCCGCAGGTCGAGCGTGGCACCGCGGGGGTGCCGGCGCAGTCGCCGCGAGCGCCGTCGCGGCCGCGCGGCTGCGAGCTCGGCGATCAGCCGTCGCAGCTTCGTGAGCTCCTCCGCGGTCAACTCCGAGAAGTCCTTCTCGCGTAGGAGCTCGTCGGCGCTCCAGCCGCCCGCGCGCTCCTCGCCCTCCGCCTCTGCCTCGGCGAATTCCTCGGTGGCCTCCCGCGAGGCGGCGCGGGTGCGCAGGGCGCGCTCGATCCTCGGCACACGCGGCGGCGCGAGCTCGGGCGTACGCAGGAACCACGCGGCGAAGGCGCGGTCGAACGCGTCGAGATCCTCGACCCGCGAGACGAGCGTCTGCCGGAGTGCCCAGTAGACGTCGTCGCGGCGCTCGAGCTCGACCGCGTCGAGGCCCTGCAGCGCGTCGATGATCCTCCCGGGACCGACCTCGAGCCCGGCCTCCCGCAGCACCCGGCCGAACGTCACGACCTGCCGAACCAGCGCGTCAGCCGGCAGCGCGGGCTTCCTCGACGAGGGTTGCCAGCGCGACGTCCCGGACCGTCTCGAGGTCCTCGTGGTACTTCAGGACCGAGCCGAGCGTCTGCTCCACGATCTCGGCGTCGAGGTCCTGCCGACCGAGAGCCGCGAGCGCCTGCGCCCAGTCGATCGTCTCCGCTACACCGGGCGGCTTCGCCAGGTCGAGCCCGCGCAGCCCGCGGACGAAGGTCGCCGCCTGCGCGGCGAGCCGCTCCGGGATGCCCGGCACCCGCAGCAGGACGACCTCGATCTCGCGCTCGAGGCTCGGGTGGCCGATCCAGTGGAAGAGGCATCGCCGCTTGAGCGCGTCGTGGAGCTCCCGGGTCCGGTTCGAGGTCAGGATCACGCTCGGGCGCCTCGCAGCGGTGATCGTGCCGACCTCGGGGATCGTGATCTGGAAGTCGGAGAGGACCTCGAGCAGGAAGGCCTCGAACTCCTCGTCGGCGCGGTCGATCTCGTCGATCAGCAGCACGACCGGATCGAAGCTCTCGATCGCCTCGAGCAGCGGCCGGCGGATCAGGAACTCGGGGCCGAAGAGCTCCTCCTCGTGCACCGTTCCCTCCTGCGCCGCGCGGATGTGCAGCAGCTGCCGCGAGTAGTTCCACTCGTAGACCGAGTGCGCGACGTCGAGCCCCTCGTAGCACTGCAGGCGGATCAGCCGCGCGGGCAGCGCGCGGCCGAGGGCCTTCGCCGCCTCGGTCTTGCCGACGCCCGCCTCGCCCTCGAGCAGCAGCGGCTTCTCGAGGCGAAGCGACAGGTAGAGCGCGGTCGCGAGCCCGCGGTCAGGCAGGTACTCCGCGTCGCGGAGCGCGAGCTCGAGCGCCTCGATCGTCTCGAAGGCCATCCCGCACCGACTGTAGCGTTGACAAGGGCCGCTCAGGCGCGTATGTAGTCGCTGTGCCCGCGCACGAGATCAGGCTCCTGTCGCTGATCGACGTCTTCGTCGAGTCGAGCTTCCTCGTCCTCGCACGCAACATGGGCACTCCGATCTGGGTGCACACCTGGGGCATCCTGATCATCGGGAACCCCGCCGGGCCGCTCCTCGTCGACACCGGCGCGAGGGATCCGGAGATCATGGGCCGGCTCGGGATGCGGGGCCGCGTCGACGAGGACATGCAGCTCGAGAACGCCCTCGCCGCGCACGGGGTCGCGATCGGAGACGTGGCCGCGGTGCTGCACACCCACTGCCACATCGACCACGCAGGCCAGGACGACCGCTTCCCGATGACGACACCGGTGGTGATGAACCGGCGCGAGCTGGAGCACTCGGTCTCGGGCCTGATGGGCGCGCAATACCCACCGGAGTACGTCAAACACCACGTCGATCGGCTGCACACGCCGGGCGCGCTGCGTTTGCTCGATCTGGCGGAATCCGGCCCCGACGAGATCTTCCCCGGAATCGTCTGCGAGTCCGCCGGCGGACACACGGAGGGCTCGATGAACATCCTCGTCGAGACCGCGGAAGGCACGGCGTGCATCTGCGGCGACGTGATCTACGACATCCAGAACCAGGTCGTCGAGCCCTGGCACCAGGTGCTTGCCTACGAGCCGCAGACGACCGGCAACCATTCGCTGACGAAGCGTTCCGAGAAGGGCGCAATCAAGCGCGCCCTGAACCACGAGTTCGTCCTGCCGCTGCACGACTTCCCGGCGCGGGTCGAGGGCGGCCGCGTCGTCGCCCGGCTGAAGCACGAGGTGCCGGGCCCGGAGTGGTCGGTCGAGGAGTTCGCGGCCGAGTTCGCCGAGCCCGTCGCCGCGGTCTGAGACGACGGGGCCGGCCAGCGAGGCCGCCGCGGGCGACCGGCGTGTGAGGCACTACTTGACGCCCCGTCGGCCGCATGTTTACCGTTCTTGAACACCTGGACTGGGAGCGGAAGGAGCACCGCATGACCATTGCCTCGCGCGGCGCCACGATGGCGGTCGACTGGGAACAGCGGGTCGACTTTCCTCGGTTGCGCCGGGAGCGGCTCGAAC
>JBKOVL010000178.1:0-18974 GCA_046723895.1 Actinomycetota bacterium | reverse complement strand
GCCTGGACGTGCAGCGCCGGGCCCGGCTCAAGGCGCGGCAGGGACTGCACCTCGTCACCGCCGATCCCGTTCGGGTCGTCGACGCGGACATGAACGACGTGCCCGCCGACGGGGAGACACTCGGTGAGGTGGTGATGCGGGGCAACAACGTGATGAAGGGCTACTTCGCGGATGAGGCCGCAACGGCGGAAGCATTCCGTGGCGGCTGGTTCCACTCCGGCGATCTCGGCGTGATGCACCCCGACGGATATGTCGAGCTTCGCGATCGGATGAAGGACATCATCATCTCCGGCGGCGAGAACATCTCGACAATCGAGGTCGAGCAGGCGCTCGTGCGCCACCCGGACGTGCTCGAGGCGGCTGTGATCGCGGTACCGCACGAGAAGTGGGGGGAGCGACCGAAGGGATTTGTCACTGTGCGACCCGACGCGGCGCTCAGCGCCGAGGAGCTGATCGCCTTCGCCCGCGAGACCCTGCCGGGCTTCAAGGCGCCGGACGAGATCGAGTTCTGCGAGCTCCCCAAAACCTCGACCGGCAAGGTGAAGAAGTACGAGCTGCGCGAGCGCGAGCGCGCACGCCGCTCCTAGGGGAGGCGGCGGCCGGTGCGGGCACTGCGGCGCCGGCGGCGCACCTGGCGGAGCCGGCGCCGTGCAGGGTAGGCGACGAGCGCGATCGAGCTGAGTGGAACGTCCAGGGTGAGCATGAGCCTGAGCAAACGTCGGCGCTCGCCCGTTTCGACGCGGGCCCCTGCGAGCTTCTCGACCTCATCGGCCAGGATGGGTGTCGCCGGCCGCTCCAGTCCGTGGGGGCGCACAAAGGATTCGATGAACCGGGCTCGTCCCCCGGCTTGACCATCGCCGTCTTCGAGCACGCGCGCGAGCTGCCTTGCGTGTTCCGCGAGCGAGCTCGCCACGTGCAGGAAGCCGCCATTCTCCTCCAGGAGGTAGTGGAAGTGCAGCGTGCTCTCCTGCGCGAATTCCCGATCCAGGATCGTGAACACGCTCTTCCCGACGATCCCTGCCTCGATCATCGCCGTCGTGTTGATTCCGACCACCGCCGCGCTGTGCGTCAGCGAGTCGAAGAAGTCTGCCCGCTCTTCGGGCGTGGCGGGACGGGCCGAACGCCTCGGCCAGATTACGACGTTCTCGAACCGGCCGAGATCCACCTCGTGCCATCGCCTGTCGGTCGGGTGAGGACGGATCGCGATTCCGACTCGGCGCAACCGCTCGTCATCGCTCGTCCGCAGCGTCTCGATCCAGCGCGTCACAAAGCGCACTTCCTGATCCGCGCGTCGCGTGACAAAGGGGCTCGAACCGAGATACAGAACGTAGGGCCGCGCCAGGTCCAGTCCGATCCTCCGCACGAAGTCGCCGCGCGACGAGCGTGGCCGCTGCTCGAACCAATAGTCGAACAGCTGTGCACCAGTCGTGACCACCCGCGAAGCCGGCATCCCGTGCAACTCGATTGCCTCCTGCCGCTGGATCTCGTTCCACACGAACACCCGCTCTGGGACGAACCTGAGCAGCCCCTTGCTGGTCAGGTTGTCCCAGCTTGCGACACACGTCGCGGCCGGGATCCCCAGTCTCCGCGCGCTCTTCAGAAAGTCGACCTGGCTCGAGCCGACCTTGACCACGGGGCTGACCAGGACGACGTCCGGCCTCAGCCTTCGGATGTAGCGGTCGATCCGCCCGCTCGTAGGGATTGCGGCTTCGAGCCTTGCCGCCGCACCGATCACCCGCTCCGAGAGCTCCGCATCGGTCGTCCCGACGAGCTCCCGCGCGACGCGTAACGCCACCCGCCGGGCGATGGGGTCGAAGTCGGCCGCCGTCTCCAGGCGCTCCAGGACCAACCTGCGCATCCGCCTCCGCAAGGCGGGAGCGCGTTCATACCGGGGATGTGTGTATCGGGCGAGGTCGCCGATCGCCCGGACAAGCCAAGCAATCGATCGCCAGCCGTCGAACTGGCCGCGTTCGGGCGCGAATCCGCTGGTCACTCTCGCCGGCAGCGGTCTGCGAGGCAGACGGCCCCTCTTCAACTCGAAGGCCAGATGCACCTCGTGGCCGCGCTCGGACAGCTCGGAGACGAGCGACGTGTAGTTCGAGGCGATGCCTGGTCGGTAGGCGAAGAAGAGAACTCTCAGCCTGTCGTCGCCTCCTGGCTCACGTGTCGGATCGGCGAAAGGCGCCGTACCAGATCTGTGACGATTCCTTCCGCCTGTGCCGGCCCTCGAGCCGGAATCCGTAGGACTCCAGGAGCGAGACGACCTCGGCGGTGTGTGAACCGTCGATCTCGACAAAGACGCTTCGACACTCCGGTGCGGCGAGGGTGGATCGCGCCCCACGGAGAACGTGCGCTTCTGCCCCATCGACATCGAGCTTGACGAGGTTCGGGCTCGGCAGTCGAAGCAGCGGGACGACCTCGTCGAGCGTCACCGACACCATGGGCTGCGTGTAGCGCTTGTGGCTGTTGCCGGCAGCCGGCGTCCAGGCCTCGGCCGAGAATGCGTGCCGACTCTGCCCCGGGTCCTCTGTCCGATACGTGAACGTCTGAAGGCCACTGGTGCTCGACAGGGCAAGAGGCACCGGAACAACCATGCTCGACAGCCCGTTCAAGGCGATGTTCTCGCAGAGACGCGCGTAGCTCGAGAAGCCGGGTTCGAATGCGACGACGAGGCCCTCGCTCCGGAGGAGGGTCGCGGCGATGAGCGAGACGACGCCGACGTTCGCGCCGATGTCGTAGACGGTGTCGCCGCGCCGCGTCTCACTTTCCAACCAGGCAACAGTCCACGGCTCCCGACGGCTGAAGCCGGCGCGCCAGTTCCGCTCGTACTTCGACTCGGCACGGATCTGGAGCCTGTGGCGGTCGTAGTCGATCGGAACGATCTCGACGGCGTGCTCGACGGGCGGTTGGCCCGTCTGCGCAGGCGCGCGAGAGCCTCGACCGAGGCGGTGCATGCCCGACATAGGACGACAGGGTAGCGAGCGGCGTGGCGTGCCCCCGCTAGGGGAGCCGACAGGCGAGCAGGTCGGTCGAGCGGCCCTCGTACTCCTCGGCCAGGTCGACGACGCGGTCGACGGGGACGAACCCAGCGCCTCGGGCGCGCAGGTCGAGGACGTCGGTGTAATGGCGCGCGAGGAGGGCCGGGAGCTCGTCTCGACAGCCGGCCAGGGCGAGCAGCTTCGGGTTCAGCTCCAGGACGAGCGGGACGCCGTTGCCGAGGACGCGCTCCGCGCCGGCCAGCACCTGCACCTCATGGCCCTCCGCGTCGAGGAGCACGAAATCGACCTCGCCTACGACGACATCGTCGAGCCGCGCGACCTGCACCTCCTCGCCGCCGCCCTCGGCGAGGCGCGCCTTCCGGCTCCCGCGGGCGACGTCCATGGTCATCGTTCCCTTCCGGTCGGAGACTGCGAGCTGCATCGCGCGCACGGCTCCCTCGGCGCCGTTCAGGACGAGGTTCGCGCGCAGCAACCGGAACGTGCTGGGCACGGGCTCGATCGCGACCACGGACCGGAAGCCTGCCCGGAGCGCCGCGAACGCCGCGGTACCGACGTTTGCCCCGACGTCCACGAACGTCCCCCGGCGTACGTCGATGCCGGCGCCCTCCAACCGCTCGAGCGCGCGCAGCAGCACCGTGCGCTCCTTGTGCTTCTCGCTCCGCACGAAGAGCTTGCCGAGCGTCGGGTCGTCGGTCGGGACGACGAACAGAAGCCCGTCACGCTCGGCGACCACGTAGGGAACGAACTCGCGCGCGGCCGCGAGGAAGCGCTCGCGCGACTCACCGAGCCGGCCGATGCTCATAGGGCTTCGGGTGCGAGCCGCAGGGAGGCGACGTTCAAGGGCCGAATCGTACGGTCAGCGCACCGCGGCGACGAGCGAGATCGTCCCGCGCAGGCCCGAGAGGTCGACCGTTCCGGTTGCCCGGTCGAAGGGCCGCGGGCGTTCGTCGATGCGCACGGCGACGACCCGTTGGCCGGTCGGCACGCGCAGGCGGAGCCGCAGCGACACCGGCGGGCGCCGCGCGGGTACCTCCACCGTCGCCTCGATCTGCCCGGAGCCGGCGTCGATCTCGTAGGAGAGCGGCCCGAAGCTCGTCGGCGCGCCCCGCACCGCGACGGCGTTCCCGGGCGCAAGCCAGCCGCGGGGCGTCGCGTACGCGAGCTCGAGCCCGAACGGGCGCCCGTCCCGCGTCGTCTCGTGGACGAGCATCAGCCGGAGCGTCTCCAGGAAGGCCGAGTTCGAGGCGGCGTTCGGGGGCAGGTACATCGAGCGGAACGCGGCGCCGTGGAACGGCGCGACGGTCGCCGCCTCTCCGGAGACGAACGTCTCGGGCGTCATGGCGGCGCCGAGCATCCCGTACAGGCTGAGCACGAGCTGGTCCGGCCGGTCGTTGTCGGCGAGGAAGCGCGCGACGGCGAGGCCGTAGACCTGGTCGGTGCCGGTGAACGGGTAGGGCGTCTTCCCGCCGTACAGCGCGTACGCGCCCGCCCGCACGAGGCCGAGCAGTCGCGAGCCGTGCCGGAGCATGTAGCGGAGGATCTCGTTCGCCTGCCGGCCGTGGGGGGCGAAGAACCCGGAGGCGAGCGCGTAGGGCATCACGAGGTTCCAGTAGCTGCCGAGCCGCGAGCGGGTCAGCGCGTCGAACGGCTTGTGCCGGGCGAGCAGGACGGCGGGGACGAAGAGCGAGCCGTCCTTGAGGCGATGCGACGATGCCCGGACCGCACGCTGCAGGGCGAGCTCGAGCCGGAGGGCGAGCGCGCGCGCTCGGGCGGCGTGCGCAGGGCGGCCGGTCGCCGCCCAGACGGAGGCGATCGCGTTCAGCCCCTGCCAGACCGACGTCTGCGCGTGCAGCCCGTACACCCTGGTCGCGATGTCGCTGGAGAAGCGCTCCTGGCGGAGGAGCCCGTGCGGATCGCTCCGCATCTGCCGTCCGAACACGGTCATGAACCAGTCGATGCGCTGCGTAACCCAATCCAGAAAGGCTCGGTCTCCGGTCAGCTGGTAGTAGCGGGCGCTCGCGATCATCAGCTCGCCCATCCGCCAGGTCGACGGCGCCAGCGGGAACCGCTTGAAGGACGTGCGGAGGATCTGCCGCATCACGTCCGTGAAGCCGTAGCTCCCCATCACCTCGGCCACGTCAAGGCTCTCCGCGGAGGAGAATTCCTCGTACCGGTTGCCGATGCTGTAGCGCCAGGTCAGCGCGAGGTCCTGCTCGAGCAGGCTGCGCTGCGCGTTCATCACGACCGGCTCGGGGACGTCGTAGGTCACGGCCTGCCCGAGGCGCGCGTTCCAGAAATCGATGAGCTGCTCCCGCGCGGTCTCGTAGGTCTCCGCGTCGATCGTCACCGGCCGCAGGTCGGAAGGGAGCCAGGCGACGTAGAGGGTTGCCGTCTCCCCCGGCTCGACCCGGTAGTGAAGTGCCGAGTCCTCTCGGCGGGACTGCGCCTTCCTCCCGCTCCGGTGTGTCGAGTGGACGAGCCGGATGACTGCGCCCGTCCGCGCGTCGGCGCTCGCGGTGACGCTGACGAAGCTGACCAGAGCTCCGGTGCCAAGGCCCCGGACGGCGAACGACTCCTGCCGGTAGCGGACACCGGCCGAGTCGACGTACCGGGTCTCGAGAATCGGCAGGTAGCCCTCGGCGAGCGTCGGCTGGGACAGCCTGGAGAGGCAGGAGCCGAACGGCTCGCTCCCGCCCGGCCCGACGAGGACGCGCACGCTCGCGCCGCTCGCCGTGCGGGCCAGGATCTGGCTGCCGTCGGCGACATGGAGCGCGATCTCGTTGGCGCCGTGGCTGCCGAGCGGCTGGGCGAACGGGAGGTAGTAGACGCCGGAGGCCGTCAGCGGCTCCCGGTTCGCGCGCGCGAAGAGCAGCGGCTTGAGCAGCCGCCGGACGGCTGCGTAGGTTGGCCCAGCAGGCCGCCGGATCAGCTGCTCGCCCCAGACGTCCCTCTTGGCGCGGAGCGCGCGCAGGACGCTCCCGGCGTACGCGGGGCTGACGCGTTGCTGTGCGCAGCGAGTCGCGGCCTCCGCCGAAGAGGCAGGCAGGGCGACAGCCGTGAGGGCCAGGCCCGTCGCGAGCGCGGCAAGGGGGAATCGCATCGGCTGACATTCTCGCTCGCCCGGCAGTGGCCTTCCACCCTCTGTAAGCACTTCGTAAGCGCCGAGAAGGCCGGGTCTACAATTCGTCGCGTCGTGCCCGTCTCCGTCGTCACCGGAGGCGCGGGCTTCCTCGGCTCGCACCTCTGCGATTTCCTGCTCGGCCGGGGGCACCGGGTGATCTGCGTCGACAACCTCGTCACGAGCACGCTCGGCAACCTCGAGCACATCGACTCGGACGACTTCGTCTTCCTGAACCACGACATGACGGAGGAGCTGAACGTTGCCGAGCCGGTCAACTTCGTCTACCACTTCGCCGCGCTCGCGAGCCCGGTCGACTACCTGCGGATGCCGCTGCACTCGCTGAAGGTCGGCTCGCACGGGACGCACAACGCGCTCGGCCTCGCGAAGTTCAAGCGGGCGCGCTTCGTGCTCGCCTCGACCAGCGAGGTCTACGGCGATCCGCAGGTGCACCCGCAGCCGGAGACCTACTGGGGCCACGTCAACCCGATCGGCCCGCGCGGCGTCTACGACGAGGCGAAGCGCTACGCCGAGGCGCTGACGATGGCGTACCACAACCAGCAGGGCGTGAACACGGCGATTGTCCGGATCTTCAACACCTACGGGCCGCGCATGCGACCCAACGACGGGCGTGCAGTCCCGACGTTCGTCCGCCAGGCGCTCGCGGACGAGCCGCTGACGGTGTTCGGCGACGGCTCGCAGACACGGAGCTTCTGCTATGTCGACGACCTGATCCGCGGGATCGTGCTCCTCGCCGAGAGCGGAGAGCACCTTCCGCTCAACCTCGGCAACCCGCACGAGTTCACGATCCTCGACCTCGCGCACGCGGTGCTGAAGCTGACCGGCTCGAGGAGCGAGATCGTCTACGAGGCGCTGCCGGTCGACGACCCGCAGGTGCGCCAGCCCGAGATCACGCGTGCACGCCAGATCCTCGGGTGGGAGCCGGAGATCCAGTTGGAGGAGGGTTTGAGCCGGATGCTGCCGTCCTACGGGCGGGAGCCGGTCGGTGTCTAAACGGGTCTGGGTATGGGCGGCGACCCTCGCGGCCGCCGCCGGTCTCGCCGTGCCCGCGGCGACCGCGTCTCCGCGGATGTACACGGGCATCTACGACGAGGGCGCGACGTTCTTCGACGACGCAACCCAGACGTTCGCGCGCTATCGGGCGTTGCACACGCAGGTGCTCAGGGTCAACCTCTACTGGGGCGGCAAGCTCGGCGTGGCGAGATACCGGCCGTTCGACGGAGCGGATCCCCGCGATGCCTCCTACAACTGGTCGCTCTACGATCGCGTGGTCACCTACGCGAACGCGTACGGGATCAAGGTGCTGCTCTCGATCACCGGCACCCCGCGTTGGGCGAACGGCGGCCAGAGCTCGAATCGACCGCCCACGAACTTCAACGAGCTGTACAAGTTCGCCTACGCCGCCGCCGCCCGCTACAGCGGCACCTACATCGGCACCGACGGCCGGACGCTTCCCGCGGTGCGGTTGTGGGCGGCGTGGAACGAGCCGAACAACCCGGTCTTCCTGCGGCCGCAGTTCGTCAAGCGCGGCGGCAAGTGGGTGATCCAGAGCGCCCGCGACTATGCGCGCATCTGCAACGCGGTCTACAACGGCGTCCACGCGACGATGTACAGCGGCGAGAAGGTCGCCTGCGGGGTCACCGCCCCGCGCGGAAACAACAACCCGAGAAGCGCCCGCCCCTCCGTCTCGCCCGTCGCGTTCCTGACCGCGGCGAAAAAGGCCGGGATGCGCACGTTCGACGCCTACGCGCACAACCCGTACTACGGCGTGCCGACCGAGACACCGACGACGAAGCCGCTGTCCCCTCGCCCCGGCCTGACGCCGACGGCGATCACGCTCGCCAACATCAACGTGCTGATCGCCGCCCTCTCACGGTTGTACGGCCCGCGGCACCTCTGGATCACCGAGTACGGCTACCAGACGAAGCCGCCCGACTCGCTGTTCGGCGTCTCCTGGGCCCGGCAGGCGCGCTACCTGACCCAGGCGTTCGCGATCGCCCGCCGCAACCCGCGCATCGACCTGATGCTCTGGTTCCTCGTCAAGGATCAGCCCGACCTCGCCGGCTGGCAGTCCGGGCTCATGACGGTCGACGGCCGACGGAAGCCGGCGTTCTCGGCGTTCCAGCGACTGCCGCACTGACAGGAACGCCCTTCCGCTCGAGCAGGCTTCGGTAGAGGCCGTCGACGTCGTCGACCAGGCGTTCGACCGCGTAGAGCGGGAGAACCCGCTCGCGCCCGGCGGTGCCCATCCGCGCGCGGAGCTCGGGGTCGGCGGCCAGGCGGGCGAGGCGGTCGGCGATCGCCTCCAGGTCGACCGGCTCGACGAGAAAGCCGTCCACGCCGTCCCGGACGACGTCCGGTACGCCGCCGACGAGCGTTGCGACGACGGGGCAGCCGCTCGCGAGCGACTCGATGGCCGTCACCGGCGTGCCCTCGTTCGCGGACGCGAGGACGAACGCGTCGAAGGCGGCGAAGAACGGCCCGACGTCCTCCTGGTAGCCGGGGAACAGGCAGTCGTGCATCAGTCCGAGCTCGGCGGCGAGCAGCTCGAGCTGCTCGCGCTCCGGGCCGTCGCCGACCATGCAGAGGATCGCGTCGATCCCCTGGTCGCGAAGGAGGCGGAACGCGCGCAGGACGTCCGCGCCGCGCTTGACGCCGGTCATTCGCCCGATCCAGCCGACGAGGAAGCGGTGGTCGGGAACACCCATGATGCCGCGCGTTCGCTTTCGCGCTTCGCGCGCGGCGGCGACCCGCTCGTCGAGCTCGATCCCGAGCCGGATGACGGTGAACTTCTCCGCGGGGGCGACTCCGAGGGCGACGAGGTCGTCCCTGACCTCGGGGCTGACCGCGATCAGCGTGTCCGCGACGCGCGCGAGCAGGCGCTCGAGCCCTCGGAAGATCGCCGTGCGATACCGGCCGAAGTAGCCGCGCAGGACATGGCCGTGGAACGTGTGCACGACGATCGGCGGCCGTGCGCTGCCCGCGAGCACGGCGGCGAAACGTCCGATCGCGCCGGCCTTCGCGGTGTGCGTGTGCAGGATGTGGGGCCGCTGCTCACGGATCACCTTCGCGAGCCGGAGGGTCGCGAGCAGGTCCTGGACGGGCGAGATCTCCCGGTGCAGGTGCGGCATCAGCAGGACGGGGACGCCCTGCTCTTCGGCGACGTACGCCATTGACTGCTCGCCCGGGCTGACGCTGCCGGCCACGAGCGTGGTCTCGTAGCCGCGGTCGCGGAGCCCTGCTGAGAGGTAGGAGACGTGGAGCGCGGGGCCGCCCATGTTCAGGCGGGCGATCACTCGCAGGATGCGGATGGGCTCAGGCCTGGAGGAATTCAATCGTGCGCCGGAGGCCTTCCTCGAGCTCGACCTTTGGCTCGTAGCCGAGCGCCTCGCGGGAGGCGGTGAGTTCCGCATACGAGTCGCGGATGTCGCCGGGGCGCAGCGGGGCGAGCCGGCGCTCGACCGGCTTGCCGAGCAGGCGGCCGATCGTGTCCGCGACCTCGTTCACGCTCACGGGCTTCCCGCCGGCGACGTTGAACGCACGCCCACTCGCGCCGCTCGCCTCGCCGGCGGCGAGGGTGGCCGTCACCGCGTCCTCGACGTAGGTGAAGTCGCGCGACTGCTCGCCGTCGCCGTGAACGGTGATCGGCTCGCCGGCGGCGAGCGCGGCGATGAAGAGCGGGATCACCGCCGCGTACTGGGAGAACGGACTCTGTCGCGGGCCGTAGACGTTGAAGTAGCGCAGGACCACGGTCTCGAACGCCTCGTAGACCCGGCTGAAGGCCGCGCAGTAGCGCTCCGCGGCGAGCTTGGCGGCGCCGTAGGGCGAAACCGGGTCGAGGCGCTCGTCCTCGCGGGTCGGCAGCGTCGCCTCCGTCCCGTAGACCGAGGTGCTGGATGCAAAGACGACGCGGCGGATCCCCTCGTCCCGCGCGGCGAGCAGGACGTTCAGGGTCCCCTCGACGTTGACCGCGTTCGAGGTCAGCGGGTCCTGCACCGAGCGCGGCACCGACCCGAGCGCGCCGAGGTGGTAGACGACCTCCGTGCCGCGGACGGCGTTGTGCACGCGCTCGTAGCTCCGCAGCTCGCCCTCGACGATCTCGAGATCGAGCCCCTCGAGGTTGGCGCGGAAGCCGGTCGAGAAATTGTCGAGCACCCGCACGTCGTCCCCGCGCTCCTGCAGCGCGCGGATCAGGTTGGAGCCGATGAACCCCGCTCCCCCCGTGACGAGCACCTTCGCCATCCGGGGAGCCATCGTAGTGTCAGACAGCGGCTGCGGAGCCGGACATGTCGCGTCCGGCCGTGCCTGACGCTGCAACGACGGCGAGCCCGAGTGCCAACCACGTCAGGGCGTCCATCGGGATCCCGGCGATGATCCCGAGCGCGTTCCAGACGCCGATGCAGACGAGCAGCCAGAGGACTGCCAGCAGCCCGACCTCGGGTGGGCCGCGCAGGACGACGCGGCCGGCCGTCGCGAGGCCGCTGACGAAGAGGCCGACGAGGAGCAGGAAGCCGACCACGCCCGTCTCGGCGAGCGCCTGGACGTAGAGGTTCTGGACGCCCCAGGGGTGTTCGGGCGAGGGGAAGGCGCGGGGCGGAGAGCCCGGGAACTGGGCACGCGCGTCGTCCAGGTACGGCGAGTAGACCGACTGCTCGAGCGAGCTCTCGAAGCCGGTGCCGATCGCCGGATGGTCGAGGAAGATCCGCCAGCCGATGTAGAGCAGCAGCGTGCGCTGGACGAGCGTCTCGACGTTTTGCTCCTTCTCCTTCGGCCCGATCCCGAAGTAGCGGAGGAGGTGGCCGACGTCGCCGCTCCGCAGCGGGACGAGGCCGGCGACGACGACGAGCGGGAGGCAGAGGATCGCGGCGAGCCGCCGCCTCGAGGCGTGGCCCCGCCAGCGGCCGACGACGAAGGCCGCCGCCGCCGCCAATCCGAACCCGATCGCGCCTGCGGTCGAGCCGGAGAGGATCAGCCCGATGACGCCCGAGACGGCGGCGGCCGTCGCCGGCCGCGCGGAGCGTCCGGCCGGGAGCGCGAGCCAGAGCAGCGCGACGCACGCGACCGCACCGGAGAGCCCGGCGAGGTCGTGATGGCCGAGGAACGAGGGCTGCCTCCAGCCGGCCGGCCAGCCGGCGAGGATCCGCCAGCCGAAGAACTGGACGACCGCGACCGTGCTCGCCGCGACGCTCCAGAGGACGAGGGTCCAGACCACGAGGTCGAGGTCGGCGCGCCGCCGGACGAGCACGACGAAGGCGGGCGCGAGCAGCGCGTACTCGGCGAACTTCCCCGCGGTGACGAGATGGGTGTGCCAGTCGTACGACTCGTCGAGCGCGAGCGGGTAGACGACCGCGGCGAAGTCCCAGGCGAGGAAGGCGACGGTGGCGATCCAGACCCAGCGTCCTGCCGAGAGCGACGGCCGGTCGCGCGCCCAGACCCAGAGCGCGACGGCGGCGACCGCGAGCACGGCGAGGTCGGAAAGGACCACGTGCACGCTCGTCGACCCGGCGCTGAACGTAAACCCGGGCTGAAAGCGCACGTGCAGGAAGAGGATCGGCAGCGCGGCCGCGAGGACGAGCGTGCCGGGTGAGGAGAGCGAGGCGGTGAGTGCGGTTGCCCGGGCCCGGCGGGCGGGTCCTCCGAGCGTTCTGACGGCCACCGAGCGCCACTATAGTGGAGGCCCGGATGAGCACACGCCTCCTGCGGCGACGCGCGGTCACCGCGCTGGGGACGTACGGGGGCGTCGTCCTCGGTGTGCTCGGGACCCTCGTCGCCGCGCGCCAGCTCGGGCCGCACGAGTTCGGCCTCTACGCCCTCGTGTTGGCCACGACCGGGTTCTTCCAGGTCCTGCTCGACCTGACCGTGGAGGAGGCGATGGTCAAGTTCGGGTTCCGGTACACGACCGCGGGCCAGTACGGCCGCCTGCGGCGGCTCTACCGGCGCGCGCTCGGCCTGAAGTGCCTCGGCGCGCTGATCGCGGGCGCCGTGCTCGCGATCCTCGCGCCCTTCGCGGACTCGATCTTCGGTGCGCACGGGCTGACCGTGCCGATGCTGATCGCGGCTCTGCTCCCGATCACGCAGGTGCCCGAGGCGCTCGCCGGCGCGGCGATCGTGCTGACGGGCCGCTACGACGTGCGCGGCATCTTCCTCTTCCTGACGCCCGCCTTCCGTCTCGCCGGGATCGCGATCGGCGCCCACTACGGCGTCGAGGAGGCGGTCCTCGGACTGCTGATCGGACAGATCGCCGCCTCGCTCGCCGTCGGCGGTGCCGGGCTCGCTGTCTTCCGCCGCTTCCCCGCCGCGGAGCACGAGCCGCTGCGCCAGGACCGGGCGGAGATTCTCCGCTTCGTGATCCAGTCGAGCGTCGCGACCGGGATCGTCTCGCTGCGGACGACGATCGCCCCGCTGCTGCTCGGCGTCGTCACGACACCGGTTCAGGTCGGCTACTTCCGGGTCGCCCAGGCGCCGCAGACCGGCCTTTCCGCGCTGACCTCGCCGGCGCGGCTGATCCTTCTCACCGAGCAGACGCGCGACTGGGAGGCCGGGTCGACCGATGCGGTCTTCGCCGGCGTGCGCCGCTTCACGCTCGGCGCGCTCGTCCTGATGGCGGTGATGATCCCGCCGCTCTACGTCTTCATGCCCGACCTGATCCGGATCTTCTACGGCGCCGGGTACCTGCCCGCCGCCGACGCCGCGCGGATCATGCTGATCGCGGGCGGGATCCAGCTCGTGATCGCCTGGACGAAGTCCCTGCCTGTCTCGATCGGCCGTCCCGGGCTGCGGATCGTCACGCACGGGATCGAGACGCTCGTCCTGATCCCGCTCGTCCTCGTCTTCGGCCTTGCCTGGGAGGTGACCGGCGCCGCGGCGGCGGTGCTCGTGTCCACCGTGGTCTTCGCGGCGATCTGGGGAGTCGCGCTGGCGAGGATCCGGCGCGACACCCGCGGGGGCCGGACGACGCGGACCGAGCCGGTCACGCCGTGAAGGTCGCTCGCCTGCGGAAGGACGGCCGATGAGAGTCGTCCTCGTCTCCGGAATCTGGCCGCCGGACGTCGGCGGGCCGGCGAGCCACGGGCCCGAGTTCTCGGACTACCTCTACGCCCACGGGCACGACGTCGTCGTCGTGACCACCGCCGACGCCCAGCCCGGGCCGCGGCCGTACGCCGTCGAGTGGGCTCCGCGGCGCCACCCGCCCGGCGTACGGCACGTCGTCGGTGCCGGTCTCGTGCACCGGGCCGCGCGCGACGCGGACGTCGTCTACTCGACGGGCATGCTCGGCCGCAGCGCGCTCGGATCGAGGATCGCGGGCGCGCCGCTCGTCCAGCGGCTGGCCGGCGACCCCGCGTACGAGCGCGCTCTGCGGCGCGGTCTGACGACCGCGCCGCTCGACCTGTTCCAGGAGGAGGACGGCGGGCAGATCAGGCTGCTGCGCCACGCGCGCGATCTCGCACTGGGTCGCGCGGCCCGGATCGTCGTCCCGTCGGAGGCCTTTGCCGCCGTCGCGGCGGGCTGGGGAATCGACCGCAGCCGGATCGAGGTCGTCCCGCACGCGATCTCGGCGCCCGCGCTCGGCGATCGCGACGAGCTCCGCCGCCGGCACGGGCTGGACGGGCCGACGCTCGTCTTCGCGGGCCGGCTCGTGCCCCAGAAGGCCCTCGGGGTCGCGCTGCGGGCGGTCGCGCGGAACGACGGCGTGACGCTGCTACTCATCGGCGACGGCCCCGAGCGCGCGAAGGTCGAGGCGCTCGCCCGCGAGGTCGGGCTCGACGGGCGTGCCCGCTTCCTCGGCGCCCGGCCGCGGGCCGCGGTCTTCGAGCTCCTGCGCGCCGCCGACGCGTCGCTCCTCTCTTCCGACTGGGAGAGCTTCGGCCTCGTCGTCGCCGAGGCGCTCGCGGTCGGCACGCCGGTGGTCGCGGCTGCGGCCGGGGGAGTGGGCGAGGTGCTGGACGACGGCCGCAACGGGCTCCTGGTTCCCGCCGGCGACGTCGACGCGCTGGCGGAGGCGATCGGGCGGTTCTTCGCCGACGGCGAGCTACGGAACAGGCTGTGCGCGGCGGCCGCCGAGTCCGTCCGGCGGCTCGCACCGGAGACGATCTACCCCCGGCTCGAGGCGATCCTCGACCAGGCTGCGCGGTGAAGCGGAAAGTCGTGATCGTCGGGCCGACGCGGTACCGCCTGCCCCTCGACGAGAGCCTGCGCAAGAAGTTCGATGCGCTCGAGGAGCAGTTCGAGCTGCGCGTCCTCGCACGGGGGGAGGGTGAGCAGGACGGGTTCCGGCTGCTGCCGGGCGGCTACCGGTTCTACGCCGAGCTGCCGGCCCAACTCGCAGCCGAGCTCCGCAGCTTTCGCCCGGATGCGGTCCTCGCGCAGGACCCGCACACCGCGGCGGCGGTGCTGCTCGCCCGCGCTCTCGGGCGGCGGCGGGTACCGCTGATCCTGGAGGTGCACGGCAACTGGCGGACGGCGGCGAGGCTCTACGGCTCGCCCGCGCGCCGGCTACTCGGGCCCCTGTCCGACGTCGTCGCGGCCCACGCCGTCCGCCACGCCGACGGCGTGCGGACGATCTCGCCCTATACCACGCGGCTCGTCCGCGAGCTGGGCGTCGACCCGGACGGCGTCCTTCCGACCTTCACCGACCTCGATCCGTTCCTGATCCCGCCGGTGCCGCTCCCGGAGCGCCCGGCCGCGCTCTTCGTCGGCGTGCTCGAGCGCTACAAGGGGATCGACGAGCTTGCCGCCGCGTGGCGTCTCGCCGCGCCGCGCGTCCCGGACGCGACGCTGCACGTGATCGGTCGTGGGCCCCGTCGCCACGTCGTCGAACAGCTGCGCGGGCAGGTCGTCTGGGACGAGCACGTCGACTCGGCCGGCGTCGCCGAGGCGCTGGATCGTGCGTGGACGCTGGTCCTGCCCTCGCGCTCGGAGGGGATGGGGCGTGTGATCCTCGAAGCGTTCTGCCGAGACCGGGCCGTCGTCGGCAGCGACGTCGGCGGAATCGCCGACCTCGTCCGGGGCGGCGAGAACGGCCTGCTCGTGCCGCCGCAGGACCCGGAGGCGCTCGCCGAGGCGCTCGTCCGCGTGCTCTCCGACCGCGGCCTGGCCCGGCGGCTGGGCAACAGGGCCCGCGAGGGGGTCGAGCCGCTGCTGGCGACGCCGGAGCAGTACGCACGCCGGCTGCGCGAGATCGTCGACGCGGTCGTGGCGCGGTGAGGATCGTTTTCGTCACGCAGCAGGTCGACCCGGGGCATCCGGCGCTGGCGGCGACGGTGCCGAAGATCCGCGCGCTCGCGGAGCGCGTGGACGAGGTCGTCGTCCTGGCCGATCGGACGCTGCCGGGTGTACTGCCCGCCAACAGCCGCGCAAGGAGCTTCGCGGCCCGCTCGCGCGCAGGCAGGGGGATGCGGTTCCAGGCCGCGCTCGCGGCCGAGCTCGCCCGGCGGCCCAGGCCTGCCGCCGTCGTGGCGCACATGTGCCCGATCTACGCCGTGCTCTCCGCGCCGCTCGCCCGCCCGCTCGGCGTCCGGGTCCTGCTCTGGTACACGCACTGGCGCGCGTCACTGCTCCTGCGCCGGGCCGAACGCGTCTCGAACGCCGTCCTCACCGTCGACCCGCGCACCTTCCCGGTCGAGTCGAAGAAGGTCCGCGCGATCGGCCACGGGATCGACCTCGACGAGTTCCCGTGCACGGAGCGCGCACACCCGTCCGATCTGCGTGCCGCGGCGCTTGGTCGCTACTCCGAGGCGAAGGGTCTCGAGACGGTGATCCGCGCGGTGCGGCTCGCACTGGACGACGGACTCGACCTGAGGCTGGAGGTGTACGGGCCGGCGCTGACGCCCCAGGAGCGCGCGCACCGCGGCGAGCTGGAGCGCCTCGTAGGCGAGCTCGACCTGGAGAAGCGCGTCAGGCTCGGTCACGCCATTCTGCGCAGCGAGGTGCCCGGCCTGTTCGAGCGCGCGGACGTCCTCGTCAACAACATGCGCGCCGGTGCGACGGACAAGGTCGTCTACGAGGCCTGCGCGAGCTGCGTGGCCGTGGTCGCCTCGAACCCGGCGTTCGACACGCTGCTCGAGCCGGAGCTGCGGTTCGAGCGCGACGACCCCCGCGGGCTCGCCGACCGGCTGGCCGGGCTGGCGCGGCTCTCGACGGACGAGCGCAGAGCACTCGGGCAACAGCTCCGGAATCGCGTCGCAGCCGGGCATTCGGTCGGCTCGTGGGCGGATGCGGTGGTCGAGGCGGCACGCAGATGACGAGCGTCCTCCACGTCCAGAAGGTCTCCGGCATCTCCGGCTCCGAGAACCATCTGCTCTCGCTGCTGCCGGGCCTTCGGGCCCGGGGGTGGGACGCGCGGATGCTGATGCTGCACGAGCGCGAGCCCGGCGCTGCGGATTTCGCCCGCGAGCTGCGTGCACGTGACGTGCCGGTCGACGAGCTCGTCCTCCACGTCGACCTCGACCCGCTCGCGTTCGGTCGCGTCACGCGGCGCCTCGCGATGATTCGCCCGAAGATCGTGCACACCCACCTCGTCCACGGGGACGCGTACGGGCTTCCGGCCGGCGCCCTCACGCGCGTGCCGCACCGCTTCTCGACGAAGCACGGCTTCAACGAGTTCCGCGACCGGCGGCTCTTCGCCTTGGGCGACCGCGCCGTGTCCAGCCTCGCGCACGTCCAGATCGCGATCTCGCGCGGCCTGGCCGACTACCTCGCCGAGCGCGAGGGCTTCGAGGCGGACGCGTTCGAGATCGTCCACTACGGGATCGCGGCCGGCGACGAGCCGCCCCGGTACCCCGGTGACGCGCCACGGCTCCTGTGCATCGGGCGGCTGATCCCGATCAAGGGCCACGAGGTGCTCCTGCGGGCGTTCGCGGCCGCGCGCGAAGAGGTGCCCGGTCTGGCGCTCGACCTCGTGGGCACAGGCCCGCTCGAGGCCGAGCTGCGCCGCCTGGCCGGTGACGGCGTGCGCTTCCTCGGCCACGTCGCGCCGGTGCGGCCGCTGATCGAGGAGTCGGCGATCGTCGTCGTCCCCTCGCTCGGAGAGGGGTTCGGCATGGTTGCCCTCGAGGCGATGGAGCGCGGGCGGCCGGTGATCGCCTCGGCCGTCGGCGGGCTTCCCGAGATCGTCGGCGCCGCCGGCGTGCTCGTGCCCTCGGGCGAGGTCGACCCGCTGCGGGCGGCGATCGTCGAGCTCGCCCGCGACCTGCCGCGTGCAGCCGAGCTCGGCCGCGCGGCCCGCGAGCGGGCGCTGGCCGAGTTCTCGGAGCAGCGCTGCGTCGAGCAGACCGAGGCCCTCTACCGGCAGGCGCTCGAGCGATGAAGGGCGTCGCGACCGTCTCCTGTCACGTCGAACGCCCGCTCGACGACCGCTGCTGGGCGGCGTTTTCCGATCTTCAGGGGCGCCGACCGGGCGGCTTCGCGATCTCGGCTCTGCTCCGGCCTCCGGACCCGGACGCGGGCGAGAGCGAGACGCTCTGGCTCGCCCGGGCGCGAATCGCCGCGACCCGGGGCCCGCTCGGCCACCACACCCACTGGGGCGGCGCGGCCCAGGCGCGGCCCGTCGACGGCGACGCGGCCGGCCGTGTGCGTCAGGAGGCCGCCTGGCTCCGCGAGCGAGGGCTCGAGCCTCGCCTCTTCTGCGGCGGCGGCTGGTACACGGACGAGGACGTGGCGAGAGCCCTCGCCGAGCTCGGCTACGCCGACTGCACGGCAACCGCCTTCAGGCCCTCGTACCTCGCGAGGGACGCGCCGTGGCTGTCGCTCGACGAGCCGGGATGGCTGCGCGTTGGCGACGCGCGTCTCTTCGAGCTCCCCTCCACGCACTCGCTCGGAATGGCCGTGCGGGCGGCGTTCGGCCGGCTGCCGGCTTACGTCCACGTCTACTTCCACGACACCGAGCTGCTCGACTCGCTCCGCCGGCGCGCCCTCACGGCGGCGCTGACGATGATCGCGCGCCGGCGACGGCCGACCCCCCTCGACGCCGTGTCGGCCGAGGCCGAAACGGCCTTCGCCGAGCGGTGGCGGGAGTAACATGGATTCCTTCGTGGCAACGAAGGAGGCACCGCCCGCGGGTCAGCGGCGCGCTGCGGCCGAGAGCCGGTCCCCGCTCTTCCCCGGCGCAGACATCCGGCGCAGCAGGCCGTATCTGCTCGGCCGGACCCCGATGCGCAGCCTGGTGTTCCGGGCCGCAAGCCTCTGCTGCCTGCTCGCACTCGACCTCCTGGCCGTCGGCACGGGCCTCTACTGCGCGCTGGCCCTGCGGGAGGTGTACTACGGCCACTCGCCGATCTACTGGGGGATTCTCTGGTCGGACGCCGAGGCGAGCTACTTCCCGTTCGTCGCGCTCGTCACCGTGCTCGTCTTCTGGCAGGCGGGCCTCTACGCCCAGCGGGAGCGGCGGGCGGGCTACGGCCGGATCGTGTCGTCGCTCGTCGTCGTCGCCCTGCTCGTGCTCGCGTTCGGCCTCGGCACGGGCCACGACTTCACGACCTTCGGCCTGATCCCGACCGCGTTCGTGATCACCGCGGTGCTGACGGGGATCTTCAGGGCCAGCTACGACGTGATCAGCCGCGAGGCGCTGCACTGGCTCGGCGTCCGCCGGCGCGCGATCGTCGTCGGCGAGGGCGAGCACCTCGAGCACCTGCTCCGCTCGCTCGGCCCGGTGCGCGGCGGGATCGACTACGACTTCGTCGGCGTCGTCAGTCGTGCGCCGATCGACGACCTCGAGCTGCCGCGGCTCGGCAGTCTCGACACTCTGCGCTCGGTGCTCGCCGAGCACCCGACCGACGAGCTGATCGTCACCGACTCCGACTACAGCGAGCGCGATCTGCTGCGGATGGTCGAGTATGCCC
>JBKOVL010000295.1:0-9624 GCA_046723895.1 Actinomycetota bacterium | reverse complement strand
CCTTCTCGGCGGGGCGGCGCAGGGCGCGCACCGGACGGCTCCCTCGAACACCTCACCGCCGACGATCTCCGGCACCGCGTCGGTCGGCGGCACGCTGACGGCCTCGAGCGGCACCTGGTCGGGGTCGTCGCCGATGAGCTTCAGCTACCGCTGGCAGCGCTGCAACTCGGGAGGCGACAGGTGCTCGAACCGCAACGCGACAGCGCAGAGCTACAAGCCGGTCAAGGGCGACGTCGGCCACACACTGCGTGTGTCGGTGACCGCGTCGAACTCGGACGGCTCCGCGAACGCCGTCTCCGCGCCGACCGCGGTCGTCACCGACGGCTCCCCCGTGAACACCTCGCCGCCGACGATCACCGGAACCGTGAAGCAAGGCGAGACGGTCACCGCCACCTCCGGAACGTGGAGCGGTGCGGGACCGATCACGTTCACCTACCGGTGGCGCCGCTGCGACGCGTCGGGCGGCAACTGCCACGACACGTCGTCCGGCCAGACGCGACAGCTCGGCACGGAGGACGTCGGCCACACGCTCCGCGTCGAGGTCAGGGCCCGGAACCCGTTTGGCTCCACGACTGCGACCTCGACGCAGACCGCCGTCGTCCCGCCGAAAGGCCCTGTACCGGCCTCCACTGCGCCGCCGAGCATCACGGGGCCGGCGCGTGAGGGTCAGACCCTGGCGGCGTCGGTCGGGTCATGGGCGAACGGGCCGTCCAGCTTCACGTACACCTGGCGGCGCTGCGACGCGAACGGAACCGACTGCGACGGATTCGCGACCGGCCCGACGGTGCGGCTGGCGGCCGCCGACGTCGGCCATCGGATCCGCGTCGTCGTCGCCGGCACGAACCAGTTCGGGACGTCGAAGGCCACGTCTGCGCCGACCGCGGTCGTGGTGAGGGCGGTTGTCACCCCGACCGGCGCGATCAAGCTGCCCTCTGGCGAGACCTCGCTGCCGGTTGCGATGATCGTCCCTCCGCAGCGCCTCGTCATCTCCGGCGTCCAGTTCATCCCGGGCCGGCTGCAGGGGCGCCAGTCGTTCACCGGCCGCTTCCGTGTGACCGACACGCGCGGCTACGTCGTCCGGGGGGCGTTGGTCTACGCGATCGCCCTGCCGTACGGCTGGATCCGCCAAGCGCCGGAGGTCCTGACAGGCACCGACGGTTGGGCGACGATCACATTCTTCCCGACCGTGTTGATGCCGATCCGCCACGCGTCGGTGGTCTTCTTCCTGCGTGCGCGGAAGCTGGGCGATTCGCTGCTGGCGGGCGTGTCGACACGACGCCTCGTGCAGGTCCGCATCGGCTGACGGCACGCTGGGCTCAGAGGACGGCTACAGGTCGGCAGCCGCCTCTTGGCGCGTCAGCTCACGCCGCGAGCGCGGCGCAGAACCTGTCCGCATTCCGCGGAGGCTATTTCCGGGTCGTCCCGAGGACGCTCCCGACGCTCCAGTAACACGCCCGTAGCGGCGGACGAGCGAGCGGATTGGAAGCCCTTCCATAGCCTCGACCTCGTGCTGATCGTGGCTCGCGAACGCGGAGTCCCTCGTGGCCGGCGAGCGGCGCAACGACGCCCTCGTTGTGCAGCGCGCCAAGGAGCGAGGCGAGTACGGCCAGCGGATACCCGACGCCTTCGGGTCCGCCTGCCGACAGCTTGCCGCGAGCGTCACGGCGAGCAGGCCGTATAGGCATGCGCGTCGCTCGATGATCCGCCGGAGCAGGGCAGCTCCTCCGCCTCGACCGCGATCTCCTCGCGCAGCTCGGGGTCGAGCGCAGCCCGCAGGGTCTCCTTTCGCTCCTCGTATCGCGGACTGGACGAGCCGCTCGTCGCGGTCGAGCTGGGCGCAAGCGGGGGGAGGCCATCCCGTGTCAATCGTCTCCACAGGCCTCCCTGACCGGCCGGGAATTCGGCTACGCTAGACCGTTACGCGGGGATAGCTCAGTCGGTAGAGCATCAGCTTCCCAAGCTGAGGGTCGCGGGTTCGAGCCCCGTTCCCCGCTCACAGAAAGGCTCTGGAAACAGGGCCTTTCTCAGTTCCAGCGGATTCGTCGGCCGCGTCTTCACCCTCGCGCAGCACCGGCACCTCGTTGAGCGGGACCAGACAGTCCCGAACCCGCCGCGAGTCCCACTCACTTCGTGGGACGCCCGCGACGCAGCGGAACGGCAATACGCCCACGGGCTTGCCGTCCTCGACGACCGGATACGTCGCGTGCCGCTGCGAGAGCATGACGCCGTCCATGCACTCGCCGAGCGTCGTGTCGGGGCTGACGAAATCCACTTGCGAGGCAACGACGGAGCTTCGATCGTCGTCAGTTACTCGGACCACGGCTCGTCGCTTGCGCCCTGCGTCTGAGCGTTCGTCGACGTTTCGCGCTCGGGCTCGCCAAAGCCACCGTTCGGCGGAGTCGCGTCCGGCTCGCCGCCCTTCGCCACGGTCTCAGCCTCGTTGCCCGCCTTCCGGAACCACTGCTTGATCCTGTCCAGGGCGCCCATGGTGTTCGAGCGCGAGTATATGCCGCTCGCGGTTCCCAGCACCTCGCGGCACGTGATGAGAAGGACAGTCGTGTGCAGATGCGGATCGCTGAGGAACGAGAGGGAACAACGAAAGATTCGTCGCGTCGCGAGTTCAGGCATCCCGGTTTGGCGACCTTCCCGCAAGCGGCCGCGCTCATCGCCGCCGTCGTCGTTATCGCGGTCGAGCTACTCACACTCGCGTAGCTCCGCCGGCGCTTCTTCCAGACGCGGTTCCTCTACTCCTTCGTACTCCTTCGCATCCATCGCACTCGGCGGGGGATCATCACCGGCCTGAGCGCAGCAAACCGGAGCGCCGGCTAGGACAATTCGCAACCATCAACTTCTGGTTGACCTCGGAGAACGGCCCGTTCGTAGTCCGGCGCAGTGGTTCAGTGACCGCCCTGATGCCCCGGCGCCTAGCGAGCTGGAATTATCACCTAGACAGACACAAAGGAGGCCGGTATGTCAGTGCTCGAATCCTTCGGGGAACTGAAAGATCAGGTCGTGAAGGCGGATCGTGACATCATCGCTGTCGCCGAGAAAGATGAGCCGGCGATCCAGACGAAGGTGGACGACGCGAGGCGAGAGGCAGACCAGCATGCCGTAGAGCTCAAGGCCACGACGCAGCGCGCCGGGACCGACCCACAAAGCCATTGGCAGGAGATACAGGCCGATTGGGATCGGCACATCGAGCGCATGCGAGGGCAACTCGACAGCGCGAAGGCGGGCTACGACCTCAGCGTCGCCGAGACGAAGGCGGAATCGGCCGAGGCCGACGCTCTCAACGCGATCGCGTTTGCGGCATCAGCGGTCATCGAGGCCGAGTACGCGACGCTCGACGCGCTGCTGGCCCGTCGGCGCGCCGCGGCGGTGGCGAGCTCCTCGTAGGCCCCGAGACGGAAGCACACTCGCCCTCCCCGCGCGCACGCACGCGCGGACACGCGCGAGACAGTAGCCGCCGGGGCGGCTAGGGACCGAGGCGCATGATCTTGGCCCGGAACGCCTCCGCCGCCTTCTCCGCGTCTTCGAGGCCGAGCGGGTCGCCCTCCTCGATCGCGGCGTAGGCAGGGGCATTGCCCCAGCCGCGCTCGGCCAGGAGACGGGAGGCGTGGAATTCGAGCCGGTCAGAGTCGCGGTGAGTCTCGTCGCGGGCGATGTCCCACCAGATCTGGGCAAGGGCAAGGCCGTCCTCGCCGCGCGTTGGCCGGTCGGCCTTCGGCCTAAGGCCTCCTTGCCCGCGCGCGCTCGACGACGGACATGCCGCATTGCTCGGAGCGCTTGTGTAAGGGTTGGGCGAGTCAGACAGCGCGTGTCACGTCACGCGACGTTCGAGCTCTGAGAGGTGAAGAAGCATGCGTCCGTTACGCCATCTTGGCGGTCGCTGGGTTCGCGCTCGCGGCGTCGGGCCCGGTCGACGTCTCCGGCCTGAGCCCGTTCGCCGCCTGCACCGTGGGCGGGCCGGGCACGAACTACGTGAACAGCGAGGTCGAGCCCTTCGTTGCAGTGAACCCGGCTAACGCGAGTAACATCGTCGGCGTCTTCCAGCAGGACCGCTGGTCGAACGGCGGCGCGCACGGCCTCGTCGCGTCCACGAGCCACGACGGCGGTTCGACTTGGACCGAGTCGTGGGCGCACTTCAGCAACTGCTCCGGGGGAACCGCCGCGAACGGCGGCAACTACGCCCGCGCGTCCGACCCGTGGGTGAGCTTCGCCCCGAACGGCGACGTCTACCAGATCAGCCTCTCGGCAAGCGCCGACCTGACCATCTCGGCGGTGCTCGTGAGCAAGTCGACTGACGGCGGGGACAGCTGGAGTGAGCCGACGACGCTCGCCCGCAATCTCTCCGCATTCCCGGAAGGCCCAGGCTTCAACGACAAGGAATCGATCACCGCCGATCCGACCAACTCGAACTACATCTACGCCGTCTGGGACCGCAGCCGGTTCCCGAGCGACAAGGCCGGCGTCACAGCGCAGATGAACGCCGCCTCGATCCGCGGGGACATCATGTTCTCCCGGACGACCGACGGCGGTCAGACCTGGGAGCCGGCACGCGACATCCTGGGCCTGAACCAGAACGAGTTCACCATCGGCAACCAGATCGCTGTGCTGCCGAACGGGACGCTCGTCGACGTCTTCGAGGACCTGAACGGCTCGGGCCGGCAGCACTCGCCGAACCAGTTCCACCAGTCGGTCATCCGCTCTACCGACCACGGCGCGACCTGGTCGAAGGTGATCGACATCTCCACTGATGGATCCGTCGCGGTGCGTGATCCCGACACCGGCGCGTTCGTGCGCACCGGAGCAGGGCTTCCGGACATCGCCGTCGCGCCGAACGGCACGCTCTACGCCGTTTGGTCGGACGGGCGCTTCAGCGGCTTCACACACGACGACGTCGCGCTCTCTCGCTCGACCGACGGCGGCCTGACCTGGTCCACGCCGATCAAGGTCAATGCCTCGCCGGCGGGCGTAGCTGCCTTCACGCCTTCGGTCGACGTGGCCTCGGACGGGACGGTCGCAGTGACCTACTACGACTTCCGCAACAACACGCCGAGCACGAGCACGCTGCCGACGGACGCGTTTGCCGTCTTCTCGCACGACGGCGGGGCGACCTTCGAAGGCGAGGTGCGTCTTACGCCCACCTCGTTCGACCTCGACCTCGCACCGCGCGCCGGGGGCCTCTTCCTCGGCGACTACGTCGGCCTGAGCCATATCGGGGCGACCTTCGTCCCCTTCTACACGCAGACCGTCTCGAGCTCGAACCCGACCGACATCTTCGCGTCTTTCGTGCCGTAGATCGTTGCGAGCAGCCGGCGGAGCTGCGCGCGCTCCGCCGGCCCTCGCTAACCCTTCGGCTGCTCATTCCACGCGGGAGCCGACGAGCGCCTATGGACGACGGTGCCTTCGACCGCAGCCTCGAGCGCCGCGAGCCCAGGCAGGCCGACCGACCCCAGACGATGCTCTCCGGGAGTGCTCAAGCCTCGAGAAGCTTGACGAGCCGTAGCTCGCGTACGCGGGTGCCGCGAAAGTCCGAGACGCGGTCCGAACCGTCCGGCCGGTAGCCGGCGGCCGCGTAGACGGCGAGCGCTCGCTCGTTCTGCTCATGCACGAACAGGTACGCCTCCGTGCAACCAGCGGCGCGCAGCGCATCGTCAGCAGCAGCGAGGAGAGCGCGGCCGACCCCGCGCCCGGCATAGGCGGGATGGACGAAGAGCAGGAACATCTCGCCGTCCTCGGGATGCGCGGCCGTGTAGCCAACGACGCCGCCCGTTTCATCCACCGCGACGAGCAGCAGGTTCGGCGGCTGGTGATCGGCCACGAGCCGCTCCCAGTCCTCGGCGGTGAACATCGGCTCCGCGGCGAGATCGCCAAGGTACGTCCAGCCCGCCCCGACTGCCGCGTCGAACACCTTTCCGATCGCTGCAGCGTCCCTGCGCTCTGCCGGCCGCAGGGTGACCTCGTTCACGAGATGCCCCCGAGCGCGCTCGGAAGCCGCGAGCGGAAGTCGTGCACACCCACCCAGGCGGGCCGGAGGTCGATCCGGGCCATCCAGGTGCCCGGCTGGTCGATCCCGGAGAGGTATTCGCGAGCCGCTTCCTCACCCAGGTACCGTCGAGCCGCGAACGCGTATTCGCTCGGGATCCCCTCGAACTCGCTGATCTCCACGCGCCCACGGATCGTGAGCACCTCGGGCGGGAACGTCTCGGTATCGATTGTCACAGCGACGTCGGGGTTCGCCCGTAGCGCCCGCAGGCGGCCGGCTGCGTGGCGAACGTGCGGCGCCGCCAGGAAGGTCGGCATCGCCAGCACCTCGCCGGTCCAGTGGAACCACGTCGCCAGGACGCGCGGCCTGCCGTCGGTCGCGATGTAGGCAAACCGTGCGGGAATCCGCGAGGAGAGCAAACGGCGAGCGACGTCGCTCTCCAACAGGCCGAGATCTCCCTGCTTCAGCGCCATCGGATCCGCGCCCTCTTGCCGATTGACGTTCTCGGTCACGAATCACCTCCGCGTTCGGACACCCTCAAGCCGTCGCCCGGGACACCGAGACGCGTCCGAGGGCGTCGAGGATGCTGAGCCAGCCGCTGCCGAACTCGTCCCGCATATCGGCGGTCGGAAACCCACCCTGGACGAGGTTGATCTGGGGCTTGCCAGCTTCAGGCTCTTTCGACTCGCGGGCGACTCGCGGCCGGGAGGTCCGAGCAGTCTCGCGGCCGGTGTTCTGCGAGGCGTAGGGCGCGTCGGCAGAACACCAGCCGGAAGAGCGTGACGATCTGGGCGCCTTAGAGGCGAAATTCCCCTTTACCCTCTCGCACCTGAAGCAGATTTCCGTCGGGATCCTGGAACCTCGCAGCGTAACCCCAGGGGAACTCGAGGATCTCGGGTGGCTCGAACTTCACTCCGCGCGACTTCAGCGTCTCGAACGCCATCCGGATATTTTCGACCTCGATCGTATAAACCGCGGAACCTGCCTCGCCCCTTGCAGGTGTGCCTGGCCACAGAACGAGTTCGAAGTCCTGCCCGTTGACGCCGACGGTCAGGAATCGAGGTCCGGCAGGTGTCGGATAGTCACCCCGCTTCTCGAGGCCGATGACATTCGTGTAGAAGTCGAGCGCCTTGTCTTGATCGCTCACCAACAGCGCCACGTACACCACTTTTTTCAGCATCGTCGTTCCTCCGTTCTTGGTTCTCGATCCGTTTCGTGTCGTCAGGACCACGAACGGCACGCGCATGGGGGGACACTTCCGGTCACGAACGATGACAAGGCGCTGACTTCTCGAAGCCAAAGGACGAGTCAACCGAGGGTGCCTCGAGCCACTCCTGGCAGAGGACCTCGGACCGGCTCGTAGCCTCTCGGGTCTTGGCGGACAGAGGCTGGGGCAAGCCGGCCAGCTTCGAACCGCTGGAGGGCGACCCGCTCGGCCTCGCCGACGTGGAGGCGGCAGCGGAGGAGTTCCGGGCGAAGGTCCTGCGGCTTGCTGGCCGCGAAGAGCAAGCCGCACCCGAGACTAGCGCCCCCTAGAGCACTTGACCTTCGGGGAGAGGCAGATCCCAACCGCGCTGCTGTCGCTGTATCGGAGGTGCTACATCCGGGAGTGGACGTGAGCGCAAACGGGGACGGAGGCCACGACTATTAGCGAAGCGCCGGAGCGGCCTGGTAGCTGGGGGGGAGTGGCGTCCCCGTCTCTGGCGACTCCACCTCGACAATCTCGTCCCGCATCGGCGCCAGCAATCCGAGTAGCTCGTCCTGCTGCCCTCTCGGCACGTCGAACTGTTCGAGCGTCGCCACCAAGTCCTCGACGAGCGCGTCGAACTCCCCTGCAGTCACACCCATCCCGTCGTGCGTCTCGCGCATGTCGCGCCCGGGCGGGGGCTTTGCGGCTGCCGGACGTTGGCGTCGCTACGCTCTGCGTCATGGACGCCGACGCGCTGTCCGCCAGCGCGGAGGCCCGGAGCGCGCTGGGGGCTCTGCGGGCCGTGGCGGGTTCGGACAGCCCGCTCGAGCGCCACTGCCTGCGTCAGTTCGCGATCGCCGAGCGTCTTGCCGGCGACAAACCGTTCGATCGCGAAGTGCTGCTGTGTGCCTCCTGGCTGCACGACCTCGGTCTGTTCACGGTGAGCCGCAACCCATACGTGACCGAGGGGGCGCATCTGGCCGCGCGGGTGCTCGAGCCTTTCGCCTGGCCGCCCGAGCGGTTGCAGCGCTGCATGGATGCCTGCGAGCAGCACCACGCCCCGCGCTCGCGCCTGGCAATGGGGCTCGAGGTCGAGCTCGTGCGGCAATCGGACCTCGTCGACGTCACCGCGGGGCTCGTCAACTTCGGCCTTGACCGCCGCTGGCTACGTGAGCTATTCCGCGAGGTCCCGCGAGATGGGCTCTGGCGACTGATCGGATCGGCGGTTCTCAACGAGCTGCGCCACCGGCCAGCGAGCCTCGCGGGTGTCTTCCTCTCCCCACGACGCACGCGACCCCAGGCTGCGCCGGAGAAATAGGGTGGTCACTCTAGTGGTCGACTACCGGTCGGTTAGGCTGAACCAGCTGTCCGGCCCCACCGAAAAGCCGCTGGACCCGTTAGGACTAGCCGACGATCCGACGGGGCGCAGACCGTAGCCGTTTCTTTTCAGGAAGACCCGGAGCCTCGCCAGGTACGTGGACGCGCTGTCTGGGCCGTCGTACTGGTGGCTGAGGTCGCCTCGCGCGGCGGCCGCCTTCAGCCGGGCCCAGCCATCGGCAGCCTCTCCAAGAAGGTACTTCTCGGCAAGGTAGGCAGCGAGTACACCGCGCACGGATCGAGTCCCGGCCCGGATCTTGAGGTAGTAGCGCCAGAGCTGCGCGCTGTCCTGGCGGATCGCCTTCGGATAGTCCCGCGTCACCTGCCGAAAGTGCCCGTGATCGAACTTCCAGATCTGGATGGGAAATGCACTGTCGGCGAAGCTCGTGAATGCGTAGGCGAAGCGTTCGTCGCCGCCGACGAACTCCGGCTGGCCATCAGTGTCCAGGTGGCGCAGTCGGGGGGCTACGTCTCCCCAGAGATGTGAGGCCCGGACGTACCGGGCCGCCTGGGCGTCGTGGCGGAAGACCGTGGTGTAGAAGCAGCAATGCGCGCCACCCCAGTACAGATCAACCACGACCTCGGGCTCACCATCCTGGTCGAGGTCGCGGATGTGAATCGCGCGGTGGTCAGGCGCCTCGAATCCCGCGGGAACGGTGTCATAGCCGGAGCGCAGGGGCCGAAGCGCATATGTGAACGTGCTGCCATCCGAACGGGTCATCGTCACGCTCGCGTCCGAGTAGTGGTGCAAGCCACCCTCGGCGCGTTCCTGGTATCTGAGCTTCGCCGTTAGCCGAGCAGTAGTCGCAGTTTGACTGCGATAGCCATCGTTCAGCGCGGCCGACGCACTGCTTGCCGCCGTCCCAAGGACGAGCGCCCCAAGCAGCAGAAGCCTCATCGTTCGGAGTCTCCGCCGGAGTCTCGACCTGATCGATCTAGTGGATCCCATACGGCGGGAAAAGGTACGCCATCAGATGTCAAGTCCGTGCGAAAAAGTACCGAAAGCCTCGAAATAGTCCCTGTCTCTTATACACATCTGACGCTGCCGACGAGCAACTACTGGTGTAGA
>JBKOVL010000123.1:0-11508 GCA_046723895.1 Actinomycetota bacterium | reverse complement strand
CGACCACGAGGTCGAGGAGGGCGACATCCCGGGCGTCGTCGTCTCGCGGGTGAACATGTCGACGCGGTTCATGAAGGAGCTGCTCGACGCGATGCAGGACTCGTGGTCGAAGTGGTCGGCCCGGGAGGGGATCAGGAACCTCCCGGAAGCGGGCAAGCAGGACTAGCGGCGCGCCGCCGGCTTCGGTCGGGCCTCGACGCGGTGCCGCTCGGCCCACGCCCGCATCATCGCGATCCGCTGCATCAGCGTCGGGTGGTCGTCGAACCAGAGGTAGGCCCACGGCGGCGGGTCGGGATCGCTGAGGCTCGTCTTCGCGAAGTTCTGGAAGAGCTTCTGGCCGGCACGCGGGTCGCGCGTCGTCTCCAACGCCATCCAGTCGGCCTCCGCCTCCATGTGGCGTGTGATCCCGGCCTGTACCGGCGTCGCCGCGGTGTTCAGGAGGACGACGACGAGCAGCGCCAGCGGGATCGCCTCCGGCCGTCCGATGCCGCCGCGCCGCCGCGTGATCCGCATCACGACGAACGCGAACGGAACCGCGATCAGGGCGTACCAGGCGATGTCCTTGACGAGGTGCAGACGTGCCTGGTGGCCGAGCTCGTGGGCGAACACGAAGTCGATCTCCTTCCGCGAGAAGCGCCCGTCGAGGAGCGTGTCCCAGATGAAGACCTTCCTCGTCGGCCCGAAGCCGACGGTGAACGCGTTCGCGGCGCTCGTCTCACCGTGCACGTCCTGGACGCGGACGGGGATCCCGCCGACGCCTTCGTTCCGCGCGAGCCGCTCGAAGTCCGTCTGCAGCTGCGGGTCACTCAGCCTGTGCGACGAGCCGACGAGGTAGGGCGAGACGAACACGAAGAGCGCGAACAGTCCGACGAAGTATGCGGCGCCGGGGACCCACCAGCGGTCGCCGATCAGCCGGGCAAAACCCATCACGACGAGCACCGCCGCGCAGAGGAAGACGAAGCTGACGCCGAGGGCGAGCCAGCCGCCGAAGATCACCTCCCCGTAGCTCGCGTGCGTGACGCCGTAGCGGCGGTCCCACCAGAGCGCGGCGATCTGGAAGGGCAGCCTGACGAGCCAGACGAGCGCGAAGCCGAGCATCGCGAGCAGCATCCCCGTCCCGATCGGGCCGGCTGCCGACTCGCGCATGAACCGAGTCCCGAAGCGCGCGTAGAAGCCGAAGACGATGATCGTTGCCGCGGTCGCGAGTAGAGCGTCGACCCGCAGGAACGTCTCGTAGTGGTCGCCCTTCCGGAGCAGGTGCTGGCTGAAGAAGTCGCCGGCGTGCAGCCCGCCGATGGGGAGCCCGTCCGGCACCCGGCTCGAGTCCCAGAGGAAAAAGGCGGCGGCTGCCCACACCCCTGCGAGCGCCGCTAACGTTGCGAGCCGCAGTCGCCGGGAGCCCATGCGCGTCGCAGTCATCTCCGACATCCACGCTAACCTCCACGCCCTCGAGGCGGTCCGGGAAGCGATCGAGCAGGAGGCGCCAGACGAGATCTGGTGCCTCGGCGACCTGGTGGGCTACGGGCCGCAGCCGAACGCGTGCTGCGAATGGACGGCGGAGCACGCAGCCGTCTGCCTCGCCGGAAACCACGACCTGGGCGTGCTCGGGACGCTCGACCTCGCCGACTTCTCCGACGACGCCGCGGCGGCGGCGATCTGGACGCGCGGCGTTCTGAGCGAGCCGGCCCACGACTACCTCGCGGCGCTGCTGTCGAGCGGCGAGCGCGAGGGCGTCGGCCTCTTCCACGCGAGCCCTCGCGATCCCGTGTGGGAGTACGTGCTGAGCTGGGAGGCGGCGCTCGCCGCGATCCGCGACTCGGACTTCGCGATCACGATCGTCGGTCACAGCCACATTCCGCTTGCGATCGGCGACGATCCGTACGACGCCGGCGGACACGCGGCCGGCGGCACGGAGATCGATCTCGCAGGCGGCCGCTGGCTGCTCAATCCGGGATCGGTCGGCCAGCCGCGCGACGGGGACCCGGCGGCCGCCTGGCTGCTGCTCGACATCGACGAACGGCGCGCGTCGTTCCTGCGCGTGCCCTACGACGTCGAGCGGACCCAGTGGGAGATTCGCGACCAGGGGCTTCCCGATGCGCTGGCGGAGCGTCTCGCTCACGGCGTGTAGCGCGACTGCCGACGCAACCGATCGCGGCGGCGTGGGTTGCGCCGCGCCGCCCGGCGCCCGGCCGTCGTCCTAGGTGCCCGAGCTGAGGGTGGCTTCGGTCTCGGCCTGATGAGAGCCGAAGGTGATCCCTTCGCGCGCGAGCGCCAGGGCGACCTCTTCGCGGGCCTTGTAGATCCGCCACTTGACCGTGGCGAGCGTGATCTCGAGCGAGTCGGCGATCTCCGTGTAGGAGAGGCCGGTGACGTCGCGGAGGAGGAGCGCCATCTTCAGGTCGACCGAGAGGCCCTCGATCGCGCGCCAGAGCGCGTCCACGGTCTCGCCCCGCTCGATCGGCGCGTCGAGCGCCTCGAGCGGCGGGACGTCGTCGAGCGCAACGAGGTAGCGCGGGCGGCGCTCGACGGCACGGAGCTCGTCGAGGACGCGGTTCTTCGCCACCTGGAAGAGCCAGGTCGTGAACTTGCAGCGAAGCGAGAATCGCGGCAGTCCCTGGTAGACGCGGAGGAAGACCTCCTGCGTGAGGTCCTCGGCGAGCGAGCGGTCGCCGACGAGGCGCAGGACGTAGTTGAAGACGGGCGTCTCGTAAGCCCGCACGATCAGCGAAAAAGCGCGCTCGTCACCGCGTTGAGCTTTGCGCAGAACCCCGAGATCAGGTTGCTGGAGTGACAAGGCCGGCGGAGTATAGCCCCGTTGCTTTCGGGTGAATCCCCCGTTTACGGAAGGTTTACGAGGGTCCGGCCGGTCATTTCCCGCGGCTGCCGAATCCCAAGCATGGCCAGGATCGTGGGCGCCAGATCGGAGAGCTCGCCGTCCGCGCGGAGGGAGACGCGGGGGTCGGTGACCAGGAGCGGAACCGGGTTCGTCGTGTGCGCGGTGTGCGGGCTGACGCCGTCCGCCTCGAGCATGGTCTCCGCGTTCCCGTGGTCGGCGGTCACGAGCGCGACGCCGCCGGCGCGCTCGACTGCATCGAGGACGATGCCGAGGCAGCGGTCGGTTGTCTCCACCGCTGCGATCGCAGCCGGGATCGAGCCGGTGTGGCCGACCATGTCGGGGTTCGCGAAGTTGACGATCACGAAGGCGTATCCGTCACCTGCCTCGGCGGCGACGCGGGCCGCGACCTCCGGCCCCGACATCTCGGGTTTGCGGTCGTAGGTGCCGACCTCGCGGGGGCTGGGGACGAGGATACGCGTCTCACCCGGCCACGCCTCCTCACGGCCCCCGTTCAGGAAGTAGGTGACGTGTGCGTACTTCTCGGTCTCCGCGCCGTGCAGCTGGCGAAGGCCGTGTGAGGCGAGCACCTCGGCGAGCGTGTTCGTCACCTGCTGCTCGTCGAACACGACCGGGCAGTCGAAATCGTCGCGGTAGCGCGTCATCGTGGTCACGTCGAAGCCGGCCTCGAGGAGCCGTTGCGAGAGCTGACGCGCCCGGTCGGGGCGGAAGTTGAAGAAGACGACCGAGTCGCCCGGCTCGATACCCGGTCGGCCGTCGAAGTGGACCGGCTCGATGAACTCGTCGGTGACGCCGGCGTCGTACTGCGCCTGGACGTAGGCGAGCGGGTCGTCTGTGGTGAGCGGCGTGCCGTCGACGATCGCGTCGTAGGCGCGTCGCGTGCGCTCCCAGCGCCGGTCGCGATCCATCGCGTAGTAGCGTCCGGCGACGCTCGCGATCCGGTCGGTCGGCAGCTCGGCAAGGTCGTGGACGGCCGAGTGCGGCGAGACGTCGCGGCCGTCGGTGAACGCGTGGATCCAGGTCTTCTCCGGCGCGAAGCGAAGGAGCGCGCGCAGGTGATCGATGTGGGAGTGGACGCCGCCGTGGGAGACGAGGCCGAGCAGGTGGACGTTGCGACCGCGTTTGAACGCGCCGCGCAGCGCCGGATGCTCGAAGAACGAGCCGTCGGAGATCGCGCGGTTCACGCGCATCAGGTCCTGGTAGAGGATCCGGCCCGAGCCGATCGTCAAGTGGCCGACCTCGGAGTTTCCCATCTGGCCGGGCGGGAGGCCGACCGCCTCGCCGGAGGCCTTAAGCGTCGTGTGCGGATACTCGGCCCAGAGGCGGTCGAAGACCGGCGTGTCGGCCAGGTCGACGGCGTTACCGGGGCCGGGCGGTGCACAACCCCACCCGTCGAGGATGACGAGGGCGACTAGGGGCGCGCTGCTTTGCAAATCGCTGCGAACGACTCGACCTCGAGCGAGGCGCCGCCTACGAGCGCGCCGTCGAGGTCTGGCTGGGCGAGTAGCTCGGCTGCGTTGTCGGCCTGGACCGAGCCGCCGTAGAGGATCGGGACGTCGATCAGGCCGCGGATGAAGGCGTGCGCCTCCTGCGCCTGCTCGGGCGTCGCGGTCTTGCCGGTGCCGATCGCCCAGACAGGCTCGTAGGCGATCGCGAGCTGGTCGTGCTGCTCGAGTGCAGAGACCTGCCGGCGCAGCACGTCCTCGGTCTCCCCCGCCTCGCGCTCGGCCTCGGTCTCGCCGACGCACGCGATGATCCAGAGCCCGGCCGCCAGCCCGGCTGCCGCGCGGCGCCCGACGCCCTCGTCCGTCTCGCCGAACAGCCGGCGCCTTTCGGAGTGGCCGACGATCGCGCCGTAGACACCGAGCTCGAACAGCATCGGCGCCGAGATCTCGCCGGTGAAGGGCCCCTCCGGTGCCCAGTGGACGTTCTGGGCCGCGACGGCGATGTCCGTCCCGGCGAGCGCCTGCACCGCGGCGCTCAGCGACAGGTACGGCGGGCAGACCGCGACGTCGACGCCGTCGACCCACTCGAGCTGGTCGCGGAGGAGGCGACAGAAGACCGCCGTCTCCTCCGCGCCCTTGTGCATCTTCCAGTTGGCGGCGATCAGCACGCCGCGATCCTATTCGGACGTGTCAAGGGGGTCAGACCCTTTACGTGGGCGCTCCGCCGAGATCGGCGCGGTTGCGCGGAATCGCCCTTAGCGTACTGCAAGCTCTGCAACGATGGGGGTCAGACCCTTTACATTTCGTCGGCCGGTGGGATCGCCGCCACGCCCGGCAGCTCCTTGCCTTCCAGAAACTCGAGCGCGGCGCCGCCTCCCGTCGAGACCCAGTCGATCCTGTCCGCGAGACCGGCCTCTTCAAGCGCGCGCACCGAGTCGCCCCCGCCGACGACCGTATACGCGTCGGCCCCCGCGACCGCCCGCGCGACGGCGTTCGTGCCCTCGGCGAAGCGGGGCCACTCGAAGACGCCCATCGGGCCGTTCCAAAAGACCGTCCTTGCCATCGCGATCCGCTTCGCGTATCCCTCGCACGTCGCCGGCCCGATATCGAGCCCGAGCCAGCCCTCCGGCACCCCGTCGGCCGGCACGACCTTTGCCTCCGCATCAGGCTCGAACGCCGCCGCAGCGACAATGTCGTTCGGGAGCTTCACCGACACATCGATCGGGTGGGCGCGGATTTCCTCGGCCATCTTTCCACCGACAAGCACGACGTCCGCACGCTCGGCAAGAGAGCGCAGCACGCCGATCTTGTCCTGCACCTTCGCGCCTCCGACGATCGCGACGAACGGATGCTCGGCCGACTCGAGCAGCTTCCCGAGCTCCTGCAGCTCGCGCTCGAGCAGCAGGCCGGCGTAAGCGGGAAGCAGGTGCGCGACACCCTCGGTCGATGCGTGCGCGCGATGTGCGGAGCCGAACGCGTCGTTGACGTAGATATCGGCCAGCGCGGCGAACTCCCTTGCGAGCTCCGGGTCGTTCGCGGTCTCGCGCGGGTCGAACCGCGTGTTCTCGAGCACGCGCACACGCCCGTTCGTCCCGAGCAGCTCGCGCAGCCGATCTGCGACCGGGGCGATCGAGTACGAGGGGTCGGGACCCTTAGGCCGCCCGAGGTGCGAGCAGACGATCACTTCGGCGGCGCCGCGCTCGAGCAGCAGCAGCAACGTCGGCAGTGCCGCGCGGATGCGGTTTTCGTCGGCCACACGACCGTCCTCGAGCGGAACGTTCAGGTCAGCCCGAACGAGGGCGCGCTTGCCCTCGACCTCCGCGTCGCGGACGGAGCGAGGGAGCGTCACTTCACGCGGTCGCGGTCGCGGCCGCGGCCTCGACCGGGAGCGTCTCGCCGACCATCGCGATCAGATCGACGAGCCGGCAGCTATAGCCCCACTCGTTGTCGTACCAGCCGAACACCTTCACCAGCGAGCCGTTCGCCATCGTCAGCTCGCTGTCGAAGATGCACGAGTACGGCGAGTGGATGATGTCGGTGGAGACCAGCGGGTCCTCGCTGAACTGGAGGTACTTGCCGAGCGGGCCGCCGGCGGCCTCGCGGTACGCGCCGATCACCTCGTCGCGCGTGACCTCCCGCGAGAGCCGGACAACGAGGTCGGTGACCGAGCCCGTCGGGACCGGCGCGCGCACGGAAATCCCGTCGAATCTCCCCCTCAACTCGGGAAGGACCAACCCGATCGCCTTCGCGGCGCCCGTTGACGTCGGGATCAGGTTGATCGCCGCCGCGCGGGCGCGCCGCAGGTCCCGGTGGGGCATGTCCTGAAGCCCCTGGTCCTGCGTGTAGGCGTGGATCGTCGTCATGAACCCTTGCTCGACGCCGAAAGCGTCCTTCAGCACCTTCGCCAGCGGAGCGACGCAGTTCGTCGTGCAGGACGCGTTCGAGATCACGTGGTGCGACGCGGGGTCGTATGCGTCGTCGTTCACGCCGAGGACGAGGGTCACGTCCGGCTCGGTCGCCGGAGCCGAGATCACGACCTTTTTCGCTCCGGCGTCGATGTGCTTCTGCGCGCCCTCGCGCTTGGTGAAGAGCCCCGTCGACTCCAACACAACGTCGACCCCCAGGTCGCTCCAGGGGAGCGCCGCCGGGTCGCGCTCGGCGAACATCTTCAGCTCGAAGTCGCCGGCCCGGATCGTCCCGTCGCCGACCGTGACGTCCTCGCGGAGCGGCCCGAGCGTCGAGTCGTAGCGGAGCAGGTGCGCCATCGTCCTCGCGTCGCCGAGGTCGTTCGCGGCCACGACCTCGAAGTCGCCGCCGCGCTCGAGATGCGCGCGGAAGAAGTTGCGCCCGATGCGCCCGAAACCGTTAATACCTACACGAATCTTCGCCATGTTGTCCCCCTTCGAGTTTCCATAACGAGTCTAACGAGGTGCCCTTCACGGGCCCTCAGTACTCGGCCGCAGACCGACTGAGGCGGGCCGGAGGGGAAGCTCCGAGGACGACCCTCCCCTCCGGTTGCACCGCGCTCAGGACCGAGCCGGCAGACGGGGTCTGAATCCACCGGCGGACGAGCGCGGACCCACCTCGGAGGAAGTATGAAGCATCGGACCACTCAAAGCTACATGCGTCGCAAATCGTGTTCTGCCAAGTTGACAATCTTGCTCAGGCGTCTGTGCGCCGCAGCTTTCGTTGCCGGCGGACGACATTTCCCCGCCAGCTCGCGAAGTGAAAGCGACGGGTGGCGAAGTCGGAGCTCGGCGATCTCGCGGAGGCTCGGCGACAGGCGAGCAAGCCGCCCCTTCGCCTGCAGCCGGTGGATCGCCTGGACCTGCGCGTGGGCGGCGCGGCTCGCGCGGACGAGGTTCGCATGATCGGCGTTTGCGATGCGGTTTGCCCGCGCCCGCGCCTCGGCGACGACCGCGTGCTCGTCGATTGCGAGCGCAGCGTCACCGGCCCCGGTCAATGCCAGGATGTCCGCGATCGGCTCCGCTGCCTTGGCGTACGCGATCGCATGGCGTCCGCGATCGCGGACCCGAAGCGGCACGTCCTCGTGCTCGGTGACCCACGCGAGCAACTCAGCCCCGGCGCGGTCGGCCGTCCGGATCTCGAGGTGGGGTGCCCGCGGGCCGCTGATGGAGCCTCCGCCCAGGAGCGCCCCGCGCAGGTACGCGCGGCGGCAGCACGAGCGTCCGACGACCCGCTTCGGCGGCGCCTCCAGCGGTGCATGCGCCGAGGAGAGGACGCCGGCCCCGTGCAGCACCTCGAGCGCGCGCGGGCTCCCCGGAACGTGGAGCTGGTAGCGGGTCGTGCCCTCGAACGCCCGCCGACGGTACGTCCGGATCTCGGCCTCCACCCCGAACGCGCGCACGAGCCCGACCGCGCGGCGGGCGACGACAGATTCGGCGAGGTCGAGGAGCACCGAGAACTCTCCCCCGCCGCGGAGGCGGAGACTGCCGGCGGTGTGGAAGAGCCCGGAGAGCTCGGCGAGCCGATCGCAGTGCTTCTGCGGCGCGACGCCCGCAAGCTCGCGGCGGACGTCCTCAGAGAGCGGCACGCTCGAGCTCGAGGAGGCGGCGCTTGTAGTCGAGGCCCAGCGAGCCGTACGAGCCGAGGCCGGCGGCGGCGACGACGCGGTGGCACGGGAGGATCAGCGGCAGCCGGTTGCGGGCGCAGAAGCTGCCCGCCGCGCGCTGTGCATTCGGGTAGCCAGCGAGCGCGGCGAGCTCGCCGTAGGTGACGGTCTCGCCGTACGGAACATCGCGGAGCGCCTCTCCGACCGAGCGCTGGAACGGCGTGCACCACTCGAGGTCGAGCTCGACGTCCGCGAACGAGACCTCGGCGCCGGTGAAGTACCGCGCGACTCGCCGTGCGAGTTCCGGCACGGAATCGTCACCCCGGCGTGCGCCGGCAGCCGGTAGCGTGACTGTTGGGGGACTCGCTGTCCCTTTGGGAGGGTGTGCCCGAAGCTCCAGCGCCGGAGTCGGTAGCTCGTGCCAGAGGGGGACCTCGCCCTCGAACCACAGCTCCCCCACGCCCCAGTCTCCGGCGCCGTAGCGGACGACCTGCATCGTCGCTCACCATACAATCGGACTGATGAGCGCACATGGAATCTTTCGACCGCCGCCGCCCACGAACGAACCGGTCAAGCACTACGCGCCCGGCTCGCCCGAGCGGGAGGAGCTGAAACGCCGGCTCGCGGAGATGGAGGCCGAGCGCCTCGAGGTTCCGTGCGTCATCGGCGGCGAGGAGGTTCGCACTGGCGACACCGTCCAGGCCGTGATGCCCCACCGAAAGGATCACGTCCTGGCCGACGTGCAGCAGGGCGGCGCCGCCGAGGTCGAGCGCGCGATCAAGGCCGCAGGGGACGCGTGGCACGACTGGTCGCGGACGCCGTGGGAGGAGCGGGCCGCGGTCCTGCTCCGGGCCGCCGAGCTCCTGGCCGGCCCGTGGCGCACCACTCTCGTCGCGGCGACGATGCTCAACCAGTCGAAGACGGCGCACCAGGCCGAGATTGACGCGGCGTGTGAGCTGATCGACTTCTTCCGCTTCAACGTCGAGTTCATGACGCGCGTCTACGCGGAACAGCCTGTTTCCTCTCCGGGCGTCTGGAACCGGATGGAGTACCGCCCCCTCGAGGGATTCGTCTTCGCGGTCAGCCCGTTCAACTTCACCGCGATCGGCGGGAACCTGACGACGTCCGCGGCGCTGATGGACAACACCGTCCTCTGGAAGCCGGCGTCGACCGCGGCGCTGTCCGCGTACTACACGATGCGCCTGCTCGAGGAAGCCGGCCTCCCTCCGGGCGTGATCAACCTGGTCTACGGTCGGGGCTCGGCGGTCGGCGATCCGGCGCTTGCGAGCCCGGACCTCGCCGGCATCCACTTCACCGGTTCGACCGCCGTCTTCCAGAACATGTGGAAGACAGTCGGCGCGAACATCGAGCACTACCGCAACTACCCGCGGATCGTCGGTGAGACCGGCGGCAAGGACTTCATCGTTGCCCATGCCTCGGCCGACCTCGACTCGGTCGCGACCGCGATCGTCCGCGGCTCGTTCGAGTACCAGGGGCAGAAGTGCTCGGCCGCGTCGCGCGTCTACGCGCCGTCCAACCTCTGGCCGGAGCTGCGCGAGCGCCTCGCCGAGCAGGTCGCGGAGCTGAAGGTCGGCGACGTCGACAACTTCGGGAACTTCATGGGCGCCGTGATCGACTCCGCCTCGTTCGAGACCCAGAAGGAGGCGATCGAGGAGGCGCGTGCGCACGGGGAGTCCGAGGTGCTCGTCGGCGGCGGCTACGACGACAGCCAGGGCTATTTCGTCCAGCCGACGGTGATCGAGACGCGCGACCCGACCTTCCGGCTGCTCCGGGACGAGCTCTTCGGGCCGGTCGTCACCGCCTACGTCTACCCCGAGCGCGACTACGAGGAGACGCTCGAGCTCGTCGACCGGACGGCGCCATACGGGCTGACCGGCGCCGTCTTCGCGCGCGACCGCGCCGCGATCGAACTCGCCGGCGACAAGCTCCAGTACGCGGCCGGGAACTTCTACGTCAACGACAAGCCCACCGGCGCCGTGGTCGGCCAGCAGCCGTTCGGCGGAGCGCGCGCCTCCGGTACGAACGACAAAGCCGGCTCGATGTGGAACCTGATCCGCTGGGTCTCCCCGCGTACGATCAAGGAGACCTTCGTCCCGCCCGGGGACTACCGCTATCCCTTCATGTCGTCCGACGGCGACTGACGGAAAGCCGCTCTTTGCGAGAAGAAACTTCTCAGAGCCTCCACTAACGGCCGAAAGCTGTGCTTATGTAACCTACGGTTTCCTTGCGCTTGCGATTCCCCCTCGCCGTTTTTTGCGTTGTCCTGCTCGCCGCCGTGTTCGCGGCAGCCGAGTCGGCGGGGTCTGGGCTGCCCACGCCCGACGAGGTCTTCGTACTCGCCGGCCAGTCGAACATGCTCGGCCGGGGGCAGCCCGTCAGCATGGGCGAAGCGAGCGATCCGCGACTGCTCGTCTGGCGGCAGGACGGCGGCTGGCAAGTGGCAGTCGACCCGCTCGGCGACCCGAGCGACGGCGCCAACGGCGTCGGCCCGGGGATGACGTTCGGCCTTGGCGCAATCCAGACGCTCGATCCGCAGACGGTCGGCCTCGTCCAGTGCGCGGTGGCGGGGACGACGATCTCGAAGTGGATGCCGCCGCACTCCGCCTACGCGAACTGCATCGAGCAGGTTCGCCAGGCCGGCGGGCACATCGACGGGGTCCTCTTCCTCCAGGGCGAGAGCGACGCGGCAAACAGCTCCGACGCGAAGAAATGGGCGAAGCGTTTCGGCATCACGCTGAACGCCTTCCGCACCGACCTCGGCGACGACGTCCCGGTGGTGATCGGTCAGATCGGCAAGCTCTCCGGCTTCCCCTACCAGAAGACGGTGCGCGACCAGCAGGCGAAGGCCGCGACGATGTATCCGGGCGTGGCGATGATCACGACGCGCGACCTGAGGACGCAGTCCGACGGCGTGCACTTCACGGTCGACTCGTACAAGAAGATCGGCACGCGCTTCGCGTCCGCGTGGTGGGAGCTCCGCCAGGTCTACCCATAGTCCCGCTCCGGCGCCGGCAAAGCCGGCACCTCCGCTCCGGGCCGGCTCCGTCAAGCTTACGCCGGTGGCCACGCGTCGACTCGATCCTTGCGCGCGGCTCATCGCGCACTCAGGTCGTAAC
>JBKOVL010000196.1:0-12191 GCA_046723895.1 Actinomycetota bacterium | reverse complement strand
AGCGCAGGGCCGAGCTCCGCGGGCGGGAGCTCGCTCTGACGCCGCTCGAGTTCAGGCTGCTGGCTGCATTCGTCCGCCACCCTAAACAGGTACTGAGCCACGACCAGTTGCTCGAGCTCGCGTGGGGCGACGCACGGTGGGCCTCGCGGGAGCAGCTCAGGCTGACCGTCAGCTACCTGCGGCGAAAGCTCGGTTTGGACGGGCGGGAGGCGATCGAGACAGTCCGCGGGTTCGGGTATCGATACCGACCCACCGGCTGAGGTTTCACACGCTTCTCACACCGCACGGTCCCGTTCAGACGCAGTACGCCGATCGTCTGGACGTGAATTCCTCGCCCGTCTCCAGCGCACTCACGGCGTTCGACCATGTGCTGATCACCGCCTGGCCCAGCTCCAGACGCCGCTCACGATCGTCTACGGCGTCCAGCAGACCCTCCAGCCTCAGGCGACCGAGGTCGACGGATGGCGGCGGTCATGAGATCACGTTGCGGGGCGAGGAGCTCGCCCATGACTCATACGTTGATCAAATGCAGCTCGAGGTCTGATCCACTCGTCGCAGAGTGACGCTGACGTCGTGAATCGGACATCGTCCCAAGTGCACGAGCCGCCTGCGGGTCGCAGGGAGCGGCGCGCGCTCGACTCACCCCTGACACAAGCCGCTCGCTCCGGCGCGCCCGGTCGAGCGGGCCGGCCGGGACCCGGCGACGCCTTCTCCGGCCTCGGACGATCCGGCGTGCTTTTCCTCGCATTCGTCGTCGCCCTCAATCGCGAACAGCTCGAGGAGTTGATCGGCTGGCTGCATCAGCGTGGCGTCGAGCCGTACGTGGTCGGAGGCGGCGCAGACCGCCCAACTGACGAGCTCGCCCTGGATTCGCTCGTCGCGCCCGGCGACGTGTACTGGGATGGATTGTTGTTCGTCGACTTCCGTCAGCGCAGGGCCGAGCTCCGCGGCCAGGAGCTCGCTCTGACGCCGCTCGAGTTCAGGCTGCTGGCTGCATTCGTCCGCCACCCTAAAGAGGTACTGAGCCACGACCAGTTGCTCGAGCTCGCGTGGGGCGACGCACGGTGGGTCTCGCGGGAACAGCTCAGGCTGACCGTCAGCTACCTCCGACGCAAGCTCGGGATGGAGGGGCGGGAAGCGATCGAGACTGTCCGCGGGTTCGGGTACCGGTACCGCCCGGGAGACTGAGCTCCCAGGCGACGTGCGCTCATGATCGGCCTCGCTGGTCGGCCGTCGATTGACCCGCTCGTGCTGGTGAAGCTGAGGCTCGTTTCAGCGTTGGAGGGGATCGGCTCGACGCGGGAGTTGCTGCGCCAGGCCGGGATGCGCCTGAATCGGGGCCGCTTCCTCGGCTACGGGCTCTCGGAGCGGATGCCGGTGCATCAGACGCTCTCGCACGCGCACACGCGCCGCTTCGTCGACAATCGCACCTCCGTATCTGTCAGCGATCCGGAGCGAAGCTGCGCGGCAAGCCGGGTCAGCGTCCGCATCTGGTCTTCCGCGGCCAGGTGGCGGTCGAGCGTAAGCGGTGGGTGATCGTCGCCTGCTTGGGCGAGCAGGCCGACGGTTTCGAGGGCGACGCGGTCGAGCCGCTGCTCGATCGTGCCCGCTTCGTCTGCCCCGATGTGGAATCGGTGGAGCCGACTCCGGCTTCGCCGCTGAGCGTGTCTGGCGGGCGACCAAGCGGCGCAGCGGCCGGTCCAGCGCACTACGACCTCGCAGGACGTTGGCGAGCGGACCGAACCCGCACTCTGCGTCCGCGAGGAGTTGTGCGCCATGTCGTGGCCGCGCTCCTCGAACGCTGCGCGGTTGACGGGGTCGATGTGCCACTGCGCATAGGTCGGCGCGCCGATCTGGATGTAGTCGCAACCGAGCTCGACCAGCCGATCGATGAGTGTTCCCGGGTGAGACGGGCGACATCGCGGATGAAGTCATCCGAGGTGGGGTAGGCGCCGGTCGAGTGCTCGGTGTGCCAGCAAATCCGGTGCCAGCTTGGCGCCGGGATCGTGTAGGTGGCGCGCGCGTGGGCGCTCGCCTTCAAGAACCGTGATCTCGTCGGCGACCATGTCGCGATCAACGTCGAGGCGGCGCGTGACCCCATTAGAGCTTCCTCCAGACGTTGAGAACTCGCTCCACCGAGCCCAATCCGTTCGAGGTGACTCGTGAGGCGAGACGGCGACTGGGTAAAGTCACGCCAATGCCGGGAGAGCTCGCAGAGCTGCTGCGCGCGCGGTCGGGCGAGGCGCTCGAGCTGCACGCCGAGTACGTCAACCCGCAGATGATCCGCGTGCTGCGGACGATCGGCTTCGACCGCGACTGGGCGCGCACCGAGGGTCCGTACCTCTACGACACGGACGGCGAGCGGTACCTCGACTGGCTCGGCGGGTTCGGCATGTTCAACGTCGGCCGGAACAACCCGCGCGTCCGCGACTGGCTCGTCGAGGCAATGGAGCTGCAGACGCCGAACGCGCCGCAGATGGGGATCTCGCCTGTCACGCCCCTCCTCGCCGAGGAGCTCGTCCGCCGCGCGCCGGCGTCCATCGGCAAGGCGTTGTTCACGAACAGCGGCACCGAGTCGGTCGAGGCGGCGCTGAAGCTCGGCCGCGCCGCGACCGGTCGCGAGCGCGTCGTCTGCGTCGAGCACGCCTTTCACGGCCTGACCCTCGGATCGCTCTCGGTCAACGGCGAGGCCGCGTTCACCGACCGGTTCGGCCCGTACCTGCCCGGCATTGCACGCGTCCCGTTCGACGACCCCGGCGCGCTCGAGGCCGAGCTGCGGCGCGAGGACGTTGCGCTGTTCATCGTCGAGCCGATCCTCGGCAAGGGCGTCGTAATCCCGTCCGAGGGGTACCTCGCCGGGGCGCAGGAGCTCTGCCGCCGCTACGGGACGCTCTTCTGCCTCGACGAGGTGCAGACCGGCTTCGGCCGCACCGGTCGGATGTTCGCTGCCGAGCACTGGGGTCTCAAGCCGGACCTGATGCCGGTCGCGAAGTCGCTCTCCGGCGGCTACGTGCCGGTCGGCGCGCTGCTGTTGAGCGACGCGGTGTACGACGCCGTCTTCGACTCGCTCGAGCACGCGTTCAGCCACGGCTCCACCTTCGCGCCGAACGACTACGCGATGGTCGCCGGCCTGGCGATGCTGAGGGAGCTCGACGACCGGGGCCTCGTCGGGGCCTCGGCGCACCTCGGCGAGCTGCTGCTCGAGCGGACGCGGCCGCTCCTCGACCGTCACCAGGTCGCGAAGGATGTCCGCGGGCTGGGGCTGATGTGGGCGATCGAGTTCGGGGAGCCCGAGTCGGGGCGTACGGCATGGCGCATGCTCGAGCGGATGCAGCCGGGGATCTTCGCCCAGCTCGTCGTCGTCCCACTCTTCAGCGAGCATCGGATCCTCAGCCAGGTCGCGGGCCACAGGGTGAACGTCGTCAAAGGGCTGCCCCCGCTGACGATCTCCGAGGACGACATCGACTGGTTCGCAACCGCCCTCGACGAGGTCGTCGGCGAGGCACAGAAGATGGGGCGGGCGATGACGAGCTTCGCGATCCGCGCCGCGCGTGCGGGCCGAGGACGGAAGCAGGCCGGCGCTACAGCTCGCTGACCTCGGCGTGGCGCTCGGCGATGCAGCCGTTCGCCCACCGCTCGGCGATCGCGACGAGTCGTCCGGCGAGCTCGCCGATCTGGAAGTCGTCGACCGGCAACATCGTGTTCGGCACCTCGATCCGCACCTGATGCACCTCGGCCTCGGTCCCGGGGCCGATCTCGTAGCGGTTCTCGGATGAGATCTCGGCGCTGCCGATCTCCGGCACCAACGCGCTGCCGAGCTCCTCGATCTCGGCGGCGGTCGCCTTGCGGCCGGCGAACATCCCGAAGTTGACGCGGATCTCCAGCCCGGGCTGCTCGGGCGAGCGCACGGGAAACGCAAGCAGACTACTCATCTCCTCATAGCCTTGCCCTGCCTTCGAGAACGCCTAACCCTCGCGCGGGGCCCAGCGGAAGCCCCGCAGCGCGATCACGAGGACTGCGGCCAGCCCCCACGCGGCGACGACGAGGGCCGATTCCCAGCTCGACCAGATCGTCTCGTCCCGCAGCACGACGTCGCGCATCAGCCTGATGAAGTACGTGAGCGGCAGGACCTCGGCGATCACCTCCAGGAAGCGCGGGTACTCGTGCGGCGAGACGAACGCCCCGGACAGGAATGCCATCGGCAGGTAGATCGCGTTCACGACGGCGGACGCGCCCTCGGCGGAGCGGATCCAGCCGGTCAGCGCGATCCCGAGGGCGGCGAACGACATGGCCCCGAGCAGCAGCCCGAGCACGAGCGAGAACCACTGGGTCGCGAGCTCGATGTCGAAGACCACGCGCCCGAGGAAGAGCAGCGCCGCCGCCTCGACAGCGAACACGAGCATGGTGGACACGATCACGGCGGCGAGGTAGCTCCCCGGCGGAAGCGGCGTGGCGCGGAGCCGCTTGAGGATCCCGCTCTCGCGCCGCAGGACCAGGACGATCGCCAGCCCCGCGAAGGCCGTCGACGCCAGCCCGTAGCCGAGGATCCCGGCCAGCAGGTACGACGACGCTTTCACGCCCTCGCCCTTGACCACGTTGTCCCCGTACACGGAGTCGAGCAGGACGAAGAGCAGGAGGGGGAAAAGGAAGGTGAAGAACGCGAGCTCGCGGCTGCGCCAGTACAGACGCTGCTCTGCTCTCAGCTCGTGCACGAACAGCGTCACTCGCGGTCCTCGGTCAGCGAGAGGTAGACCTCCTCGAGCGTCGGGCGACGCACGGTGAGCCCGTCGAGCTCGAGGCCCTCGGCGAGCGCCTGCGCAGTGAGCTCGTGCAGGACCCTCGTCGGCTCCTGGGTCGAGACGACGACCTCCTTGCCGTCGCGGCGGTAGCGGATCTCGGTCGGCGGTGCCGCTCCCGAAAGCTCCTCGGGCCGCCCGATCGCCACGATCGTCCCTTCCCGGAGGACGGCCACGCGGTCGGACAGTTGCTCAGCCTCGTCGAGGTAGTGCGTCGTCAGGAGGACCGTCTTCCCGAGCGTGCGCAGCGAGCGGATCACGTCCCACGCCGCCCGGCGGGCCGCGGGGTCGAAGCCGGTCGTCGGCTCGTCGAGGAAGAGCACCTCCGGGTCGCCGATCAGCCCGAGCGCGAGGTCGAGCCGACGCTTCTGGCCGCCGGAGAGCGTCCGCGCCCGCGAGCGCCGTTTCTCCGTCAGGCCGACGAGCTCGATCACCCGATCGATTTCGAGCGGCTGGTCGTAGTAGCCCGCAAAGAGCTCGACGCTCTCGATCACCGTCAGGTTCTGGTACAGCGCGCCGGACTGGAGGACGACCCCGATGCGTTGCCGCCAGTCGAGCCCGGCGTGAGCGGGATCCTCCCCGAGCACCGAGACCTCGCCGCCGTCGCGGCTCCGGTAGCCCTCGAGGATCTCGACCGTCGTCGTCTTGCCGGCGCCGTTCGGCCCGAGCAGGCCGAAGACCTCGCCCGTCTCGATCTGGAAGTCGATTCCGCGGAGCGCCTCGTACGAGCCGTACGACTTGTGAAGGTCCGTCACGCTGATCGCGGTCATTGCTCTGCCTGGAAGATACGGAGCGAGATCGAGCCGCGCCCGCGGGCTTACTCGTCAAGGTCGAGGACCGCGAGCCCGGCCGGCGGGAACGCCGGGGCTGGAGCACCGCTGAGCTCGGATGCGATCTCGCCGCAGTCCGGCTGGTGGCAGACGACCACGACCGCGTCGCCGCGTCCACTGACGGCGTTGCGGACGTCCTCGGCGGTTGCACCTGGAGCAAGCCGCTTGTGGGGCTCCGGCTCGCAGCCGAGCGCGCGTGCGAGCTCGCCGCCGGTCTCGCGGGCGCGTAGCAGGGGACTCGTCATGATCGCGTCCGCGCGGACTCCCTCGGCGGCGAGGCGGGCGCCCAACGCCCGCGCCGCCTCCCGGCCGGCGGCCGTCAGCGGGCGCAGATCGTCCGGCTCGCCCGGTGCGGCCTCGGCGTGGCGTACGAGGTAGAGGCGCAACGGCCTCGCAAATCTACCGCTCGGCCGATCGCCCAGTAGGCCTAACCGTCAGACGCGAGCTCTACGCTCGCTGACGCTTTGCGCGAACTGCCTTGACGACGAGGCGGTGGCTCGCCGAGTACACGGGGTGGCAGGTCGTGAGGATGAGTCGTTCCCCGTGTCCCTTCAGGATCCGCCAGTCGTTTGCCTGCACGACGTAGACGATCGTGACGCGGTAGCGGATGCCGCAGAAAATCACGCTGTCACCCCGCCGGAGGCGGTCGAGGTGGCGAAACGGTGCGCCCCAGGTCGTTCGGTGACCGGCGATCGCGATCGCCCGGCCCTGTCCGGGTAGCCCTGTCGTCCCGTAGTGACCCGGCCCTTTCTCGAGATCGCCCCGGCTCGTCCCCTGGACGACGACCTGCTCGACCCCGATCTTCGGTATCCGCAGGATCCCTATGACTCCGTGGCCAACTCGACAGCCGTCCCGGTGGGCGACGAGGCGTCGTAGCCCATGCTGCGCACGGTGTTCGACGGCGGCCGTGATCGGGTCGCCGCTATGCAGCGTCCACCCACCCCACGCGAGCAGTGCGACGCCGACCGCCGCGAGCACGCCGATGAACGTACGCATTAGGCGTATCGCTTCGGGCTAGACCAGGTGCAGCTTTCGACGCGCGGCTGACGGATCGCTTTGATCGCGGCGTGGACGAAGACGACCCGGTAGAAGAAGTCCAGCACCGCGATCGCCGGCGCCATCAACACGATCTCCGGGCGGCGGGTCGCGAGGCTCGCGAGCGCGAGCCAGACTCCGAATCCCGCGGCATAGAAGAGCGCGTAGTGCTGGAAGCTCGTGAACGGGTGGTTCAGGAGGAACAGCACGAGCGCCGTCGGTGCCCCGAAGACGTACAGGATCCAGTCGAGCATCAGCAGCACGGACGCGAGGTCGAACAGCGTGGGCCGGAGCCCGACGCGGTGGCCGATGATCCCCTGGCACGTGCCCCAGAGCCAGCGATGGTTCTGCTTGTACCAGTCGCGGAGATTCGTCGGATCGCAAACCGCAGCGACTGCCGCCGGCGCGTACACGATCCGGCCGAGCTTGCGCCGCTGGACCTCCATTGTCCAGAACGTGTCGTCGACGATGTACGGCGTCTTCGGCCGGATCACCTCGGCCAGGATCGACGTGCGAAACATGCTGTTGGACCCCGAGATGCAGTTCATCACGCCCAGCGCCGACTGCCCGCGCCTGAGCGTGACCTGGTACCGCCAGTCGCGAACGCGCGCGACGCGAGCAGCGGGTTCAGCCGCGCGCGGCCCTGCGCTCGACGACTTTCCGTCTTGCCGGTCACGATCGCGACGCCAGGCCGAAATGCCGCGAGACACTTCTCGATGAAGTCGTCGGCGACGATCGTGTCGTCGTCGAGGATCGTCACGAAATCGAAGTTCTCGATGATGCGCTCGGCGAGGATCAGGGTATGGAGCGCTGTGGGCTTGCCGACGTTCTCGGCCAGCGCGAGCACCCTCGCGCCGGCCGCCCGAGCAACCTCGACCGTCCGATCCGTCGATGCGTCGCTGACGACGAAAACGCCGGCCACCTGCGTGGCGATCGACCGGATCGTGTCGCCAATCGTCGCCTCCCCGTTGCGCGACGCGATCAGGACCGCGACCCGCGCACCCTCCGAACCGTGGCTACCAGAAACGCGCTCAGCGTAAGGAGCAGCCCCAGGATCATGATCGGCACCGTGAACATCCCGCCAGTGAACGGAAGCGGCCCCGCGCTCTCCACTCCAGCCGGACTCGACATCTACTCCACCTTCCCTTCCTTGTCTTGACGTGGGGCCGCGGAAGCAGCTGTCTGCCGCGAGCGAGCCGGCGCACTTCCCTCGTGTTGCGTTGCGGCCCGGCTCTCCCTCTCCAGCCTCGCCCACAGCACACACAACGGTGATCAACCGACGGCGCGACCACCTGCCACCTTGAAGTGGGCTGATCCTGTTGGGAGGACATCCGCCGGCTAGAGTCGACTCGTGTCCTCCACCTTCCGCTTCAACATCGTCGACGTCTTCACGGAAACGCCGCTCGCGGGCAATCAACTCGCCGTCTTCACGGACGCGCGCGAGATCGCTGAGCACCTGCTGCAGCCCCTGGCGAAGGAGGTCGGCTTCAGCGAGACGGTCTTCGTCTACCCGGGGTCCGAGGACGCGCACGCCCGGATTCGCATCTTCACGCCCGGCATCGAGATCCCCTTCGCAGGCCACCCGACGCTCGGCACCGCGTTCGTCCTCGCCGCCCCGCTCCAGCTCGAGGTGATCCGCCTCGAGACGGGGCAAGGGATCGTGCCCGTCCGGCTCGAGCGCGAGGGCGCCAGGATCGTCTTCGGCCGGATGGAGCAGCCGCTGCCGACGGTGGCGCCGTACGCGGACGAGCCGGGGTTGCTGGCCGCGCTCGGGGTTCGGCGCTCCGAGCTGCCGGTCGAGATCTACGACAACGGGGTCCACCACGTCTTCGTCACGCTCGCGTCGCAGGAGGAGGTGGCCGCGCTGCGACCCGACCTCGCGCGGCTCGCCGAAGTCGGCGAGGTGCTCTTCGCGAACACGATCGCCGGCTCAGGCGCGCGGTGGAAGACGCGCGTGTTCGGCCCCAGCGGCGGTGTCGACGAGGACCCCGCGACCGGCTCGGCCGCGGGCCCGCTAGCGCTCCACCTCGCCCGGCACGGCCGGATCGAGTTCGGCGACGAGATCGAGATCACGCAGGGCGTCGAGATCGGCCGGCCTTCGACGCTGTACGCGCGCGTGGACGGAAGCGCGGAGCAGGTCGAGCGCGTCGAGGTCGGCGGGTCGGCGGTCGTCGTCGCGCGCGCCGAGTTCAGGCTTTGAGGGCGTGCTAGATCGAGACGGCCTCGATCTCCGGGAGCTCGAGCGCAAGCCCGCGCCAGAACCGGCCGCCGTCGCGCGAGAGATAGAGCCGGTTCCGCGCCGCGTAGAGGACGAGGTCGGGATCGTCGGCCGAGATCGCGACCGCGCGGCCGGCGGGCAGTCCGCGGCCGGCGTCCCGCCAGGTGCGGCCGGCGTCGTGCGAGACCATGAGCGGCGGCTTCGCGTCGACCACGGCGACGACGGTGGAGCCCGCGGCCGCGGCAGCGACGACCCGGGGGAGCGAGACGGCGGGCTGGGAGGCGGGCTCGATCGTGCGGGCAGGGTCGAGCTCGAGCACCATCTCCTCCTCGAGGTCGACGACGGCGAGCCCGTCTGCCGTCTGGACGTGCGCGAGACTCATGCAGCCCTCCCCGCGAGCACGTCGGCGACGAGCGCCGACGCCCGCCGAGCCGCTGCGGTCGGCGCCGTTCCGCGGCTGCGCGCGGCGATGTAGGCGGCCGCGAATGCATCGCCCGCCCCGGTCGGGTCCGCGCTCTCGACGCGCCTGGCGCGCACGAGCTCGGCAATTCCTTCGTGGAATACGATGCAACCGCGCGAGCCGAGCGTGACGACGACCTCGGGCACCCCGAGCCGGGCGAGGGCGCGCTCGTCGAGGCCGTCGACGAGCAGGGCGGCCTCGCGCTCGGAGAGCTTGAGGACGGAGATCGACCGGAGCACCGCGGGATCGTAGTCTCCGTCCGGCTCCAGCGGACCGATGCGCGCCGGGCGGACGAGGCCCTGGCCGTCGAGCGAGATGTGCCGCCCGCGCGCGAGGGCGTCGAGGGTCTCGGCCGGGAAGTCGCTGCGGGCGAGCGGTGCCACGTGCACCCACGACGCGTCCGCGATCTGCACCTCGTCGGGCGTCCAGGGGTCGGCGATCGCGTCCATGAGCATTTGCCGCTGTTCGCCGTCGTAGTCGATCGTGAACGCCGCCGTCGCCGCGGAGGCACGCCAGAGCACGGGGAGGCCGAGCCGGACGAGCGGCGGCATGATCAGCGGCCGGTCCGGCGCCGCGCACTTGGCGACGATCGTCGCCCGGGCGCCGAACGTGTGGAGAGCCCGGGCGGCATAGTACGGGCCGCCGCCGATGCGGGGCGGACGCCCTGCGACCCGGTCGAGCGAGACGGAGCCGACGACGGCGACGGTCACTGCGTGCGCAGGGCCAGGCGGCCGAGCAGGACGACGAGCGCGACGGCCGCCGCGACTCCGACGGCGTGCAGCGCGACCCCGCCTCCGGCCGGCAGGGCGGCCACGGCGAGGACGGCCGCTCCGAGTGCGACCGCGGCGATCGCAAGTGCGACCAGGGCGATGACCCGGAACAGGGCCAACTCGCGGGTGCCGGGGGCCCGGCGCTCCATCGCCGCGAACGCGAGCTCCGCGACGACGAGGAAGCCCGCGCCGTAGAGCGGCGCGCGCTCGTCGACCGTCGAGCCGCGGACGAGGAAGAAGCCTGCGTACTCCGCTCCGAGCAGGACGAGCCCCGCGACGGCGAGGCGCGCGGACCGCAGCACGATCGCCACCGCCAGCGCGACGGTTGCCGCTGCCCCGCCGGCGGCGAGCAGCCACCCGAGCCGCTCTGCGTCGACGGCGGCATGCGTCGCGAGCGCGGCGGCGGCGAGGACGGCCGCCGTGGCGAGGATCAGACGCGCGCGAGCCTGGCGTGGCGCCTGTATGCCGTCACCTCCTCCAGCGGGCCTGCCAGGGGCTCGCCGTCCCGCCACTCGGCGACGGCTACGCCGGCGGCGAGATACTCCGCGCGTAGCGCTTCTCGCCGCAGCTTCCAGAGCCTGTAGCCCACGTGTCTGGCCCGCCCGCGCCCGGGGTCGACGAACGGCAGGGGCGAGATCTCGACAACCGCAAGGTCGAAGCCGCGGGCGCGGAGGTCGAGCAGCGCCCCGACGGCGCGCTCGTCGAGCAGCGGCGTGAGCGCAATCACCAGCGCCTGCGGGGGCAGCGTCCGGACCGGGACGATGTCGATCGACTTCCACGCGTAGCTGAGCAGGATCCTCGTGTCCAGCAGCGCGTCGACGACGCGGTACAGCTGCGCGGGGCCGGTCCCGGGTACGAGCCAGCGCAGCGTTCCGCCGAAGGAGACGAGCCCGACACGGTCGCGCCGTCGGAGGTAGCGCTCCGCGAGCGCCGCGGCAGCGCGGACTGCGGGCTCGATCGTCCCGTGGGCGCCGCGCCGGGCCTCGGCGAAGCTGTCCAGGAAGAGCACGACGTCCGTGTTGCGCTCCGGGTGCTGCTCGTTCACCCACAGCTCGCCGCGCCTCGCGCTCGCCCGCCAGTTGACCCGCCGGACACGGTCACCGAACGCGAACGGCCGGAGGTCGGCGAACTCGATCCCTTCACCCCTCCGGCGCGAGAGCTCGTCGCCGCTCGAGAGCTGCGTCTCCGCGGGGCGGAGCAGCGAGGGCAGCGCCTCCGGGCGCGGGTAGACCCGCAGGGCCATGTCCGGAGAGTTTCCCCGGACATGGCTCGTCCAGACGAAGAGGCCGAAGAGATCGCGCACCCGCAGGTGGGCCTCGCCGAGGTCGAAGACGCCCCAGCGGTCGGCACGCAGACGCAGCTCGAGGGTCGCCGGGCGCACCGGCGAGACGTGTGTTGCGGCGGGATTTTGGCCCCCGGCGACCGTGAGCGCCGGCGGAACGGCGAGCAGGACCTCGGCCCGCTGGACGAGATGGGCGGCAGTGAGCTGGACCTCGACCGTGACCTCGTCGCCCTCGAGCACGCGATCCCGGTCGAGCTCGAGCGCGACCTCGAGCTCCGGGTCGGCGGCAAGCGCGAGCGCGGCCGCGACCACCCCGAGAAACGGCAGCGCGATCGCCGCGAGCTCGGGCCGGCCGGTGACGAGGGCGGCGAGCAGGCCGAGCCCGCCGAGTGCGGCGTAGGCGGCGAGCTTCGGCGACGCGTACCTGGTCACGCCGGCCGGATCACCCTGCGCGAAGGCGGACGTCCTCGGCCGGCGGCGTCGGCACAGTCTCGAGCTGCTCGGCGACGACGTCCTCGGGCCGGACACGCTGTACCCAGAGCTCGGGCTTGAGCGAGAGGCGGTGCGCGAGCGCAGGCACGGCGACCGCCTTGACGTCGTCGGGGACGACGAAGTCGCGGCCGTCGAGCACGGCGTTCGCGCGCGCGAGCTTGAGGAGCGCGAGGCTCCCGCGCGGGCTGGCGCCGACCTGGACGCTGCGGCTCTCGCGGGTCGCGCGAACGACGTCGACGATGTAGTAGCCGACGCTCGGCGAGACGTGCACGTCCTCGAGCGCCCGCTGCATCGCGAGCAGCGTCTCC